>CAIWRU010000187.1 GCA_903915155.1 uncultured Mucilaginibacter sp.
GTGACTGGAGTTCAGACGTGTGCTCTTCCCGATCTTTATCGCAATACAAAACAAAAAAGGCACTATGAAAGGCTTTTATTTGTTGCGAAGAAGCAAGAGATATCATTTATCAATTCGCACGAAATACGCAGGCACCTTTCGAACATACTGGGCATTATTGAGATAATGAAGAAAAGCGACAACAAGGCCGATGAATACCGCGAGGCTGAGGAGCATCTATTTTATTCTGCCGATAAACTTGATGATGCAATAAAGAATATTTCGGCGAAACTGGATGAAGATAACGGGTAGTTTGTTTTCTTAATAAATCGCGTCATTGCGAGGTACGAAGCAACCTCACTATACAAGTCGCCGATATGCATGTTTGCTACCGATCATTTGGGTTTGCTTCGTCGTACCTCCTCGCAATGACGATTTTTCTGTACCTACTTAACCTTCATAGTATTATTGTTCCTGTTCACATCTGGTAAAGCATTATCCGGGTCAATGGTTACGCTTTCAACTTCGGTGGTAGTTGGCACGATGTAGGTAATGGCATGTTGCTGTAACCACGTTTCAACCGGGAATTTTATACGTTGTTTACTGCCGTCTTTTAGTTTTACTTCAAGCGTAAGCGGCATGGCCATAGCTTCTTTATTGGCAATGGTTACCTGTATGCCGTTTTTAGGGTCACCTTTCACATATTTTGCATCAACCAAAGCAAGGTCCAGTTTGTAATTATTGTAGAACCAGCCTCTCCAAAACCAGGCCAGGTCCTCGCCGGCACCGTTGTCCATGCTCCTGAAAAAGTCTTCAGGCTGCGGATGTTTATAGGCCCACTTACTAATGTAATTGCGGAACGCATAATCAAAACGTTCAGGCCCTAATATCTGTTCGCGCAGCAAAACCAAACCAAACGAAGTTTTGAAATAAGTAATTGGGTGGCGGTATGTTTCGGTAACTCCATCGGCCGGGGTCATAATGTTTATGGCATTGGGATCGAGCATACCCGTTAATACCTCATCAGCAGGGTTGCCGCCTTTAGGCGCGTATTCTCCATCGCGTTTTGGTGCGTATTCGCCTTTGTTAAACACGTCATGAGCATAAATATCAATAAAGGTATTCAGTCCCTCATCCATCCAGCCGTAACGGCGCTCGTCCGAACCTACGATCATCGGGAACCAGTTATGGCCTATCTCGTGGGCTATTAGGCCAAACAGATCCTTTCCGCTTGAGTTAAAGGCGTCGAAAGTAATACCCGGATATTCCATGCCACCTGCAATACCCGCTTCGTTTATAGCAACCGGATAGGGATACACAAACCACTTGGCCGAGAAATGCTCAACCGATCCTTTTAAAAATTCGGTAGCCCTTGTCCATGCCGTGTCACCCACGCTTTCGACCGGGTAAACCGACATGGCCAGCGATTTTTTGCCGCCCGGCAGGTTCATTCGTGCGGCATCCCATATATAAGCTTTTGATGCGCCAAATGCCACATCGCGTGTGTTGTACATTTTAAAATGCCAGGTCAGTTTGCCTGTACGTACCGGGCGCGACGCCGGGTCGTTCACTTCTGCTGCTGTACGTATAAATACTGTTTTATCGCTGTTGCGTGCGGCAGCAAGGCGCGCTATCTCTTTTGGGGTAAGTACTTCTGTTGGGTTTTGCAACTCACCTGATCCGGCTACAATCATATCCCATGGAACGGTTACGGAATAATCAAAGTCGCCATATTCGCAATAAAATTCACCGCTGCCTAAAAATGGCAATGTGTCCAAGCCATGCGAATCATCATAAACACACATGCGCGGATACCATTGCGCTATCTCGTACATACGGCCATTCTTGCTGTCGCTGTAATCGGTACGGCCGCCAAAAGCTGCCGGTATAGTATAATGATATTTTATAAGTAAAGTAATTTTGCCGCCGTTAGGTGCAAGTGGCTTAGTTAGGCGTACCTGCATACGGGCATCGGTAACCACATAGTCTGCTTTTTGGGTTTTGCCATCCTGCATCACCTCAACCGATTCAAACTGGTAACCCTGTGTATGATCGTTAAACGCTGGTTGATTGCTGGAATAAAAGTTAGAACGCGCATCTTTTTTGTAGGTGTTTTGATCGAGTTGCAGCCAGAGATATTGCAAAGCATCGGGACTGTTATTGGTGTAAGCTAAATTCTCGGTAGCGGTCAAAACCTTTGCAACGGTATCTATTGATGCCTTGATAACATAATCGGGGCGGTTTTGCCAGTATTTGGGGCCCGGCTCACCATTGGCTGAATGGAACTCATTACCCTTATCGGCATAAAAACCAGGAGCGAAAAGTAACGCGGGATCGTAATTGGATGATATAGTATCGTTGGTGCTTGCGGCGCGGTGCCTGCGTTGTGCCTGTACCGAAATAGTTAAAAATGCGATGAGTACGAGCGGGGTAAATTTCAATTTCATAAAGCGATCAGTTATTAGGGGCAATATACAAATGATGTTTTTATTTTTTTGTGCCGATGGAAAAAGAATGGCATTGTATTGTCATTGTTAGAAAAGCAAGGTATATTTCCGGTAAAAATAAATGCACTTCCCGGTCAACATCCCTTTAGGCAAATCATATATCCCCATACATTTTATATGCGAAACACTGGCATATATAATCGGGTACAGGTACTATAGCTATTTAAGAAGCAAAACCAACGACCCGATAAGCACAGACCACCGCCTGCTTATTTTTATCGGCGCAGCAGCGGGGGCCTTTTTGGGTTCGCATATCGTAGGCATCTTCGAAAATCCGCCATTACTGGTCCATTTTGATCCGGTTTATTTTTTAGGGAATAAAACTATAGTCGGAGGGATGTTGGGCGGTTTGATAGGGGTTGAGCTGACAAAAAAACTGCTTAAAATAAAAGTTTCATCGGGCGACCTGATGGTTTACCCTTTGATACTGGCAATGATAATTGGCCGCACCGGTTGTTTTTTAGCAGGGCTTGATGATGGAACTTTTGGTATCCCTTCAAAATTGCCCTGGGCCATCAACTTTGGCGAGGGTATCCCTCGTCACCCAACCAATTTATATGAAATATTATTTTGGATAATTTTATGGATAGCACTAAAAACTATTGAAAAATACCGCCATTTAGCTAATGGCGCACGGTTCAAAATATTCCTTTCTGCTTATCTTTTATTTAGGTTCATGATCGAGTTTATCAAGCCCGATTATTTTTTTAGTTTCGGCTTGTCGGTAATTCAATTGGTTTGTTTAGCAGGTATTTTGTATTATTATAAAGTTTTTCTTTATCCTTCAAAACTAATTAAACCTTATGCCTGAACGCCCGTATATTTATTATGATTTCACGCTTAGCATTTGTTCAACCTGTTTGCGCAGGGTTGATGCTAAAATTGTGTTTGAAGATGGAAAGGTTTACATGCTTAAAAATTGCAGACAGCATGGATTTGAGAAGGTTTTAATAGCAACAGATATTGAGTACTACAAAAACTGCCGCAATTACGCCAAGCGCAGTGAAATGCCATTGAAATTTAATGCCAAAACTCATTATGGCTGCCCTTACGATTGCGGTTTGTGCCAGGACCATGAACAGCACTCATGCCTCACTGTGATTGAGGTTACCGACCGCTGTAATTTGAGCTGCCCAACCTGTTACGCTATGTCGTCGCCAAGTTATGGCCGCCACCGCACGCTCGAAGAAATTGAACAGATGCTGGATGTGATAGTAGAAAATGAGGGGCAGCCTGATGTAGTACAAATAAGCGGGGGAGAGCCAACTGTACATCCACAGTTTTTCGAGATACTTGATATTGCCAAAACAAAGCCCATAAAGCATTTAATGGTTAATACCAATGGTATACGTATTGCCAAGGATGAAAATTTTGTAAAACGACTGGCAGGTTATGCCCCCGATTTCGAGATATACCTACAATTTGATTCCTTTAAAAAAGAAGCGTTGGAATTGTTGCGGGGTGAGGATTTGCGCGAGGTGCGGATAAAGGCCATAGAAAATTTAAATAAGTACAATCTTTCAACCACGTTGGTTGTCACCTTGCAAAAAGGTTTAAATACCGACGAGATAGGCGAAATTATTGAATATGCATTAAAACAACCCTGTGTGCGTGGCGTAACATTCCAGCCAACACAACAAGCCGGTAGATTGGAGAATTTTAACCCCGAAACAGACAGGTATACCTTAACCGAGGTACGGTCGGCTATTTTGGAGCAAACGGATATTTTTAATGCCAATGATCTTATTCCTGTCCCGTGTAACCCCGATGCGCTGGTAATGGGGTATGCCCTAAAATTAGGAGGCCAGGTATTTCCGCTTACCAGGATGATAAACCCCGATGACCTGCTCGATAATTCAAAAAATACCATTATTTATGAGCAGGATGAACAATTGAGAATGCATATGCTCAATATGTTCAGCACCGGTAATTCTGTCGATAAAGCAAAGGAACACCTTGCGTCAATAATGTGTTGCCTGCCCGAAATTGATGCGCCGGGGCTGGGTTATGATAACCTGTTCAGGATAATTATTATGCAGTTTATTGATGCCCAGAATTTTGACGTGCGGGCCATAAAAAAATCATGCGTTCATATTGTAAACAAGGATATGAAAATTATCCCTTTTGAAACCATGAATATATTTTACCGGGACGATAAAGTTGCCTACCTTGAACAGTTACGAAATGAAATACCTGTATGACAGAAGAAAACACAAAGAAGCCCCAAAATTATAACGCCTATGTACTCGGTATTAATATTGGTGTACTTGCCATCTACACCATAATTTCAAAGGCTATAAACGGTGGTTTTATAATTGATGCTTTCTTTATTGCTATTCAATTTTTTGCTTGCGTGATAATCGCGATTACTGAAAAAAAATGGGTATGGATATTGACCGCATTTTTAATACTCTTAATTGGTTTTTCTACCTGTGTTAATTTTTTAGACATGCAAATGTAACCTGTATTATGGAAGAAGAAAAAAGCAATAGAAATATCATCGTGGTGGCTATTAATATAGCGATATTAGTTGCTTACACGCTGTTGATCAGGCTAACTAATACGGACGATGAAAGTATAATAGCTGTTGCTTTCTTTATAGCATTTCAGTTTTTGTTGTGTGCTGTTATTGGCATTATATGCGCTGCAATTGTTCCGGCCAGGAAATACATGAACGGGTTTTTATTAAGTGCACTAGCTGTTGTGTTGATCGGGTTTTCAACGTGCTACTTGGCATATTCTGTACATTAACCCAACGCTTCAGCCAAAACCCCTTCTTTTAACGAATAGGTGGACATCAATACATCATTTATCCCCAGTTTCGCCATTACAAAGCGGGTTATCAGTGCCGATGAAACGATCATGTCCACCCGAATAGGTATAATGCCTTTAGTGTTTTCGCGCTCATGATGTGATGAAGCAATGAGCCTGTTAGTAACCGCTATAAATTCATCGGCATCAAAATGATATTTCCTGTTTTTTTTCAGGTCGAACTCGTTACCTTTTTGCAGTTCTATAACTTCGACAAAGGTTTCAAACGCCCCGGATGAGCCAATGATGTTATCAACCTTAATATTTTTGGCTGCCTCAAAAAATGTGGGCAGCGTTTGCTCAAGATAACCGCTCATTTCATTTATGGATGATGCGGGGATAGGGTCGACGCGGTGAAACTTGTCCAGCATCCTTGCCGCGCCTATTTCAAAGCTTTGCTTCCACAATATCTTATCGGCATTGCCTAAAATAAACTCCACGCTGCCACCGCCAATATCCAATATCAGTGAGTTTTTCGCAGTTAAACAATGCCCCGCCTTAACGCCTTCGTAAATATATTGGGCCTCACGGTCGCCGTTAATGGTTTCGATGGCGATGCCGGTGCGGGTCTTAACTTCATCAATAAAATCCCTGCCGTTTGATGCGCTGCGCAATGCCGACGTAGCAATAGCGCTAATCCGTTCAGCCTTGAATTCCTTTATACGCTCACTGAAATTTAGCATAGTCTCAATACCACGCTGGTAGGCCGCAGGCTGTATAATGCCGCTGTTAATACCCCCTTCGCCAAGCTTTACGGGAACTGTGGTGTGAAAAAGCTCTTCGGGATCGGCAGCATCGCCCCGTGCGATGAGTAAATGAAAGGTATTGGTGCCCAGGTCCATTACAGCCACCGGGCCACGATTGGCTGATGAGGTTGATGTTTTATCAGTCATATTAAAGCCTAAACCCAGTAATGGGGGAATAGTTTAAAAATAAATCAGATATGTCAATATTCAATAATTCAGTAATTCAATAAATCCATAATTACAATTATTCTTTATAAAAAAACCACTTCACCATTTCCTTATAGCTTGGTTTTTTGCCATACATTAAAATACCCACGCGGTAAATACGCGAAGCTATGTACGTAGTGAATAAAAAGCCCGCGATCATCAGAAACATGGATAGACCCAACTGCCAGCCGGGAACACCAAACGGTATGCGCACCATCATCACTATAGGCGCTGTTAAGGGTATGATGGACAGCCAAACGGCCAACGGACTATCAGGTGCCTGGAAAAGATAGGATACTGAGAGGATATAAGCAAACCAAAGCGGCAACATTATCGGGAACATGAACTGCTGTGTTTCTGTCTCACTGTCGACAGCAGAGCCTACAGCAGCAAACAGGGCGCTGTAAAGCAGGTAGCCTGTTAGCCAGTAAAACATAAAGCAGCTAAGCTCATAAACGATATTCTCACCCAAATTATTGGTAAATTGCATCATCGGACTTGGTTGTGCGGAATGGCCGCCACCGCCACCAACAAATTGGGTTACAATGGTTGAAAGCAATATCCAAAGTACAAATTGGGTTAAACCAACAAGGCCAACGCCAATTATTTTGCCCAACATTAACTGGAAGGGTTTAACCGATGATACGATAACCTCAATAATACGACTGGTTTTTTCCTCTATCACACCGCGCATTACCTGCGCGCCATATATAAACAACGACATACAGATTAATATGGCCCCGGCAAACCCCAACGCGTAACTCGCTCCAACATTGGCACTTTTGGCGCCCGCATCCGTAAGTTCCTGTGCCTGTACTACTATATTGCTTTTTATTTTATGCAGTTGTGCGGTATCAATATGCGCCTGCACCATACGGTTGCCTGTAGCAATATTGTTAAGTTCGCTTTGTATATCATCGGCCAGTGATAGCGTGTTCTTCTTTTTTGCAAATACTGTTACACTATCTTTTTTGTCGGTTGTGGCGGGGATAAACAACAATATGTCGTCTTCATGTTTCTGCACGGTATCTTTGGCTACACTTAACGGTAAATCGATGGTCACATATTTTTTTGATTTCGAGTCGTGAAATTTGCCTTTGAACGCGCCGTTCTCATCCAGTACATATATTTTATGTAAGGTTTGTTCCTGTTGTTTGGCGATATATGCAATAATGGCAAACATTGCCGCAATAAGGCAAGGCACAAGCAGCGTCATAAGAATAAATGCGCGTTTTCTTACACGGGTAAGATATTCACGCTGTATAATGAGTAATACTTTCTTCATGGCTTAGTTTAGTTTGCTTACTTTTTCAATAAAAATTTCGTTCATAGTAGGTACCACTTCCTGCAGCATGTTGATGTTTGTTTTTGGGATAAGGTATTGCAGTACATCATTGGCTGTTGCACCCTCATTTAATTTTATCCTGATGGTAAATGAATCGTCTAACGCTATCTCCTCAATAACATTAAATGGCTGCGAACCATCAAGGTCGAGTTGGTTGCCCGTATATTCTATAAGGTAGGTGGCATTACGGTAAGAATTTTTAATGCTTTTTACCGTACCATCCAGTATTTTTTTCGATTTGTTGAGCAGGGCGATAGAATCGCACAATTCCTCAACTGATTCCATGCGATGGGTGGAGAACAGGATGGTAGCGCCTTTCTGGTTAAGCTCAAGTATCTCGTCCTTTATCAACTCTGCGTTCACCGGGTCAAAACCACTAAATGGTTCATCTAAAATGATCAGGTCGGGCTCATGTACTACAGTTGATACAAACTGCGCCTTCTGCTGCATCCCTTTTGAAAGTTCCTCTATTTTTTTGTTCCACCACGCTTGTATCTCCAGTTTTTCGAACCAATAGCGTAGCTTTTTTATCGCCTCATCGCGGCTCATGCCTTTTAGTCGGGCAAGGTATATCATTTGCTCGCCTATCTCCATTTTTTTGTAGAGGCCCCGTTCTTCGGGCATATAGCCTATACGGTTAATGTGCGACTGGTTCAGTTTCTCACCGTTGAAATATACTTCACCGCTATCGGGCGCGGTAATTTGGTTTACAATACGGATAAGCGAAGTTTTCCCGGCACCATTCGGCCCAAGCAGCCCAAAAATTTGCCCTCTTTCAACCTCAAGGCTTACATCGTTAAGCGCGGTATGCCCTGCGTACTGTTTTACAATATTGCGGATGCTTAGCATAGTTAATAGGTTTTTTACTTAGATTTTTAGGTTAGATACGGCAATATGCAAAATATTACAGTTTTTATCCTTTAAACTTTCAACCTTCAACTTTTTACTTAATGTGCAACACCTCACTTTGCGGCGATACACCTATCTCGTTAAAAGCTTCGATAGCTATAAAATAATCCTGGCCAACGTTAAGTGCGCGTAGCTCCAGCTTATTGCCCTTGTCGGCAAATACCTGGTAGGTTTGGTACAGCTTGTTTTTGCCAATTCCCCACAAAATATTATAACCAACAACGCCGCCCGGCGAAGCATCCCAACTGATGAATACATTTCGTTGGTCGGTGTCGCGTTTTACAACCAGGTTTTTGGGTGTAGGCGGCCCGTTCACGGCGGTAAAACCGGGTAGGTTGCCAAACACACGGATATCGCTTATGGCTAAATTTGTGGCCTTTTGATACACATGCTCGTACTTTATGTATTGAGCGGTAACGGGTTTGTCCAGTTCGATATAAGCATTAGGGCGGTCGCGTTTTTCATTGGTGAGGTCGGCTATTTTTGTCCAGTTCTTATTATCAGCTGATGCATACAGCTTAAATTGGATATAAACCGTTGAATCGCTGGCATAAATGCTCGATTTATAATCGGTGAAATTTACCTGTACAGCTTTTACCACACAGGGGTGCAGCAGGTCCACCGTGATATTTTCGCCTGCATGATTTGTTTTTGCTACCCAAAAAGTGCGCGGGTTCTCATCGGTTACATTCACCGCCTTAAAAGTATCAAGCACCGATGAGGCATAAGCCGGTTTTTTGTACGATAACAACATCCAGCCGGTAAACAGGTCGTTCCTGTCCTGCCATTTTTTTGTGGGTAGATAGTGTGGGAAGTCGCCAAAGCGTGTATTGGAATACATTTGCCCGTCGGTATCAAAACCCGCTGGAAACATGGCGATGCGCCTTTCAAAATTCCAGTTCACGGCTATCCAGGGTGTGCCGGTGTTCCAGTAATTGCCATATAGGTCCTGGAAAGTGTTGCCATGCCCTGCGCCCTCAACAAAACCGCCCGGTTTATATGATACCGGGTTGTAAGGCGCATAGGTGAATGGCCCCATTGGGTCATTTCCAACGTATGTGCCATTTGCATAAACATTATGCTCGGTACCCGGGCCGGCATATTGCAGGTAGTATTTACCGTTGTATTTGGTCATCCACGAGCCTTCGATAAATGGGGTAAGCGTGTCCCTGTGATCCTGCCCGAAGCGTTCCCAGCCGTGTTCTTTTGGGTGAAGTTTGATCAGGGGTTTTGCCTTATCGATATAACTCAGGTGCGTTTTTGGGTCGAGCTGTATGCCATAAATGGGGTAGGTGTTTGAAGAGCCGAAATACATGAACCATTTATCGGTTTCGTCGTCATGGAAGATATCAGGGTCCCAGGCGCCGAGCGCGCCGGGCATCATGGGCAGCAGGCGGTTATAAAATTCCAAATGACCGTTTTGCGGTGTTGTAGTATAAAATATAGGCCTTTGCTCAAATGTCGACTGGAATAAAAACAAGGTGTCACGTACTACCAAAGCGGCAGGCGCGCAAATATCCTCCATGGGCCATTTATCTGGCGTTACAAATTTCCAGTTCACCATGTCGGTCGAATGCCACCAGCCGTTGGATATGGTAGCGAACAAATAATATTCGCCCTTATAGGTTAAAATTACCGGGTCGGCGGCGGAGCGGTAGGAGATATGCTCATTCAACTCTTCAAAATTGTATCGATAGTTAATATTCATCGGGTTACAATAAGTTTTCTGACCTGGCTTTTGGGCGAAACACAAAGTCGCCCAAAGCAGGGGAAATGCAATAAGGCTAACGGAGCGCATAATAATTGGTTATGCCACTAAATTAGCTGATTTATTTATTGGTGGTAGGGGTGTGTAGAAATGTAGTAGTATCTAAAAAGCATCAAAGGAAATAATCAGCGAAATCTTCTAATCACTCTTAAATCAGCGGTACCCTTTCACCTCAAAATATTATATCTTTATAAAATGAACCTGAAGCTGGAATTAGAATTTAGCAAAGCTGATATACTAAAAGACGTTGATGCCCTAAAAAATCAAATTGACGCTATGCGCCCGTTGCCTGAAGATGTAGAAGGCAGGGTGATGCAAAAGCTAAGGTTAGACTGGAATTATCACTCCAATGCTATTGAGGGTAACCGCCTTAATTACGGTGAAACGGTAGCCTTTTTAATGGAAGGCATAACCGCTAAAGGCAAACCGCTAAAAGACCATTTGGATATACGTGGGCACAACGAAGCGATAAATTTTTTGTTGGAGATAGTTAAAGATACCCGCCCAATTTCAGAAGCTGATATACGTGCCTTGCATAAAATGATATTGGTTGAACCGTACGATTCACCCGCAAAAACGCAAGAGGGTTTGCCAACTACCAAACGCATAACTTTGGGTGAATATAAAACTTCGCCCAATCATGTAAAAACCGCGACAGGCGAAATACATTACTATGCTACTCCCGAAGAAACGCCCGCAAAAATGCAGGAGTTGATGGAATGGTATGGTGAGGTTGTTGAGAACGACATGCATCCTGTTGTAATAGCTGCATTGTTTCACCATAAGTTTGTTGCAATACATCCTTTTGATGACGGAAATGGTCGTCTATCGAGAATTTTAATGAATTTTATATTGATGCAAAGTGGATTTTCGCCGGTAATAATACTATTGGATGATAGCCAAAATTATTATTCCTTGCTTGCTAGAGCGGACAATGGCGATGTTTGGCCTTTTGTTGAATTTATTGCTGACGGGCTTATAAATTCACTGCAACTGTATGTCAATATGAAAAGCTTTCGGTATCAGGTAAAGGTCAATGGAATTGTAAGCGCCTCATCAAAAAAATTAATAGATAGTGGGTTTAACAGAAATGGAGATGAGAACCTTACACTTGATTTATTTTGCTTCTATTCAGACCTGGAAATACCATTAGGAGCAACTTTTAATTATTTGAAAAAAATAACATACAAACTCATTTAAAGGATGAAGCGATATTAATAGATGTTACGCAGCAATTTGGTAAGCCATTTGAAGTTATACCTGAAGGATGGAAAACAATTTCAAAATTCCAGTTTTCTGAGAAAGATGTATATGATTTGAAAAATGAGCTGCCTGTTCTTGACTCCTGGACTTTTATTGATGATGAGTTTTATCTGGTAAGAATCGAATAACCCTTAATACAAAAAAGCCCAGAACCAAAGTCCTGAGCTTTTAAAAACCTTTCGCCTTTCAGCTTTTACCTTTCACCTTTACTCAAAATATTCCTTCATCCGCTCAAAGAAGCTTTTCTCGTTCTTGCCCGGGTTGGGTTTGAAGTTGGGCGATGCCTGCAATTTTTCCAGTAACTCGCGTTCTTCTTTGCTTAGCGCTTTTGGCGTCCAGATGTTTATGTGCACCAATTGATCACCGCGATGGTAGGAATTTACTTCGGGAACGCCTTTACCTTTCAGGCGTAGTATTTTACCGCCCTGGGTTCCGGGTTCTATTTTTATCTTGGCTTTACCATCAATTGTCGGTACCTCAACACTGGTGCCGAGCGCCGCATCAACAAAATTGATGTGCAGATCATAGATAATATTATTGCCGTCGCGTTTTAAAGTTTCGTGCGGTATTTCTTCAATCAGGATGATGAGGTCGCCCGGCACACCGCCGCGTGGGGCTGCGTTGCCTTTGCCGCTCATGCTCAACTGCATGCCCTCACTTACACCGGCAGGTATGTTTATGCTGATGGTTTCTTCACCGCGGATGAGGCCGTCACCATGACAAACAGGGCATTTGGCAGTAATTACGCTGCCTTCGCCGTTACAGGTAGGGCAGGTACTGGTAGTTTGCATCTGGCCCAGTATAGTGTTAGTCACCCTGCGCACAGCACCCTGACCACCGCAGGTTTTACAAGTTTGGAAACTTGATTTATCTTTAGCGCCAGTTCCGTCGCAGGTTTTACAAAGTATTTGTTTGTTTACCTTTATTTTCTTTTCGGTGCCATTGGCAATTTCTTCAACAGTAAGCCTTACCTTAATGCGCAGGTTGGTGCCGCGTACTACGCGCCTGCCGCCACCACCTTGTCTTCCGCCGCCGCCAAAAAAGCCTTCGAACGGACTGCCGCCACCGCCAAATATATCGCCAAACTGGCTGAATATGTCTTCCATATTCATGCTGCCACCTGCATAACCACCACCATTTGGCGATGAAGCATTGGCTGCGTGACCAAACTGGTTATAACGCTGGCGTTTTTCGGGGTTGCTTAAAACCTCGTAAGCTTCGGCAGCTTCTTTAAATTTTTCTTCAGCTTCTTTATCGCCCTCGTTTTTATCGGGGTGATATTTAATAGCCATTTTACGATATGCTTTTTTTATCTCGTCAGCATCAGCGCCTTTAGCAACACCAAGCACATCGTAATAATCTCTTTTAGCCATTTTTTAAATTGTATTAGGGTATTTTATTGAGTGAATGAGTGATTGAGTGAATGAGTGATTGAGCGAATGAGTGATTGAGCGAATGAGTGAGTTTTTATTCACCCAATCACTAATTCACTCAATCGCTAATTATATTATGCTCCTACTATCACTTTGGCAAACCTTGCAACCTTATCACCCAGGTAATAGCCTTTTTCCATCTCGTCAATCACCTTACCTTTAAGGTCGTCGGTCGGCGCAGGTATGTTGGTAATAGCTTCGTGCAGGTCGGGGTCAAATGTTTCGCCAAGCGCTTCCATGGGTTTTAAACCTTTTTGCGCAAGCGTATTGCTTAATTTATTATATATTAGTTCAACACCTGCTTTAACGGCCTGTACATCGGTAGCATTATCCATCGAACGTATAGCACGCTCAAAATCATCCAAAACAGGTAATAATGCTACAATTATCTCTTTACCGGCTGTTTGCCTTAATTCAACAGTTTCTTTTGAAGTACGCCTTCTAAAGTTATCAAATTCAGCAAATAAACGCAAGTACTTATCGTTAGCGGCTACCAGTTCTTCTTTCAACTTATCTTCGGCAGAAGGGCCTTTCTCAGCACCCGGGCTATTTTCGTCTATTTCGCCTGTTAAATTTTCAGGTGAATCCATATTTTCTGTCTTTTTCTTCTTAAGCATATTAAATATTAATAGTAAACAGTGCAAATCAATTATTCTGCCATTTATTAAAAACCGACAAGCTGTCAGCGTAAAACAAATGTTTGGTGTAGTAGTGGCATGCCATGCCCAAAGCCTGACAGATTAACCAGGTTCTGACTTTTTAATTTTGACTTTTGAATTGGCTAAGCTATCTGCACATCTTCCAAAACCTTGCCATTCTCGCATTTTATAATGCGCGAAGGGAAAGTACGGATGATATGATAATCATGCGTGGCAATAACTACCGCTGTACCCATCTGACTGCTGATCTGCTTCAACAGCAATACAATTTCTTCGGATGTATCAGGGTCGAGGTTACCTGTTGGCTCATCGGCCAGTATAATTTCGGGGTCATTCACCAAAGCGCGGGCTATAACTACCCTTTGTTGCTCGCCGCCCGATAGCTCGTGTGGCATTTTCTTTAATTTTGAACGCAGACCCACTTTTTCAAGCACATCTAAAGCACGCTCGGCTATTAGCTTTTTATCGGTCCACCCAGTGGCGCGCATTACAAACTGTAGGTTTTCTTCTACTGAGCGGTCTGTCAATAACTGGAAATCCTGGAAAACTATACCCAGTTTGCGGCGCAGGAAAGGAATCTCGCGGGTTGTCAACCTGTCGAGTTCATAACCGCAGGCGTGGCCTGTACCGTTTGCCGGGCTAAGATCGCCGTAAAGCAACTTAAGCAGACTGCTTTTGCCCGAGCCGGTCTGACCTATCAGCCAAACAAAATCGCCTTTATCAATATGCAGGTCCACGTTTGATAATACCAGGTGTTTCTGCTGAAAAATATTAACCTTGTTCAGCTTTATAATAGAGTTTCCAATCATCTTACAGGTCTAATTTCAATATCTGCCCAAAAGGCAATTCTTTAACAATGTTCATTATATAGTCGGCTTTATCGCCAAGCCCAAGCTTATCCAACGATTTTTCGGGCCTGTCGACCCTGAAATAAGCCAGCAACGTAAACTTATCGTCCCTTAACTGCACATAATCGGGTATTTTAGCTACGCCTTTAACTTTTATGATATACATTTTTATAAGGTTAAAGGCAAAAGGAGAAAGGTAAAAGCGTCTGTCGGTTTATTACCTTTCGCCTTTTACCTTTCGCCTTTCACCTTTTCCTCAAAGGTATTGTTATTTTATAGTTTTGACAAGAACTCCATCGTATCAATACCATCGGCATAGTCCCACAATTTGGGCTGCTGGCTCTGGCCAAAAGCTACTAACTGGTTGTTTACTTCTAAAGGTGCGGCGCTTACTACACATTGTATCTTTTCGCTTTCGGTGTTTATGATACGTTCAGCATCCTTGATATTAGCATAATTACTATAAAACAGAACCGCCAGGGGCGAGGTAAACCTGTCATCCTGTTTCAGTAGCAAAAATCCATTATCAAAATGCTTATCGCTGTTTACCAGGTATATGGATTTATTATAATCGTAATTATTATTGTATTTATGGTGATGGATGATGGCGTTATAATCCTCTATCGACTCAAAAAAGAAATTGAAGTTATAGCCATCGGGTACCAATAGTTTCGACACGTTACGGCAGCCTAAACCGTAATAATCAAAAATATCGTGGCCAAGTTCATGCAATTGTTCAGCTGTTTCATTGCCGGTTAGTACCGCTATACTGTTGCGGTTTTTGCGGATGATGTTAGGCACCTTGCCAAAATAATAATCAAAATAGCGCGATGTATTGTTACTACCTGTAGCAATTACGGCATCAAAATTCTCTAGCCGTTCAATAAAACTAAAGCTATTGGCAAAACTATTGTCGATCTCCACCAGTTTTTCAAGCACATATTTTATTAAATGACTGTCCTGTGATGATGCCTTAATTAAGGCATGGTTACCGCTTGCCAGTACGCATAAAACATCGTGAAACCCAACTAGCGGGATGTTGCCTGCCAGTATAAGCCCCACTTTTTTACCGGAACTTTTAGGATTGTATTTGCTTAGCCAGGTTTCTAAATCGGCGCTATTGAGCATATGACCGATGGATGTTACCGCTTTTTTCACGTTCGCAGGGGTAAACCATGCGTTATAATGCAACTCATCGTTAATGATTTCCGTTAAATCGTTATCGGGGTTGGCCATCAGGCTGCCTAGTTTTGAAAAAGCAACTATTTGCGTAGTAATAGCGTATTTTGACATAAAATGGTAAGTATAATAAACCCTTAAATGGATTTTTTGTTATATTTGCAAACCGCCATTTAAGGATGGCGCAAAGTTAATTGAGAATATAAGATATTTAATAAAATATGGCGATTATAATCACCGATGAATGTATTAATTGCGGAGCTTGCGAACCGGAGTGCCCAAATAATGCAATTTATGATGCGGGTGCAGCGTGGCGTTTTTCTGACGGTACGGGTTTAAAAGGTGTTATTGATTTTGGCGATGGCGTTACTTTGAATGCAGAGGAGTCACAAGCTGCTTTGTCTGACGATATTTATTATATAGTACCTGATAAGTGTACCGAGTGTGTAGGTTTTCACGACGAGCCGCAATGTGCTGCTGTATGCCCGGTTGATTGCTGTGTTGACGACGAAAATGTGCGCGAAACACAGGAAGAATTGCTATCCAAAAAAGAATGGCTGCACATGGGCGAATAATCCCGCTGAAATGATATTAAAAAAGGGATGCCTGTTGGTATCCCTTTTTTTGTGGGGTTGGGTTTTTATAAAAACAATTCCATCCTGATGTCGGCCCTTGAAAAGGGCGAGTTATCTATAGGTATCTCTTTCTTGTCCCCGCAGGGTCTCTCGCAGAGGCCCCTGCGTACACATGCAAAGTGTTCAGCCCAACTCACAGCCGCGCAGAGGACCCTGCGTACACATGCAAAGTGTTCAGCCCAACTCACAGCCGCGCAGGGTCCTCTGCGAGAGACCGCTGCGAAGACGTAAATGTAATGATGAACAGATTTACTAAGTTTTTTAAACTTCGTAAATCATTAGCACGGGGCCTGGATTCGCTGCTATAAAAACAATTCCATCCTGATGTCGGCCCTTGAAAAGGGCGAATTATCTATAGGTATCTCTTTAAAGCCAAACTTTGCATACATGGTTAGTGCAGGCACCAATTTGGTATTCGATTCAAGCCAGAGGCGCTTTGCCCCCAATTCCTTCCCTTTCTTAACAATGGTACCCATTAATACGTTGCCTATTTTGCGGCCACGATATTTTGGGTCGACAGCCATTTTTGCAAGTTCGTATTCGTTATCGCCGGTTTTGATGAGTGCGCAGGTGCCTGCTATTTCATCATTGACTGTGGCGAAGATTATTGTGCCGCCGTCATTTAAAATGTGTGAATCGGGATGATTCAGTTGTTCCAGATCATGCTCCTCAACCGTGAAATTGGTGTTTATCCACTCGATATTTAATGATTTAAAATATTTTGCAAGCGATGGATCATACTCAACTATGTTTACTCCTGTTCCTGTAGTAGATTCAAACATTTCTTTAAACCGTTGGTAATACGGTTTGGCGCTAAGCTGGTTTTCAGTTTCCATAATGGCAGTAAGTAAGTTATGTTGCTGGTTATTAAATAACGATTGATTTAAAAGCAGGATCTTTTTCCAAACGCGCTGAAATTTATCAAGCGATTCAATACCCTTTTCTGAAAGTTTTAGTATACGTTTGCGGCTATCGGTAGCTGATTTTCCCGACTGGATAAAGCCCAGGGCTTCCAGTTCCTTTGCCAGGTGGATCACTCCCGGGTGGGTGAGGTTCAGTTCGTCAGCAATTTCGGTAATACCTATTTCGCCCTTTTTACTTATGAGGTAGTACAGGGTAAAATATTTAGGTTCGAAATTCAGTTTCTCATCCTGGTATATCAATACAACATCTTTGGCAAATAGGTCGTACAAGCGTTTCATGCGTGCGCCAATGGCTAGTTCATTAAGGTCGTCTATTACTGACATAAGCTATATGTATTTAATTACGTAAGTGCTTACAAATATATTTAAATTACTTTTTAATCCAACAGAATTTTATATTTTTACTTAATGGAATATGGCATTTGTAATTTAGCTGTGATACCTGTGCGCGCTGAAGCTAACGAGCTTAGCGAGATGGTGTCGCAGCTTTTATTTGGCGAAACATTCGAGATATTGGAGTGGGTAGAAAAGTGGGCGAGGATAGTTACAACCGATGATAATTACACCGGCTGGATAAGTCGTTTGCAATTTACCATGCTGGGCCATTTAGCATACCAGCAGTTGAAAAGGGAACATTCGCCCTTAACTTATGGGGCTGTAACGCAAGCCTGGAAGAAATCGGAAAATACCATACTTTATTTGCCGGTTGGCAGTTCGCTTGCGTTTTTGGAAGGCAACACCTGCAAAATTGTTAATGAGAAGTTTGAGATAATAGGCCCCAAAGGCGATATTGAAAATTTTGTTACCACGGCTAAATCCTTTTTAAATGCGCCTTATTTATGGGGCGGCCGCACCCATTTTGGTATTGATTGCTCGGGGTTTACACAGGCGGTATTTAAGTTGCACGGCATACACTTAAAACGCGATGCCTCGCTACAGGTTGAGCAGGGAACCTTAGTCACCGACAGGCATAATATAACCACAGGCGACCTTGCATTTTTTCATAATTCGGAAAATAGGGTTGTGCACGTAGGCATTATGCTTAACGGCGGGCAGATCATACACGCATCGGGAAAAGTTAAAATAGATACTTTGGACGATAAAGGAATTTATTCGGAAGAATTAAAGCGTTATACACACAAATTACATTCGGTAAAGCGCCACATAAAGCTATCGGTCTAGTCAAATTGTACGCTCCATACAATTATTTTCTTATCGTCACTTACCGAGATAAGGTCATCACCGTTCCACACTAATTTATTGATGGATAATACATGGCCGGGATAGCCTTTTTCGCGGCTGATAACCTTGTATAATTTAAAATCATCCGATCCCCAGAGTTTTATGCTTTTGTCCATACTAGCGGTGGCAAAGTAGGGTTGGGTGGGATGGAAGGCAATGGAATTTACCGCAAACAAATGCGCCGGGGTGTTTTGGATTTGGTTATAGGATATGCTGTCCCATATTTTCACCTGTGCGTCGCGGCTGCCCGATACCAGGTAGTCGCCAGCCAAAGAGTATTGTAATGAAAATACAGCCATAGTGTGCCCATGCAGTGTTTTTATCAGTGAATAATCTTCAACATCATATATTTTTATTTGATTATCGCGGCAGCCAAAGGCAGCTTGTTTTTCATTTGGGGTGATGGTAATACAGCGTACCGTATCGTTTGAAACATTAATGGTATGCAGTAATTGAAGTGTTTCCATGTTCCATATGGAAACTGTTCCATCTTCCGACGCTACCAGCAACTCTTTTTTGCTGCTTACCGATTTAATATCGAAAACAGGTTTTGTATGATGTTTTAATATGGTAATGACTTTCTGCTGCAAGAAATCGAACACGGCAACATCACCTGTGCGCAGCCCGGCAAACATTAGGGGAAAACCCTCAGGGCAATAAATAGCGTATACTGATGCCGGAACCGGGAACATTACTTTGATGAAGCTGTTGGTTTTCAGGCTCCATTCCACCACACCCTTATCGTTGCCACCGCTAAAAAGTATACCCGGCTTTTGCGAAAGCGCCAAAGTGAATATGGGGTTACTGTGGCCGGTTAGTTCGGCTGTTTTTTGTACGGTGATCATATTTGCCCATAGTCCATAGCCCATGGTCGATAGTAAGCAAGCAAGCAGCTATGGACTATCGACTATGGACTATCGACTCTATTTATGTCTTTCCTCTAAATTTTTAGCTATGGTTTCGAGCGACAGGCCCTTTTCGCGCAGCAAAACAAGCAGGTGGAAAACCAAGTCCGATGCTTCGTTTATCAAGTCAGTTTCGGTTTCGGCTAAGGCCGCGATTACGGTTTCAACGCCTTCTTCGCCAACTTTTTGGGCTATTTTATTGAGTCCTTTTTTACGCAACTTATTTACATACGAGCCTTCCTGTGGATTCTCATACCTGTCTGCAATTATTTGCTCCAGCTCCAATATAAAGTTCTGGTTATATGCGGTATCAAAGCAACTACGCGAACCCGTATGACAAGTTGGGCCATCGGCTTTAACTTTAATTAAAAGCGTGTCGTTATCGCAATCAATGTCAATACTTTTAACATGCAGAAAGTTGCTGCTGGTTTCGCCTTTTGTCCAGAGCCGGTTTTTTGAGCGTGAGAAGAACGTAACGATGTTCTCCTGTACCGTCTTATCGTAGGCTTCCTTGTTCATGTAGCCCAGCATCAGCACTTCAAGGGTATGTTCGTCCTGTATAATTACCGGTACTAAACCGTCAGCTTTGTTAAAATCTATTTCCATTCTTCTTTTGTAATTACATAAACCACGCCGGGGTGTTTCCCGCATTCATCATCGTGGCTGTATTTTAAACCTAATTTTTCAAATACTCTTATCGATGGCTTGTTCTCTTTCATAGCTTTACCGATAATTTTTTCCAAATTAAGCACTTTAAAACCATATTCAAGGCTGGCTGCCGCTGCTTCTGTAGCATAACCTTTGCCCCAATGTTTTTTTAGCAGGCGATAACCTAAGTCGCTATAACCTTCATCTGCCAAATATTTTAACCCGCACCAACCGATGAATTCGCCCGTTTGTTTATCAAACATATTCAAGCGGCCCTGTCCATATTTTTCATATTGGTCGTAACCTTTCAAAAACTCATATACTTCATCTATTGAAGTATAGGCAACATCCCCGGTGTATTTGGTAACATCCGGGTCGCTGTTTAGTTCAAGCAGGTGTTTTGCATCGTCTTCGCAAAACTGTTTCAGTATTAGCCGTTCTGTTTCAATAATGATAGGCATGGTGAAAGTTCAGTTTTATGAAGCAAGTGTACGCACTTCTATATTATTTTGGCGTAAAATTTCTTTCAGGTCGGGTATTAATATTTCCCCATAGTGGAATACCGATGCTGCTAAAGCCGCATCGACGTTGGTTTGCTCAAATACATCAACAAAATGTTGTACTGATCCCGCACCACCTGAGGCTATCACCGGGATATGCACAGTGTCGTTAACTAATTTAAGCAGCTTGTTATCAAAACCGCCCTTTGTGCCGTCGTGATCCATTGAGGTGAGCAATATCTCACCAGCGCCGCGGCTTTCAGCTTCTTTTATCCAATCCAGGGTTTCTTTCTCGGTAGGTATCCTGCCGCCATTCAGGTGGACGATATTTTTATCGCCATTAATCCTGGTATCTACCGCTATCACCACAAACTGAACGCCGAATGCCTTTGCCAGTTCATCAATTAAAGCGGGATTGCGTACCGCGGCCGAGTTGATGGATATTTTGTCGGCGCCGGCGTTGAGCAGGGCATCTGCATCAGCAATTTCATTTATGCCGCCGCCTATGGTAAAGGGAATGTTTATTTGTCGGGCCACGGCTTTTACCAGTTCGACCATTGTTTTGCGGCGTTCGTGGGTGGCTGTAATATCAAGGAATACCAGTTCATCGGCCCCCTGCTGTGAGTAGTTCCAGGCCAGTTCAACCGGGTCGCCTGCATCGCGCAGGTCGACGAAGTTTACGCCTTTTACGGTTCTACCGTTCGCAACGTCTAAGCAGGGAATAATTCGCTTACTGAGCCCCCCCCGCCCCCTGAAGGGGGAGCTTAACGCTTGTTTAATAGTGCTCAATACTTTTTCCTAATTCTTTAAATACTTGATCATTTGTGAAGCGCAATAACTTGAGACCGTCTAATTCCAAATTGTTTTGCCTTTCTATATCATTTTTAATTATATCCGGAAGATGATGTATACTTCCATCAACTTCAATTACAATTTTGTGTTGATGACAATAGAAATCTGCAATGTAAATGCCTATAGGATGTTGTCTTCTGAATTTTGCCCCAAGCTGACTGCCCTTTAAATATCCCCAAAGCAGCATCTCAGCGGGTGTCATATTATTTCTCAATGTTTCAGCATTCTTGAATATAAGACTGCTAGCACCCATGAACATTCGCTTTTTCATCTGCTTTGTGTTCCCCCTTTAGGGGGTTAGGGGGCTATGGGTTAGATAGATATCAACGATTCCAAATTCCAGTTCTTCACATCTTCAATAGAGATATGACCCTCATAAATGGCTTTACCAACTACGCACGATTCAACTTTGATATGGCTAAGCTGCTCAATATCGTTCATTGAACTTACACCACCAGAAGCTATCAGTTTGATAAATGGCGAATGATCTAGCAGTTTGCTGTACAGGTCGATGCCTGCGCCGCCGAGTTTTCCGTCTTTATTAATATCTGTACACAGGAAACGGAAAAAACCTAATGCCAGGCATTTATCAACATAATCCATCAGCTTTATGGGCGAACTTTCCATCCAGCCGGAATATTTTATTACTTCATCCAAAACGTCGATGCCTATAACCACCTGGTCCGAACATTTGTCGCGGCCACAGATCTCTTTGCTCAAGTCCTTTAAAAACGTGGGATTGGTGAGGGCCTGGGTACCTATAATAACACGGTGTACACCGGCATCTATCAGTTCTTTGACCTTATCAATACTACGTATGCCGCCACCGTATTGCACCAGCATGTCCGTTTTTTTTATGGTATCGAACAAATACTGCTGGTTACTAAAATCGTTTTTAGCGCCATTAAGGTCAATAATGTGGATGAGATTTGTACCATACGATTGGTACCTTTCTATCATTTCCTCTAAAGTAACCTCATATTCAGTTACCTGCTGATAATCCCCCTCGCGCAGCCTTACCACTTTCTTATTTAAAATATCAATTGCAGGAATAATGTACATGTTTTTATATGTTTGAAAAGTTAGTTAATAAGGTCTCACCATATTTGCCGGATTTTTCGGGATGGAACTGCACCCCGTAAAAATTATCCCGCCAAATTGATGCCGAAAATTTATTGTTGTAATCTGTTGAAGACAAAGTATATGTTTGGTCATACTCAATAAAGTATGAATGTACAAAGTAAAAATGTGATCCTGACGGAATATTTTTAAAAAGTATGTTTTCCTTTTCGGGAAACACCTTGTTCCAGCCCGTATGAGGCACCTTATAGTCGGCGCTGTCCTTAAATCTTAATGTACGTACAGGGAATAAATTAAGCAGGTTTGAGTCGCCCTCTTCGGAATAGGAGGTAAGTAATTGCATACCTACGCAAATGCCAAGCACCGGTTTGGTAAGTGATTTTATTTTGGGCACCAACCCGGTGTTTTGCAACTTATCCATAGCCGCGCCTGCATGCCCCACGCCGGGAATAATAAAACGGTCGAACTGTTCAAAATCAGCTTCAGTGTACACCATACCATAAGCAATGCCCAATCGCTCCAGCGCTGCTGTAAGCGAGAAGATGTTGCCGGCACCATAACGGATGATGCCGAGCCCCCCACCCCCTGAAGGGGGAGTTTGTAGTGGCGACGATTGCTCATCCTGAATATTTTGTTCCTCTTCGTTCATGCTAATTAAAAGTTCCCCCTTTAGGGGGTTAGGGGGCTAAAGCACTCCTTTAGTGCTTGGTAAAACCATATTATTCACATCACGTTTTACGGCCATTTTTATTGCTTTTGCAAAGGCTTTAAATATGGCTTCTATTTTATGGTGCTCGTTCTGGCCTTCGGCTTTTATGTTTAGGTTGCATTTGGCAGCATCGCTAAACGACTTAAAGAAATGGTAAAACATTTCAGTAGGCACATCACCCACCTTTTCGCGTTTAAAATCAGCTTCCCAAACTATCCAGTTACGTCCGCCGAAATCGATGGCCGCCTGTGCCAAACAATCATCCATCGGCAGGCAAAAACCGTAACGCTCAATACCCCGTTTATCGCCCAAAGCTGTTGCAAAAACTTCGCCCAAGGCTATGCCGGTATCTTCAATGGTATGATGCTCGTCGATATGCAGGTCGCCTTTGGCAATAATTTCTAAACCAATGTTGCCATGACGGGCGATCTGGTCGAGCATATGGTCAAAAAAATGAAGCCCCGTGTTTATTTTCGACTCGCCTTTTCCGTCAAGGTTTATTTTTATGTAGATGTCTGTTTCTTTTGTGGTACGGCGGTGTTCAACCACGCGTTCGCCAACCTTTAAAAATTCATATATCTTGGCCCAATCCGTAGTTTCAAGAGCGACAGTACTTTTTATTTTATCTGCTTCGTCTGCGCTAAATTCATTGTCGCCCAATCCGGAGTTCTCATTTATCCAAATTGCCTTCGCGCCTAAGTTATAGCCAAGCAATACATCGTTTTTACGGTCGCCAATGGTGTATGAATTTTTCAGGTCATATTTCTCGGTATCGAAATATTGCGTCAGTAACCCTGTACTTGGTTTGCGTGTAGGTGCGTTTTCCGCAGGGAATGTGCGGTCAATAGCGAAATGTGAAAAAACTACTCCTTCATTCTTTAATGTATTGACTACAAAGTTTTGCACAGGCCAAAAAGTATCTTCAGGGTATGAGGCTGTACCCAAACCGTCCTGGTTGGTAACCATTACCAGTTCATAATCCAGTTCGGCTGCTATTTTAGGCAGATATTGCAGCATTTTTGGATAGAACTGCAGTTTGGCAAATGAATCTATTTGTTCATCCGGCGTTTCCAGTATCAGTGTGCCATCGCGGTCGATGAAAAGTATTTTTTTAGGATTGCTCATTTAAATTCCCTTAAGGTTTTTAGTAAAACATCGTTTTCATCAGGCGTACCAACAGTTATGCGCAAGCTGCCTTCGCAAAGGTCTATTTTCGACCTGTCGCGCACGATAATACCCCTTTCAACCAAAAAGTTATATATGCCTTTCGGGTCGGTTGTTTTTACCAGTATAAAGTTAGCGTCAGACGGGTATATATCCAGTACAAAATCAAAATGTTTAAGGTTAAGTACCAACCTATCGCGCTGCTCCAGTATTTCTTTTATCCAAACATTAACCAAAGACACATTATCCAGCGCCTTTAACGCCAACTCCTGCGATGCCTCGTTAATATTATAAGGCGGCTTCACCTTATTCATCACCTCGATAATTTCTTCACTGGCAAAGGCCATACCTACACGTAAACCGGCAAGTCCCCATGCTTTCGACAGGGTTTGCAGTACTACCAGGTTAGCATATTCGGTCAATTCCTGTATAAATGTTTTTTGGCGGCTAAAATTGATATAGGCTTCATCAATAACTATCAAACCGTTAAAGTTTGCCAGCAGGGTTTCAATATCATCGCGGTTGATGGAATTGCCAGTAGGGTTATTGGGCGAGCAGATGAATATCATTTTAGTATGGCTGTCGATAGCTTCGGCAATGCCTTCTAAATTCAGTTGATATTCGTCGGTAAGCAGTACCTTACGTGCCTCAATATCATTTATATTGGCCGATACCTCGTACATGCCGTAGGTAGGTGGTACCAGTATTACATTATCAACTCCGGGATTGCAAAAGCTGCGGAAAAGGATGTCTATAGCTTCATCGCTGCCATTGCCCAGGAAGATATTGCGTGGCGGTACGCCCTTTATCTCGCTCAGGCGCTTTTTTACTTTGTATTGCAGCGGATCGGGATAACGGTTATATTGTTTATCCAACGGCGAACCATAGGCATTCTCATTGGCATCAAGGTACACACTGGCCTCACCCTTAAATTCATCACGCGCGGAGGAATAGGGGGTGAGGTTTTTAATGTTATCTCTGATTATATTATTTATGCTAAACATTTTATTTCATTCTAACGCTCACGGCATTCTTATGAGCTTGTAAACCTTCTAATTCTGCTAAGATCTCAACTGTTGGCCCAATGTTCTTAATACCATCGGGCGTAATATGCTGGAAGGTGATCTTTTTGACGAATGAATCAACCGAAACACCTGAATAGGCCTTTGCAAATGAACTTGTAGGCAGTGTATGGTTAGTGCCTGATGCATAATCGCCCACGCTTTCAGGGGTTAAATTCCCCAAAAATACAGAACCGGCGTTGATGATCTTCGGCGTTAACAATTGCCAATTCGCGGTTGCCAGTATTAAATGCTCCGGCGCGTATTGGTTGCTGAAGTCCATTGCTTCATCCAGCGTGTTTGTTATCACGATGTAGGAATTTTCAATGGCTTTTGCCGCAATTTCGGCACGCGGCAAAACAGGCAACTGTTTATTCAATTCTTCAATCGTTTGCTGCGCGATGGTTGCCGAATTAGTTACCAAAATGGCCTGGCTATCTACACCGTGCTCTGATTGCGCCAGAAGATCGGCGGCAACAAAAACAGGGTTGGCATTTTCATCGGCAATTACCAGTACTTCCGATGGCCCTGCGGGCATATCGATTGCCGTAGTCGTGGTTGACTGGATAATTGTCTTGGCCTTGGTCACATACTGGTTGCCCGGCCCGAATATCTTATCAGTCTTGGGTATAGTATCAGTGCCATAAGCCATTGCCGCAATAGCCTGTGCGCCGCCGGCAAGATATATTTTATTAATACTGAGTAACAGAGCTACATAAGCGATAAACGGATTAACCTTGCCATCTTTTTGGGGCGGTGTGCAAACCACAATTTCTCGGCAGCCCACTATTTGCGCCGGGATGCCCAGCATTAACATAGTGCTTGGTAAAACAGCTGTACCACCGGGGATGTATAAGCCAACCTTTTCAATCGGCCTGATTTCGCGCCAGCAGGTTACGCCGGGCATAGTTTCCACCTTGTCCTCGGTTTTAAGCTGACTTTGGTGAAAGGTATAAATATTTTTATAAGCGGTATCCAAAGCCGCCTTTTGTTCTGCCGATACACTTGCGGAAAGTTCAGTAAGTTCGGTTTTGGTTAGGAATAACTTATCCAACACCACCTTTTCAAACTTAAGTGCGTAGTCGTATAGTGCCGTATCTCCATGCAGTTTTACGTTAGCTAATACTTCTTCTACAATATCGCGTACATGGTTAGCCGGGTCAACGTTGCGTTGCACCAGTTTGCTTATGTCTGAACTGCTTAAATCCGAATAATTGTAGATGCCCCCCCCGCCCCCTGAAGGGGGAGCTTTTGAAAATTTTATTTTACTTGAACTATTGTTTTCCATATCGCTTAATTTCTCCCCCTTTAGGGGCCAGGGGGGCTAAAGTATGATCTTCTCAATAGGCATTACTACAATGCCCTGGGCGCCGGCTTGTTTTAGCTGGCTTATCCTATCCCAAAAATCGCGTTCGGGTATAACGGTGTGTACGGCTACCCAATTATCTTCGGCCAATGGCACTACTGATGGGCTTTTAACGCCCGGTAGCAATGCTATTATGGCCTGTAAATTATCGCGGTGTACATTCAGCACCACATATTTTGTTTCCTTGGCACGCAACACAGATTGTATACGCTGTACCAGTTCTTGAATCAGATCCGATTCGCTGTTGCTTTTATTGCATATCAAAACCGCCTCGCTGCTCATTACATCGGCAAAGGGGATAAGCCCGTTGCTTTTTAACGTGCCGCCGGTTGAAACCAGGTCGCAAATAGCATCGGCCAGGCCCAAACCGGGTGATATTTCAACCGAGCCTGAGATAGTACGGATGTCGGATTGTATGCCTTGTTTCTTAAGGTATTTACCCAAAATAACAGGATAGGTGGTAGCTATCGAGCGGCCATTTAACTGGTTAAGCTCAGTAATGGTATTATTGTTTGGTACAGCAATTTTCAACGAGCATTTACCAAAGCCTAAACGTTGCAGGTAGGTAACCTCAACTTCGGTTTCTTCAATTACATTTTCGCCAACTATACCCAGGTCGGCAATACCATCCTGAACGTATTCGGGGATATCGTCATCACGCAGGAAAAGTATTTCTAACGGGAAATTTGAAACGGGCGAAATGAGCGAACTCTTATAATTTTCGAAATTAAGGCCGCAGTTTTTTAGTAGTTCAACGGATTTTTCGTTGAGCCGACCCGATTTTTGGATCGCGATTTTTAATGTTTTCAAAATGTTTGGGGTGTAAAACTATAAATAAAAATGAGGTTCGAGTTTCTCGCGGAAACATACATTATCTGGTCGCCATATGGTGGCGATGATGCAGATGAGGATGATGTAAGTTAAAACCGTTCATTTTTTATAGTATATCTATATTGACAAGCTGCTGCAAATATAGAAAATTTATTAATGAACCAGGATTTATTGGATTTTTTTTGATTTTTTGGATACTAACAGGAATCGTATCCTGTAAATCCGGCAAAATCAGTTAAATCCCGGTTCTTAATTTTTCCAGATCCTCAGGTACATCAATTGCATGCGTTTCCAGTTCAGTCTCGGCCACTTTTATTCGATAGCCGTTCTCTATCCAGCGAAGTTGTTCCAGGCTTTCAGCTTTTTCAAGCGATGATACGGCCAGTTTGGTTACCTGCTGCAAAACATCGGCACGATAGCCATAAATACCGATATGTTTAAAATATGTGAAATGCTTCAACCATTCCTGCGGTTCGTGCCCGCGCAGGTAGGGCAGTGGCGTGCGCGAAAAATAGATAGCTTCGGATTGGTGGTTAATAATAACTTTTGGCGAATTAGGGTTATGCAATTCATCCAACGTCTCTATTCTTTTTATCAAGGTTGATAGCTGCACATCAGCCGAAGTAAAACATGCGGCAACTTTGGTGATCTGTTCAGGATCGATATAAGGTTCATCACCCTGTATATTAATAACCACATCGTATTGTGGATGCTGTAGGGCTACCTCGGCACAACGATCTGTACCGCTTTGATGGTCGGGCGAGGTCATTATTGCAACGCCGCCGAAATCTTTTACATGGTTAAATATCCGGTCATCATCGGTGGCTACAATAACTTCGCTAAGCGAGGTGCATTTTTTTGCCTGCTCATAAACGCGCTGTATCATGCTTTTGCCGGCGATATCGACCAACGGCTTGCCCGGGAAGCGGGTGGACGCGTAACGTGCAGGAATGATGCCGAGGGTTTTCATAGAAGTTAAAAGTTGAAGGTTAAAAGTTGAAAGTCAAGCTTCATAGGCGGGAGGAATACAAAATCTTCTTTTGCTTTTAACTTTCGACTTTATACTTTTAACTAAATTAAAACAAACCGTTTATCTCTCTCTCGATCAACTGCACCACGGTTGCCATATCTTCTACATTATTGGCAAAATCAATCACATCCTTATCAATTATCAATAATTTACCCAGCTTATAGCTACTTATCCATTTCTGGTATTTCTCGTTCAATTTTGACAGGTAATCTATCCTTATACCAATCTCATATTCACGGCCGCGGCGTTGTATGTTGTTCACCAGTGTAGGCACCGATGCCTTTAGGTAAACCAGCAGATCGGGTGGTTTGATGTAGCTGGTCATGTTGTCAAATATAGCGCGGTAGTTTTCGTAATCGCGGGTGGTCATCAGGCCCATATCATGCAGGTTCTCGGCAAAAATAAAGGCGTCTTCGTATATGGTACGGTCCTGTATCACATTGCGCCCGTCTGCTTGAATGTCCATCAACTGGCGATAGCGGCTGTTCAGGAAATATATCTGCAGGTTAAAACTCCAGCGTTTCATGTCGTTGTAAAAATCCTCTAAATAGGGATTGTTATCAACAGCTTCGAATAGCGGGTCCCAGCCGTAGCTTTTGGCCAGCAATTCAGCAAGGGTGGTTTTTCCGGCTCCAATGTTGCCTACAATAGCAATGTGCATGTGTTAATTGTTGTTTATCGGTTCATGGTTCATGGATCATAGTTCATGGTTTGCTCAACCAAAATACTACTAACACATAAATAATAACGTCCGACTAATATACGCTATGAACTATGAACTATCAACTATGAACTCAATTAAAAACTCCTGAAACCAATAATTTCTCTTACCTCGCGGATGGTTTTTTCAGCACTCTCACGGGCTTTTATGGCGCCGTGGCGTGCCACCTGCCTCAAGTAAACTGCATCGTTGGCAATATCATTTATGCGCTCACGGATAGGGTTCGTGGCTGTTATCATATCTTCTGCCAGTTGTTTTTTCAGGTCGCCGTAGCGTATCTGGCAGGTGTTATACAGGTTGTCGAAATGCTCGTAAGTATCGGGTGAAGATACAACTGTCATCAGGTCGAACAGGTTTTGTATCTCTACGGGTTTTTCCTGGTTCTCGGCAGTCGGGCCGCTATCGGTAACGGCGCGCATTACTTTTTTGCGGATAACCTCGGGCGAGTCGGATAAAAATACCGCGTTGCCTTCACCTTCCGATTTTCCCATTTTTCCCTTACCATCAAGCCCCGGTATTTTCACCAGGTTATCACTGTAACTAAAGGCATAAGGCTCGGGGAAATAATCGTGATTATATAACCTGTTAAAGCGATTGCCAAAAGTACGCGACATCTCCAGGTGCTGTTCCTGGTCCTTCCCAACGGGTACTTTAGTGGCTTTATGGATAAGTATATCAGCCGCCATTAGAACCGGGTAGGTAAGCAGTCCGGCATTAACATTATCGGGCTGGGCGCGTACTTTGTCTTTAAACGATGTAGCGCGTTCCAACTCGCCCAAATAGGCGTTCATGTTCAAATAAAGGTAAAGCTCGGCAACTTCGGGCACATGCGATTGCACGTAAATGGTAGCTTTTTCGGGGTCGATACCGGCGGCTAAATATTCAACCAACACCTGCTTTACATTGTTGTGCAGGTCGGCAGGGGTGGGGTGTGTGGTTAACGAGTGCAGGTCGGCAATAAAAAAATAGCAGTTATATTCATGCTGCATTTTTATAAAATTCTGTATCGCACCGTAATAA
>CAIWRU010000188.1 GCA_903915155.1 uncultured Mucilaginibacter sp.
CTGGGACGGGCAATGGTATCAACAAGCGGCTGTTTATCATTTGGCGGGCCACTGGAACCCACTTTTCAAACCATTAGTAACACCCGACCATATAGTTCAAACCTCTATTCTGCATTTCCCTAAAAGCACGTGGTATTTTGCTGCAGCAGTTTTCCAAACATTCGGCACTGTTGAAGTGGGTAAAGCTTATAATATCATTATTCTATTTGCTTCATTTGGGATAGTATATAATTTTTGCCAAATTTTAAATCTGTCGCCAGTTCGGTCTGTGATTTTTACGGTGCTGGTACTCCTTAATCCGGTTGTTTGGAGTGAAATTACCAGCTTCTTAAACGATGGTGATCTTTACTTGCTATTAGTTATTTATTTGGCGGCCATATTATCCTGGCTTCATGATCCAAAACCAACATTTATAATAATTGTGATAATGGCGATCAGTTGCCTTTCGAATACAAAGTTTACCGGGTTGGTGTTTTTTCTGCTCTCGTCATTTTTCGTTTTTATCTACCTCATTATCCGCGAAAGAAAACGGATAAAGCCATTCTTTTTATACCATATTATAGCAGTTGTGCTCGCTGTTGGTATATACGGTTTCAATCCTTATTTAACCAATATGGTTTACCGGGGAAACCCCTTATATCCTTTAATTGGGTCTGAAAAATTTCCAGGCGTGTTTGCCAACGGGCAAGATGATAATGAGGCCTATGAAACACCTCATAACATGCAGGGTAAATCTTTGCCGGTAAGGATATTTTATGCAAATTTTAGTCGGCCCGGTAATGCGCCATACAACGGCGATGATATTGCGCATATAGCCAATCCGTTCACCATAGGGCCGGAAACATGGATTGCTTACCATTACCATGAAACACGCGTAAGTGGTTTCGGACCATATTTCAGTATAGTATTAGTATTAACACTTGTTGCAATTACTATATTATTAATTAAAGAAAAGGAATTCCGGCTACCTCTATTGATTTTTTTCGCCGGGTTATGTTGCTGCCTTGCCCTTAGCCGCCACTTTTGGTGGCCGCGTTTTTTTCCAATGTTGTGGTTGGTACCATTGTTGCCTCTGTTATTATTATGGGTGAGAGATACACGAAAAATAGGCCGAAATAGAGTGGCGCTAATTTATGGATGGATATTAGCAGCATTGATTGGAATTAATGGCCTTATTGTGGCTGTTGTTCATATGCAATGGGAGACAGCAACTTCTCAAAATTTAAGGAAGGATTTACAGCACATACAAAATGCAAAACAGCCTATAGATATAGACTAGGGTTGGTTTAAAACGTCGGTAGAAGAGAAATTAAACCATTGGAGTATCAAATATATTCCAATGAAATTACAAGGTTCAGATCCAAAAGTACAGAAACTTCCAAGCGTAGTAGAAGGTTATCCTAATCAAGTTTTATATAGTCAAGGCAATTAAAAAAATCCCAAAATAGTATATTAGCTTTAAGCAATATAGTTAATTTGCACGTTAACTATAATTCCTGAAAGAAAAAATAAAACACCCCATGCCGGATTTATAAAAAACGCTACTTCAAAATCCCACTCAAATCATCCATATATACCCTATTATCATCAAACTTAAAATGATCCTGGCCCTTTAATGTTATCAGCGTATCTCCGCGCTTAAGATGTGGCTTCAGTTTAAGCGATGACCCATAATAAATGATCTCGTCCGCATCGCCATGAAAAATTACCACCGGGGCTTTTACCTGTTGGATGTATTGATAGGTATTTATAGGGTATTTTAATATAAACACGGGCAAAAAAGGATACCTGTGCAAAGCCATATCTCCAAGGCTGTAATAAGGTGCTAACAATAGCAGTATGCTGGGCTGATTATGCGCGGCGAGCCATGTTGCCGGCCCGGTGCCTACGGAATAGCCCATAATAACGATCCGGTTTTCGGGGTACATACGCCGCACCGTATCATAAGCCGATTTTACCGCGTTAAGCAACTGCGGTAACGAGTAGATATGCCCGCTGCTTTTTCCATAACCGGGGTAATCCATCTCAAAAGCATCATAGCCCAGCGCGGTGTATTTCACTACAGCATTCTTCCAGCTTTCTACATTATCGCCATTGCCGTGCAAATAAAAAATTAACCCTTTGCTTTTTTGAACTTTAAATAAATACCCATCAATCGTATCATTAAAGGCGGTTTTTATACGGTACTCCTTATAGGGTATCTTAAAATCATATCGATAATCCGGTGCTATCTTCCTGCCCGGGAATATCAGGTGCTCCTGGTCGAAATAGAAAAAAAGGCAAACGCCCACGTATAAAAACGCGCAAATGCCAATAATCCATACCAACACTTTCCATAATTTTTTCACGCTTAAAAATAGCAAAAGTTTTAGCGGCATTAAAAATTGACTTTTTTAGCAGATTTTTGCATCTTTGCACAGCAAAAAATTGCATGGTCCCATAGCTCAGCTGGATAGAGCAACAGATTTCTAATCTGTAGGTCATAGGTTCGAATCCTATTGGGATCACTTATTAAATCATTGACTATAAATGATTTACTTGTTTAAATCTCCCCGTTTTTTATGAATTTACAATTATTTTTTGTAATATATAAATAACTGATTTATAAATACTCGTAAAATACGGGTCGTGGTTTTTTCTCTAAACCGGCACAAATACGGTACAAAATAATCCTAGCTTTTTACCATTTAGTAAGTTATTGGAAATCAATATTTTTCTATTTGTCTCGAAAATGGGAGGGTCAGATTAATGGTCTGGTGCTCCCTGTTTTGTCGGGTAAAAAGAAATCTCCAATTCACTTATTTGCTTTAAATTATTTAAATAATTTGAGTGACTTACACCTGGTTAAGTCTTTCGAAACATCAATTTGAATTCAAATCTTTTCTGACCAATCATCGAAATCGGATTTAAGATTTTTGCTGAAACAAAAGTTTTAAACGATAGACCGTATGGGGCGCCAAAGTTTTCCATTTAATGTTCATTTCTTAACCAATATTGCTGTAGCTATACAATGCGTGCCGGCGTGGCATTAGTTATTTAAATATTAATTATGAAAAAAGAAAGGCCCCTTAATATGTATTTAAATAAACCTTTAAGTTAGAATAATCGTATGAGATAATTGGATTATAATTCACAATGGTAAGGATCATAAAGAAGTCGATTTTCACGCTTACAGCTCTTTTTGTTACCGTTTTGACAGCGACATCACAGCGTATCACATTAAACACAACTTACCTTAATAGCTCATCCGGTTTATCGCAAAACTCAATTCAATGTATCTTTAAAGATAAATACGGTTTCATGTGGTTCGGCACGCAGGATGGCCTAAATAAGTATGATGGATTTAAGTTTACCATTTATAAACACATTAAAAACAACCCCAGATCGTTACCAGCAAACCTGGTTAATTCCATAAACGAAGACGCAAATGGTAACATTTGGGTAGGAACAAGGTTGGGCGGCTTAAGCAAGTTCGACAGTGTACGTCGGCATAAATCAACTGGGTGATTATAGCGCAACGGGTAAACGGATAAAACTGTACGCAGGCGTTACCGCAACCGGCTCATATACCATATCATTGGCCGATTTAGCCAACATCGATACTATCAATTATAATGTGTTCCTGATCGACAAAAAATTGAATGATTCACTGGATATGGTCCGCTATAAATCATATTCTTTTAACATCAACAATTCCGATACAAGTACTTATGGCGCCAACCGCTTTGTATTGGCCATTGAACATGCAGCTGTACCACAATACCTGCTTACCTCGTTCAGGGCATTTAAAGTACAGGCAGGTGTTCAACTGCTTTGGACAACCATGAATGCAGGTAATTACACAGGCTACATATTGCAAAAAAGGGACAACAAAGGCAATTTCAACCCGCTATATTCAACCCAAAGCGTTAATGGCACCAGCAGTTACAGTTATGTCGATCTGAACCCGGTTATAGGTAACAATACCTATCGCCTTTTGCAAAATGATGTGAACGGTAAGATAACTTATTCTGATACTGTAACCATAAAATACACACGCGTTTCACGGGATTTTGCAGGGTTAACGTTATATCCAAATCCGTCAAACAGTATTATTAACGTTATTTATACCAACGCAACAAGCGATAAGTCTTCGCCAAACTATTCAGTTGATATTTTTAACTCGATAGGGACATTTATAAAACACGAGTCGATCAACAGCAATAGCTGGACCGAAGACATCAGCGCGTATAAATTAGGCGTTTATGTATTGCAGGTTAAAGATAGCAGTGGTAACCTGGTAGGTCAAACTAAATTTATCCGAAAGTTATAATAGTTGTAGCGTTACTTCATATTTGCAGTGTTCGGTTTCACAATCAACTATTCAAAGCAGGCAGGGCCTGCTTTTTTTATTTATGCTATAAAAAACCACAAACATTTTTAACTTTGTGAACTTAATATTATTAAATAATACAATGAGAAAAACAGCTATATTTATAATGGTGGTGTCGTTAATAGTAATGCTTGTATTTGGTATAGCCTATTATCACCCAATTACTGATAATGTGGTTGATTCGGGCGGCTTTTGGGCTTATATGTATGGCGCAATGTCGGTTCCATGGGTTTTATATAGCGGTGGCGTAGTGTTTTTAATGGGCCTTACCGTATTTTTTGCAACAACCGAGCAAAAAGCCCAGCGTTACTAATCAATTCTTAGTCCTCTTAACTGGGGGTTTGAACTGATAGTAATTATTGCCTTTATTAATATCTGTATATAAATAAATAGATTAAATAGGAGGTGTATTATGAATTTGGTTCATAGGATCGAAAACTGGGGCGATACTCATCACCCTGCTGTAATAGATGTTTTGCGCATAGCACTTGGCATCTTTTTGCTTTTAAAGGGTATTGCTTTCATGCAGAACACTGCCGACCTTAAAGGCATAATAGAATCACAGGATACTATAGAATTTTCATCGGGTGTATTAGTTGCCCTGGTATATTATGTTACGTTTGCCCACATGGTTGGCGGCATCATGATAGCGCTCGGTATTTTAACCCGCTTTTCATCCATCATACAAATACCCATTGTATTGGGCGCTGTGTTTGTTAATGATCAGCTTTTATCGCCGATTAACACCCAGTTATGGTTTTCGGTAGTTGCATTGATACTATTGGTGATATTCATGATAATCGGCTCCGGCCCGTTATCGCTCGACAGGTACTTAGGCAGTTTGAGTAACGAGGATTAATAATACTGTTTGCGCCGGCTGATATTTAATTACATTTGTTATCAGCCAAAAAACACCGGTTAACCTGATTATGCGAAAATATTTACCTGTACTATGCCTGGTAGTACCTATGTGCTTTGCATTCTTCACCGCAAACGCGCAGTATAAAGACACACTCGACATTGCGGGCGCTACCGTTACACGTAACATCCCTTATGTGCACAACGGCCTTAAACAGCAAAATTTCGACCTTTATATTCCCGATAGCGCCAAAAAGCCCATGCCCCTCATTATCTGGATACACGGCGGTGGTTGGGATGGCGGGTTTAAAGGCTGGATAGAAGTGCCATACCTCGTGAAGCTTGGTTATGCTATTGCCAGTATCGAATATCGTTTTACAACTGTGGCGCCATTTCCTGCGCAGATACTTGATTGTAACGAGGCTATTTATTATTTATGGAAGAACGCAAAAAAGTATGGGTTTGATACCTCGCGTTTTGTATTAGGCGGAGGCTCAGCAGGTGGGCACCTGGCTTCGCTGATAGGGGCCAGCACCAATAATCACGTAAGCGAATTTTATAATGACATTAAGAAAGAAAATAAGGTGCACATCAGGGCTATACTTAATTATTACGGCCCTACCGATCTGAATGTGGTGCATGGCCGTGCAGCATACCTGGATTATGATGGCGATAAATCAGCCCTTAATAAGCTGATAGGTGCGCCGGCACTTGAACGGCCCGATCTTGCCGCCATTGCCAGCCCTGTGACTTATATCGATAAAAACGACCCTCCTGAACTCATCATACACGGCGACCAGGATGGCTTTGTGCCATTTTGGGAAAGCCAGTTATATAATAGCCGACGCAGGCTTATCGGCGCAAAAAGCCAGCTGATAAAAATTGAAGGGGCAAATCATGCAGGCCCGAAATTCCAGGAACCGGTTATACAACAACAGGTGATAGCTTTTTTAAACCAGGTATTGAAACAATAAAAATTTCGGATTGTAGTAGTAGGATATCCATACATTAGCCGGCCCCTCTGTTTACATTTATTTTAGGTAGAAGACAACTAGCGCACCAATGGATACGTAAATTACCTAAAAAACATATATGCCATCAATAGCAGCAGTATCAAAAATTGAACTCCCCCATAAAATAACCCAGCAGGAAGTAAAAGAACAGGCGCACATCATGTTCTCAAAGGATTTTCCGCAAACCAACAGGCTTATATTCGCTTTTGATAATACCGAAATTATAACCCGCAACTTTTGCAAGCCACTATCATTTTATACCAGCACTACCACCTTCGAGGAGCGCAATAACGAATACATAAGCACCGCGCTCGAATATTCGGTACAGGCCATAGAAGATGTGGTGAAAAAAGCAGGCATCAGTAAGGATGATATTACCGATATTTTATTTGTAAGCACCACAGGCCTCGCCACACCCAGTATGGACGCACTGATCATAAATAAATTGCGGCTCAACCCGCACGTTAGGCGTATGCCTTTATGGGGCTTGGGTTGCGCCGGGGGCGTATCCGGCATGGCTAAGGCAAGCGCTGTGGCAAAGGCCGATCCCAATGCCATTGTATTACTGGTAGCAGTTGAGTTATGCTCATTAACGCTAATAAAAAATGATTACAGCAAGAGCAATTTTATAGGATCGAGCTTATTTTCGGATGGTATTGCCGCCTGTATTATTAAGGGTGATAATTTTGGTGTCGACGAAGCGGTTACTTTTTTTGATGCCAGCAGTAAATTGTATTACGATTCGCTTGAAGTAATGGGGTGGGAGTTCCAGGACACCGGCTTTAAGGTGCTTTTCTCGAAGGATATTCCCACCTTTATAAATGAACACGTGCTGGAGGATATAACAGGGTTTTTATCAAAGCACAATTTGCAGCTAAGCGATATAAAGAATTTTATTTTCCACCCCGGCGGCAAAAAGGTGCTCGACGCCTATACCGATGCGCTGGCCGTGGGCAATGATTTTCTGCAAAAAACCCGTGAGGTGATGAACGACAACGGCAATATGTCGAGCGTTACGGTTTTATACGTGCTCGAAAAGTTCCTGGAGCAGGGATACGAGGATGGCTACGGCCTCATGATGGCCATGGGCCCCGGTTTCTCAAGTGAGATGGTGCTATTAAAAATGAAAAATAATTGAATTTTTTTAATTCCCCTCTTGCGAGAGTAATAGCCCATAAAAAAGACATTTATGGTGCATTACTTAAATTATAGGGTTAACATGGTTAACACAATTTCAAGTCATTTCTTTATTAATATGCTTATTATCAGTTATTTAATAATAAAACGGGTTAAATTGTGTAAACCATGTAATTACGCCATTGCTTAAATATGCCTTTTTATAGGCTATTACGCTTGAGATAGGGCACGTAAGCCAGTGCGGCAGCAGGGGGTAATGAACATTTTCCTGTGGGAACAAATAAAGCATAATATGTATTTCACCTTATTTATCATATTTCTCATCACCCAGCGCTTGTCCGAGCTTTACATAGCCTCGCGTAACGAAAAGTGGCTGCGCTCACAAGGCGCGGTAGAATACGGCAAAGAACATTACCCATACATCGTAGCGCTGCATACGCTGTTCATTATATCTATTATTGTTGAATACATAGTAAGAGGCGGCACATCAATTGATCTTATTTTCCTTGCGCTTTTTATTCTGATACTACTTTTTAAATTCTGGGCGTTATCATCATTAGGCAAATACTGGAATACTAAAATATTCCGGGTGCCAGGTGCCGGTCCTGTAAAAAAGGGCCCGTATAAGCTGCTTAAGCACCCAAATTATTTGAATGTAATAGGTGAGATTGCAGTAATACCGTTGGTGTTTCACTTATATTATACTGCTATTGTTTTCACAGTACTTAATGCCGTTATGCTAACGGTAAGGATAAGAGTGGAGAATAAAGTTTGGGCTAAATAAAAGAAGCGTCATTGCTGTAAGGTACCACAAAGCAACCCCACAGGACAGGTAACCCGACATACAAATCGTCAACCTATCATGTGGGATTGCTTCATACCTCGCGGATGACGCGATGTTCCCTATTTACTCAGCGTATTCTTATAAAAGGCTTCTGCATCATTCTCTAATTTACTATCAGTCTCCTTGCTTACATAAACCATATGCCCGGCGCGATAATAGTTAACAATAATATTATTGCGCAGGTCGGGGCGAAGGCCCATGTGGCTTATCACATATTCAGCATTATATACAGGTGTAGCAAGGTCGTAATAACCGCAAACCATGTTTACCTTCAGGTGTGGGTTCTGGGTCATTGCGCTGCGTAAAGTTTCCGATACGTCAAGGTAGCTATCCCAGCCGCCACTCGCTTTAAAGCTCCATGGCCATACATTGGTAACTGCCTCGTAAGGTATATCGTTACGGTAATTAAGTTCTTTACGCACATAAGCATTAAACACACCCACATAAAGGCCGCTCAGGTTGGCATCGCTGGGATCCTAAGTTGGGTTCTCGCCTGCATCATCAAGGTCCTCGCCGCTAAAACGGCTGTCATAACGGCCAACAATTTTGCCTTCATCACGCAGCACTTCCTTAAAAAAGCGGAAATCGGTTATACGTTCATTGGCTTGTTTAATATAGCTCTTCGGTATCCCTGTAAAATAATTCAGCGAATCTATAACCCGGCTTTTCAGGTCGGCAGGGGCCTGGTCTCCCAAACTTAAAAAGTAGCTGTATGTTCCATTCGCAAATACTTCGGTTTTTTTAGTTAGGTCGGCATTGCTTAAGCTTTGCAGTTCAGGAGCGAGCTTATGATAATATTGAGCGGTATTGGCATAGGTTGGTAAAAAGTAGATGTACGGCATATCGTTACCGTTCTTAAAATCTATCAGCTGGAAGTTCAGTACTGATGATATTAAGGTAATGCCGTTAAGGTAGATGTTGTACCTATCGGCCAAATAGCCTGATAATCCCGCTGCGCGGGTTGTGCCATAGCTTTCGCCTGCAATAAATTTAGGGCTTACCCAGCGTTCGTTCTTGGTAATATACAGGCGGATAAAATCACCTACCGAAGCAAGGTCTTCATTATAGCCATGGAATTCGTTTACATTAACGCCTTTGTACGCGCGGCTGTAGCCGGTTGAAACCGGGTCGATATATACCAGGTCGGTAAAACCAAGCCAGGTGTATGGGTTTTGTTCATACTCGTATGGCGCGCCGGGTGCATCGCCTTTATCATTAGCATATTTAACACGAACCGGCGAGAAACCACCCATGTGCAGCCAGATAGAGGCGGAGCCTGGTCCGCCGTTAAATACAAACGTAACCGGGCGTTTTTCTTTTTCCTGGCCGCTGTTGGTTGCGGTATAGGCCACATAAAATATTTTTGCCAGTAATTTATTATCGGCATCGCTCATGGGCATATAGCCGGCTGTGGCTTTGTAGGAGATGCTTTTGCCACCAATATTTATGGTGTGATAAGTAACAACCGGCTTGTCAGGCACGGTATCTTTTGCAGCGATAAGGGTATCTTTTACGGTAACTGAAACGCTTTTTTGTGCGTTGGCGCATAGAACAGTAGCAAATACTATTGCTAATGTGGAGTAAATAAATTTCATGATGAGGAGAGTTAATTTAAACCACCAAAATATGATTAATTATTGAAAATATTTAATGATTGAACCAAAAGAGAGTTTTCACTCATTCACCAAATCACTCATTTACTCAATGCTATTTCTAAGCTACGATTGATAACGGCGCATTGATGGTTTTTTCTGAATCCTCAACAATTATGCGCATCTTCTCGTCAAGTTCTTTAACGGTTATTTCCATAATGTTAAAATAGCCGAAGTCTACTTGTTTCAAACGATTTCTGTATAATTTTTTTATCTATCAGAATATAAGACAGTTATTTATATATTTGGCTCACTTAACCTTAAGCAATAAAATATCTGCTCCTGCCCGGTTATTAAACCGGGATAAATAATATTTATACAAATTAAGGGCGCTTTTAATAATAAATATGGACGAAGATAAACCACCCCCTATGGGCCGTATGGCCACAATCAACAGATCGTTTTTTTGGATATTCCTTGCCTCGTTGCTGGTGCTTTATGTAAGCAACAAAATGCTCGATAACGCCATTGAGCAAGGTACTATATTTGGGTTGAACGATATTTTAATTATCGGGGCCGCGTTTATCAGCCTGGTGCTTAACCTGGTAACCATAGTTATTACCGATAAACAACTGAACCGTATGCTGATAATTGCTTGTTATGCATTTGAGATAGCAAGTATTGTAGTATTGGCATTTATGGTGTTTGTGTTAACATAAATACCAATACCACAATTATCCTTATTCCGAATAAATGCTCTGTACCTTGTCGCGTAAATTATAACCAGATGCCATTACCTCGGCATAAGCACCGGCGGTACGTATAGCTATCAGATCTCCCCTGAACGATTCAGGCAGATCCACGTCCTTGCGGAAACAATCGGTGCTTTCACAAATAGGACCTACAACATCATATTTCAAGTCATGAGCTTGATCTGACTTCGAACTTTGAACTTTCGACTTTCGACTTAAGTTTTCTATCTCATGATAAGCCTGGTACAGCATCGGGCGGATTAGTTCCGTCATACCGGCATCCAGTACTAAAAAGTTCTTTTTAAGTCCGTTTTTAACATACAACACCCGTGATATAAGCGCCGCGCTTTGGGCCACCAATGCACGACCAAGTTCAAAGTGTACTTCCTGACCGGGTTTTATAGCTAAAAAGTCTTTGAATACTTTAAAGTAGCTTTCAAAATCGCTGATGGAGTTGGTGTCGGGATTATGGTAATCAACCCCAAGGCCGCCGCCGGTGTTCAATACTTTAACAGTAAAGCCGTGGTCGGTAAACCAATCCTGCATTTCGTTGATGCGGGTGCAAAGGCTTTTGTAAACTTCCATGTCGGTAATTTGTGAACCGATATGAAAATGGATACCTAAAAACTGCAGGTTAGAGCATTTACGCAGCGCATCGGCCACATCGGGCAGTTGCCATATATTTATGCCGAATTTATTTTCATCAAGCCCGGTAGTAATAAAATGATGCGTGTGGGCATCAACATTAGGGTTGATACGGATGGCGATATTAGCAACCTTATCTTTAGCTTTTGCCAAATCGTTTATAATAAAAAGTTCCTGTACCGATTCGGCATTAAAGCAAAAAATATCGGCATCCAGCGCCAGGTTTATTTCTTTGTCCGATTTTCCTACACCTGCAAAAACCACGCTCTTTTTATCAAAACCATGCTCAATGGCAGCCTTAACTTCATTACCGCTTACACAGTCGGCGCCAAAGCCGTGGGCCTGTATGCGGTCAAGCACCTTTGGGTTAAAATTGGCTTTCATGGCATAATGCACATGGAACCCGTATTTATCGGCGGCTGTTTTGCAGGCAGTGAGCGTTTTATCAAGAATACCCAGGTCATAGTAATAGAAGGGGGTATCTAACTGCTGAAATTTATCTATTGTATTTGTATTGAACATTATAATTCTTTTCTCTGTCATGCCAGGCATTAGCCATGAATGACAATTTTACCTTAAACTCCCCCCTTGCGCCACCGCTAAAGCTAAGGCGGCACGCGGTCAGGGGGTCGGGGGGCTAAAATAACCTGTTATGTAAGCTTCTCAACACTTCAGTTTTATCACCTGTTTTTATCAGTAACGACATATTATGGTTACTGCCACCGTATGATATCATGCGCAACGGGATGTGCTTCACCGCTTCTAACACGCGGGCTGCATAGCCATGCTTGTCGGCACCAAAATCACCCACCACGCAAATGATGGTTTGGTCGCTATCCACATTTACAGTACCAAAGGCAGCCAGTTCGCTTTTTATCTCATCCAGGTAAGTAGTATCGTCGATAGTTAATGATACTGCCACTTCCGAGGTAGTTATCATGTCGATAGAGGTTTTATATCGCTCAAAAACCTCGAACACCTTGCGTAAAAAGCCATGCGCCAGCAGCATGCGACTTGATTGTATGGCAATGGCCGTAATACCATCTTTAGCAGCAATTGATTTTATCTTATCCTTTTCGCTGTCGTTGGTAATTAAAGTACCCTGCGCTTTCGGATCCATCGTATTTAGCAACCGCACTGGTATTTTATATTTTTGCGCCGGGAACACACTTTGCGGGTGCAATATCTTCGCGCCAAAATAAGCCAGCTCGGCAGCTTCATCAAATGATAGTTGAGCGATTGGTTTGGTCCCTTTTACAATACGCGGGTCGTTATTGTGCATGCCATCAATATCAGTCCATATCTGCACTTCCTCGCTGCGGATGCCCGCGCCAATTAATGATGCGGTATAATCACTGCCGCCGCGGCGCAGGTTGTCAATTTCGCCAAATATATTACGGCAAATATAGCCCTGGGTAATAAACAGGTTATTGTCAGGGTGTGCATCCAACAAAGGAGTCAATTTTTCGGTAATATAATCCACCACAGGTTCGCTATCCTCGTCGGTCTTCATAAAATCAAGCGCGGGCAACAATACCGATGGTACACTTATCTCTTTTAGATAAACGTGATATAGCGTTGTCGAAAGTAATTCACCCTGCGCCAGGATTATCTTGTCCTCAATAGGCGTAAACAGGTCGTTAGCCAAATTGCTCAACAAAGCAAAATGATAGTCGATAACTTCCTTACCCTGCGCGCGAAACTCAGGATTGGCAAATAATTCGGCAATAAACACTTCGTACTTATCCTTCAGAATCTTTATCAGTTCGGCGGCCCTGGTCTTATCGCCGGCCAGGTAAGCCTGGCCAATTTCCACTAAACTGTTTGTTGTACCCGAAACCGCCGATAGCACAACGATCTGCCTTTCAGCAGGGTTCACTATGTCCAGCAGTTTCTTCATTCTTTCCGGACTTCCTACTGATGTTCCGCCAAATTTTAAAACTTTCATTTTTGTTAAATTATACCATAAATCATTGATATTCTCGTATCAATTTTGCGGCGCTAAAAATAGGATTTTTAAGGAGTTATTGATAGTATTAACGAAATAAAAATCACAACGCAACCTGCAACCTTTTTCGCTCATGTAACAACTACTGTATACTATCCGTCAAACCGGCGGCATTTTAATGTATATTTAAACAATGAACACACTGCAAACGGGCCAGTTTTACGGGGTAACCAACGAAACAAGCAAACATGGCGGCCTTACGCTCACCGATACGGAATACACGCACGAACGAGTGGACTGGCACTACCACCAGAATGCCTATTTTACTTTTATATTGGATGGCAGGGTGATAGAGGGCAACAAAAAGGAAACTTACCATTGCACACCCGGCAGCCTGCTGTTCCATAACTGGCAGGAGACGCATTACAACATAAAGCCAAAAGGTTTTACACGCGGCTTTCATATCGAGCTGGAGCAGGATTGGTTTACAACTTATGGCATAAGCCCCGATGCCATGCAGGGTAGCATCAACCTAAAACACCCTCAGCTAAAATTGCTGATGTATAATATTTTTAAAGAAGCAAAGCTGGATGGCATGACCGGCACTTTGGCGATAAACACCTTGCTTGTTGAGCTATTTAATAAAGCCATAAATGGCGAAGCGCGGCTAACACAACAAAAGCCATTATGGGCGATGCAGTTGCGCGATATATTACACGATGAACCAACTGCCAGTTGGTCGCTCGAACAACTGGCGAAACAACTGGATATTCACCCGGTACACCTTTCGCGCGATTTTACCCGGTATTTTAATTGCGGACTGGGAGAATATATACGCACCATCAAAGTACAACAGGCTTTGGCGCTGATGGCTGATAAGGATACATCACTCACAACTATTGCCCTGCAATGCGGTTTTGCCGATCAAAGTCATTTTAACCGCTCGTTCAAAGCAATGCACCACGTTACGCCTTTAGCTTACAAAAAATTGCTGACCTAAATGTGCCGCACGTTAATCCTGTTCTATTTTCGATCTAAAAACGCCCGTAGTTTTGAGAAAAAATATACAACTATGAATTTTAAATCCATACGACTTTCACTAACAGGCGTATTGCTTTTATTATTGGCAAGCAATATTTACGCCCAGGATACCGATATTGTAAAGAATCCCGGCATTACGTCCGAACTTCACAAAGCCAATATTGGCAAGATAATTTTTACAGACCGCGACATCGAGCCTAACACACTTAAATCAACTGATTTTTTAAGCAATTATCATCTAACCAATAAAAGCAACCTGTTTATCACGGTTTGCTTAGCTAACGCGAACACCAATTTTCTACATCAGTTAGCGCCCGGATTAAGTGCAGATTCTGTCTTGAAAGTGGGTAATTACCAATTTTCTTTTTATGTAGATGGCAAGCTCATTTATCGTACCGAACTATGGGCCGGTGCGCCCCGGGCAGATTTCCAAAATACAAAAAGTATTTGGAGCATGCCGCTGATAGATAATGCTAATGAGGGTGCTTATTGGAGCCAGTCATCATGGGGCCGTTTTATGCGCAGCGGCGGCGACAGTGTGTTGACCGATGGCCGGCATAAATTCAGGATGGAGATAAGGGATTACGTAAAAACACCCGACTTGAAAGTAGGACCTCTATTGGCAGCAGGCGAACTGGATATGCAGGTATACCGGCATCCTGCAATAAATATAGCCAACATTCACCTATCACCCATTAAGCCTTATGATGGTTTGCCCGTTTCGAAAGAAACCTATGACCACGACAAGATAAAGCAGATGATGGGCAAAATTGATGCTGCTGTATTTAAACACATCAACAGTGTGGTAGTATTAAAGAACGGCAAAATATTGATAGAGGAATATTTCAATGGCTCGGGCCGGGATAGTTTACATGATGTACGCTCGGTTGGGAAATCTTTTTCCTCGACGATGGCGGGTATTGCTGAATCGGATGGTTACCTGAAGCCCGAAAGCCAAACTGTAGGTGACTTTTATAATGTTAAACCCTTCGATAATTATTCGTCTGCAAAGGGCAGGGTAGCGCTAAAGGAATTACTAACCATGAGCTCAAGATTCGATGGTGATGATGGCGATAACACACCCGGCAATGAAGAAAACATGTACCCAACTCCCAACTGGGTAAAATTTGTGCTCGACCTGCCTATGGATACCGTTAAATACACCGGCCAATGGCATTATTTTACCGCAGGTGTTGTATTACTGGGCGATATTTTGAATAAATCAGTCCCTGTAAGTTTAGAAAGCTATGCGGATATCAAACTATTCAAGCCGCTGCATATCACCAATTACCACTGGGAATATACACCGCAAAAAGTGGCGAATACCGCCGGGGGCATACAAATGAACACGCTTGATTTTGCCAAATACGGCCAGCTATATAAAAACAATGGTGCTTGGAACGGCAAACAGATCATCCCTGCCACATGGGTTGCCAAAACATTTACCAAACACAAAGTCATCCCCGGCAGGAATAATGAATATTACGGCTATCTGTTCTGGAACAAAATCTATAAGGTGAACGGTAAAGGCTACGAAACCTATTACTGCTCGGGCAATGGCGGCAACAGCATATTTGTTTTTAAAGACCAGCCCATAGTGGTGGTAGTTACAGCCACGGCTTTTGGTACAGCCTATGCCCACACACAGGTCGATAAAATGATGGAGCAATACATTTTGCCTGCCGTAGTACAATAACCATCAACTAAACACTACAGGGTCGGGGCCTGCGGATAATATATCAACAATCCTGTCCAGCTCCTTATCGCAGCTTTTTGCGGTTTGGGTTCCAACAGCTATCAGCGCGTCGATATTTACGGTCGACGCGTTATCCATAGCAGGATCGGCATTCCCAAGATTGGCTGGTTGTATGCGTACATAGTTATCGAGGTTGCCACCGGCCGAGAACATTTTGTTCATATGGTAGTCGGTAACCTCGGCAGCGCCCGACATCATAATATCAATAACGGGCCTTACCCAGCCTACAGCTCCCCAATCTTTTGCCTTATCGTACTGGTAAGGTTGTTCCTGGCTGCCTGTACCAATCGATACCACGAACATATCCTTCGCGGTTGGGTCACCTGTAGCATTCCTTACTTCCGAATAGGCACACAGAGTAGGGTTGTTGGCAAATACACCGCCATCAATACAGGCATAATCTTCACCCGAAATTGATTTGATCAGTTCAGTCTGGAAATAGGTTGGCGCTGCTGATGTGGCACGGCAAACATCTTTCACATAAAAATCGCCTTCATCACCAACTTTGGCTTTATCCTGCTGTGCGAAGAATTTGGTTTGCCTGCGGCCAATATCATAGCTGGTAACAATGCAGGGCTTCAAAAGCTGGCTCAGCTTCAGTTCGGCAAAATACTGGCTCAAATACTTCTCTATGGCTGCCACTTCATACTTCGCCCTCGAAATGCCGTCTATCGATTCTACCTCGTACAAAAACGACCGCGAAAATATATCACCCCCATTTTTTACATATAGGTCGACTGCTTCTTTCGCCGAAAACCTTGCCTTAGTAGGGTCGGTCTCCGAAGGGCATAATAAAATGCAGGTAAGTATGCCGCCGGTGCTGGTCCCCGCAAAAAAATCAAAATAATCGGCAATACGCGCGTTGGGGTCGCCCGTTTTTTTCTGTAATTTATCTTCAAGCGCTATTAAAACCTGGCCGGGCACTATCCCGCGGATACCCCCGCCGTCAATAGAAAGTATCTTCTTCATAGTTAGTAGTTTAAGGTATTATAAAAGTAGGCAATAATTTTAGTAACCATCAAGCGTAGTTATACGCAATTATTTGTTTCATCAACGATATATCACATGCAGGGCGGGGAAATTAGTTGGTTTGAAAATTGGCGGACCCATAATATCTACCGGGAGATATTCGAGATAATAATTTGTTTTGCCTAATCTCTAATTAACTAATCTACAATCTCTAACACCCAACAAATTATTGTAATTCAAATATTATCCCTACCTTGCGCGCTTTAATAAATAAAACAATGCAAAAAGAAGGAACAGTTAAATTTTTTAATGAAACAAAAGGATTCGGATTTATTACACCAAACGCTGGTGGTCAGGATGTATTTGTTCATTCAACAGGCCTAATCGATGAGATCCGTGAAAATGATAAAGTGGAGTTTGAGGTTGAAAACGGTAGAAAAGGCTTAAATGCGGTAAATGTAAAGGTTATCTAAGTATAATAATCATCAATCGTACACAGCATCCGTCCATTGAGGCGGATGCTTTTTTTTTGCCCTTTTTTTAAATAGTTTAAACATAAACAGTTGACTGTTGTTATACAGCCATACATCCACTAAAAGGAAAAAATAATTATGAAAAACGAAGCAAAGATTATAGCGGCACTTTTAGTTGGTGCTGCGGCAGGGGCTGCATTAGGTATATTGCTGGCTCCTGATAAGGGTGACGAAACCCGTAAAGAAATTACCGATTTTTTTGCCGAATTGATGGAGGCCACTAAGGAAAAGGCACAGGCAAAAGCCCATGATATAAAAGATTATGGTAACAATGTATACAACAGTGCAAAGTCGAAATTTAACGGCATAGTTAACGGCGCATCTGAATACAGCGATGAGGTTGTTGAGGCAGCAAAAGCCAAAGCCAGAAATGCTGCCGACAATGCTAAAAACCATGCAAGTGACGCTGCTGACCATGCGAAAGCAAAAGTTAAAAGCGCCGCCAATGATGCTAACGATGCAATTCAGGACGCATAAGCGTAATGAGATTATAAAACAAAAAACCCAGCTCATGGCCGGGTTTTTTGTTTTATACACAGTTCATGCTGAGCGACAGCGAAGCATCTTCTGCGCCACGTAAATCGCCTGCATATCTATCGTAGAAGATCCTTCACTACGTTCAGGATGACAAAGTTTATTTCTTACTTACTCTTCCACGTATTATTACTCGCATCAGCATCCATAAATATGCCATTATCAAGCGTAACCAGGATGTTGAGCTAAAAGATATATTCACTACCTCGCAGTTTAAACAATACAAAGATTATGAAGACGAGATGCGCAAAAAGATGAAGGCTGAAATGAAGGATAAGTAATAAATGCTGCCTATATAAAAAAAGAACCCGGTCCAAAAGCCGGGTTCTTGTGTTTTCAAGGTATAGGATCAATCCTGCGGTGCATGGTTTTTAAAAACCATATCCAATATTTTTTGGGTAGTGTCGGGGTAATTAACTTCAATAGGTTTGCCGTTGTTTATCCAGTCTAAAATAATTTCGCTGTGCTTTGGCTTCAGACTTTTTACTACAGGTACGCCCATTTCTTTTAAAGCCGCCGCGTTCAGTTGCTGCTCGTACTGGGTTTTCATAGGTATTACCAGCAGTTTCTTTTTCATAAACAGCGCTTCGGCAGGGGTTTCGAACCCACCGCCGCAAAGTACCGCCGCGCTTTCGGCCATGCTTTTTATAAACTTTTCGTTATCGATTGGTTGTATCGATACGTTCTTATGTTTAAAGGTTTTCTTGTTATGCTTGCTAAAAACATCCCACTGTACATCAGGGAATTCAGTTAAGCGCTTCACCAACCGTTTATCATCATAAGCCGGCAAATAAACGGTATAGTGGCCTTTGTTTGAAATAGCTTGCTGCCTAACCTGCTGGCGTATTACCGGGGTGAATATATTAGTGTCGAACTTTGCAAAATGGAAGCCGTACTGAGCAGTAACCGGGGCGTAATTTTTAAGGATGAGCTTGCCCATCATGTCGGTTTCATCAGGCTTTGGCGCTTTTTCAACCAATACAGCCGCCTGGTGACTAAGCCCTATGCAAGGCTTATTTTTTAAGGAACACGCCCATGCCGATACCGGTTCAAAATCGTTGATCACAAGGTCGTAATCTTCGATCGGAAGAGTATTTATCTCGTGTATAAATTTGCGCAACCTTGATTTCATGAACGATGCCCAGATATCAACACCGCCCTTTTTGCCGAAAACAAAGCCAAAACCGTGCAATACATATTTTACCTGGAAGGGAAGGGAAAGATCGCCCTGGGTGCCGCTGACCAATACATCAACATCGCCCATTTTTTGTAGCAAGGGCACAATATCCATCGAACGGCTTAAATGTCCGTTACCTGTACCCTGAATAGCGTATAATATCCTCATAATTTAAATCAAACGCATTATTTAGGCTGTAAACAAATAAAGAGAGTTGACGCTCTCCTTATTTAACTATTAACTGACCTTATTTAGTGAATAAAGAACAATTTGTTAAACAACCTCACCTAAATAATACATCGCAAATGTATAGCAGGCTTGTTATTAGTATGTTAAGAATTTGTTATTAAAGGCTTATGTTAATAAATTGTATAATGTTGATAAGTGCCTACTGGTTTTGTTGATTGTTACCAACAAGTAATGGAATAGATCAATCCACCTTCTCCACAAACACCGGCGTCTCACCAACTTTAATTTTCACAGAATGGCCAGTGGCTTTTAGCGGCGTTTTTATCACATCATTACTGCCGGGGTTAAACTGGTATTCAGTAGCATTTGTCGCGTTGCCCAGGTTAAGCGTTGCCATAAATGTGCTGCCGCTTTCGCTGGGTAGCATTAGCGCATATATGGTTTTGCTGCCGTTGCGGTAAACGTCGATCAGCGGGTATTTGCTTATAGTGCCCGCGTAGCTATAATCACCCAGTAGGTTTTTAGCCTGGTAAATAAAGTCGGCAGCAGGGCGGCGTTTGCCTTTATCGGTCAAACCGCTCGAAGAAAATTGCGTAGGGTTGCCAATGTTATCATCGTTCAGCTCATAAAAAAAAACCTTGCTAATCCCGTGGCGGGCATATAAAAATGCTGTCCGTATTATCCAGTCGGCCTGTGTGAGTAAAACCGACTTACTACCAACTGCAATTGCCCGTTGGGGGCTGCCGGGGTTAATGTCATAGCCTGTTTCTGTCACCCAAACCGGTAAATGATTGGCTTTTCCCAGTTGCACAAACCCATCGGCAAGTTCGGCGGCGCTTGATAATTCCGGGGCTACACCACGCTTGGAATTAGGCGTATTGTTGTAATAATGAAAGTTGATCACATCAAAACAAAGGTTGACCGAGCCGTCTGCTTTGTAACCGCGGTGAATTTTGCACCAGTTTATCATGCGCTGCACATAACCCGGTTCGGGTTTTGAAAGGCCCGCCATCACCACCTTCATATTCGGGTCGGCATTTTTAACACCCACTCCTTTACCCAGCCGTCCTTTATCACCATCATAAAAAGCCGACATGTTTGCCGCATATTCTTCGGCCGATTGTTGCGCCTTTGTGCCTTTCCACCATTTGTCGCGCTCGTTATCACATTCCACATATTTAACAGTTCCTAAACCGATCTTTACCACATTTATGCCATCGCCCGTCCAGCGTTGTTTTGGGTCGACTGTTACCAATGCAGGATCAACGTTTTTATTGCTGCCATACCTCGCCGCAAACTGGAAACCGGCCTTAGCCTGTTCTATGTACGAAACAGGTGCATCGCGTTTAGCGCCAAAAGGCATGGGGATATTTTCACCATCGCGCAGGTTGGCGGGGTAGCTTTCCAATAGCCAGTCGGGGCAGGTTTTAATATCAACCAGCATATCAATTCCATCTTGTTTACAGCGCTGGTAAATAATATCATAGTTCCAGCCACCATCATGAGTAGGGTTGAAGGTAAAGCTGCCTTTTTTGGGTTCGATCTTTTGCCAGTCGAGATAATGCCTTACTCCGCCGAATGATTCGATAATATCCATTTTATCGGTTGCAAGTATACTCGCATCCTTCGGGTTCAAAAAATCCCATTCAAAAGCATTAACGCCCAGCATATTTTTGAACGTAGCATTTCCCTGTGGTGTAGCGGGCGCTTTTCGCTGCGCATTCGCGGTTATGGTAAGAAGTAGGAGGGCTATAAAGACGGCTGTTTTTTGCATGATGATTGGTTTCAGGCCTGTTGCAGCAGGCTTAGTTTTACATATCCCAAATGGAGTTCATCTTCAGGTAAGCCATCAACAGGTGTTAATTCCAATTGATACAAGTTTTTTTGCGATGGTAGTAATATATCTTCTATTTCAAAAAGCTCATCCACATCTACCCCGAATTTATCATCGATATGCGATGTGCCGCCCGGAATGTGGTTTTGCTGGTAAAACAAGGTGTCCTTAGCCTGTCTGTATGCCAGTCCGCGGTTTTCCTTTACGGTAAGCACGTAATAATGCTGCTCCTCAAACTTATTATACTGGTAGCCGCCAAGGTTAATAAAAAATAGCTTTGGCCCTTGTGGCGCAGCCTCTGTAGTTCTTGGCGCTACCGAAATTTGATAGCCATCAATAGCGGTAACCTCGCGCCAGGCATCAATGTGCATAATATCAGCCGCTTCGGGCCAAAATTCCTTCATAACAGGTAATAACCCGGCTAATGAATCGGCTATGCCAAAAAATACGTCGTGTTGCTCAGTGTGCCTGCCAGTTGGCGTAGCGCCTATAAGCACCATAAAAAGTTTCAGTGGTTGCATGTTGCTAAGATAAAAATAGCCCGGCTTAATCTGAATAATTATTACTTTTAAAAATCTTAACAATATGCCCGAACAAAAACACCATCAGCTCGACTGGATAAACAACCTGCGCGTAATCGCTATGTTTTTAGTGGTTGTGCTGCACACCACATCGCCCATGCTGATGGCCTACGGCAAAGAACCCGACAGTTACTGGCTGATAGCCGACTTTTTTAACGCGCTCTCTCGCTTTGGTGTACCTGTTTTTGTAATGATAACTGGTGCGCTGCTCTTGAACCGTGATTATGAGCTGGGCGACTTCCTGCGCAAACGGCTTGGCCGTATATTCCCGCCATTTATTTTCTGGAGCGTGGTGTATATACTTTACTCCTGGTATAACGAGGACATAGTTTTTACCGACAATACATCAGCCAATATTATACTTGTACTGCACCAATTTAAATACGGCGCATATTACCATTTGTGGTATGTATATATGCTTATCGGGCTATATTTTATTATACCGATTCTAAGCAAATTTGTACGCAATGCTTCTGAAAAAGAAGTGCTGTACTTTCTACTGCTATGGTTTGTGGTGATGGCAATTAGCCAGCCTTATCTGGCACGCTACAACCCGCAGATCGATCTGCATTATATCACCGGTTACATAGGTTACCTGGTATTGGGCCATTACCTTGCCTTTAAACAATTTCCTGCATGGATGAATGTGCGATGGTTCGGTATATTGTTTTTAGTTAGCCTAAGTGTCATCATCGCCGGAACTTACTTCGCATCAATGGCCGGTAAGGGCTTGAGTACTTTGTTTTATGAACCGATAAGCCCCACCATCGTATTGCTATCGGGCAGCGCGTTTATGATAGGTAAACTGGCCAACCTTAAATTATCGCCCAAACTAAAAAAAGCACGCGATCTCGCAGGCAGCTATACCTTCGGCATTTACTTAAGCCACGCACTCATATTAACCATTTTTGACGACCCCGATTACGGCATAAACATCAATTATAAGCTTTGTGCACCTTTTCTAAGCATACCGCTCACCGCGCTGTTGGTTTATTGTTCTTCGTTATTGCTGGTGTGGGTAATTAGCAAAATACCCTTCGGGAAATGGGTGGCGATGTAAAAACATGCACTTACTGGCA
>CAIWRU010000189.1 GCA_903915155.1 uncultured Mucilaginibacter sp.
CAAACCATTTTTATGGAAATGGTTTTCCGCAAAATAGAGATATGGATTGAGGGCGACGGCAATAAACAAAAAAAGTTAAATGCCACCGCCTGGGATAAGGAGAAAATAAGAAAGAAAACAATAAAACATGGCTTGTTCATATTGGTATCATTCCTTATAGCCAATACATTTTTAGCCTACATTATCGGCAGTGAAAGCTTAATAAAAATTATTGTTGAACCAATAACGCTTCATTGGGTTGGGTTTAGCAGTATTTGGGTTTTTACCATCGTATTTTATCTTGTTTACAGTCAGGTTAGGGAGTTGGTTTGTACGGTAATTTGCCCCTACGGGCGTTTACAGGGCGTTTTGATGGATGAACACACCCTGGTTGTTGCCTACGACGACGTTAGAGGAGAACCACGCGGCAAATTGGATAAAACCGGCCTTGCCTTAAAAGGCGACTGTGTTGATTGCAATTTATGCGTTGCTGTTTGCCCTACCGGTATTGATATACGCCAGGGTACCCAGATGGAATGTATTAACTGTACCGCCTGTATTGATGCCTGCGACGAGGTAATGGATAAGATCCATAAACCGCGCAACTTGATAGGTTATTTTTCAGAGGACATGATCCGCTTGAAAAAGAAGCCGTCATTTACCGTGCGTATGATGGGTTACAGCAGCATTATAGTCGTTTTGATGACTGTGCTTTGTTATTTCATTTTTAGTCGCAACGATATGGACATTACCGTAATGCGGGGTTCAGGTATGTTGTACCAGGAGCAGCCGGGTGGCTATATCAGTAATATCTATAATGCCGATATTACCAACAAAGCCAATGTTACCCGCAGCATAATATTGAAAGCCGAGGACCCTGATATTAAAATTAAATACATCCAGGCGCCGGGAGTAATTACTAAGGGGAATGATGTTAAGGCGGTATTTTTTGTATTGATTCCTGCTAAGAAAATTCATTCATTCAAAACAGATGTAAAATTGCAGCTAATAAGCGGTAACAAAGTAATACAAACTATAACAACAGAATTTGTAGCACCTTTTAATAATTAAAGCAATGAACTGGGGAAAAGCCACCGTGGCAATATTAGTAATATTCGTACTCTTTATAGGGGGGCTTAGCTATTTTATGTTCGCGGCACCTAACGATGATTATGACCACCAATACTACGAGGATGGATTAAATTTCGACCACGATTATAACCGCGAAAAACAAGTGACAAAAGACCATGCACAACCTAAAATTGAAGTAGATACTTGTTGTATAAAGGTTACTTTCCCGCAAACAATTAATGGTAAAGTGAGATTATCACGCCCCTCAAGTGATGCAAGTGACACCACCATAATACTTGATAATAGAGATGGTAGCCCTATACAAATATTAACAAACCACCTGGTTAAAGGTAAATGGCAGTTGGTATTTGATTGGATAAGCAATAATAAAACCTATCTGTATCACCAGGAAGTTTATGTGCAATGAGCAATAACGCTATCGCTTTTTTTATTGGCCTGTTTGGCAGCATACATTGTATAGGTATGTGCGGCCCGTTGGCTTTCGCTATCCCAATAGCGGAAAATAAATGGTGGCTGGTAGTGGGTGATAAAATATTGTACAACATTGGCCGAATTGCCACTTATAGCTTTCTCGGGTTATTGATAGGCTTTATTGGGAAGCAATTGTGGGTTTATGGCTTGCAACAAGGCATAAGTTTATTAAGTGGCCTGCTTATAATTTTAGCAGGACTTACCAGGCTTTTTAAAATGCGTTTCGCGAACAATAGAGTGTTATCCACCATAATGCTGCCGGTAAATAAATTGCTGGGGTACGCCTTGCGACACCATTCGGGCCATTTTATTATTGGGTTAATTAATGGGCTGCTGCCGTGCGGCTTTGTTTACCTTGCTTTAGCCGGAGCCATTAATACCCCATCGCCGGTTTCAGCAGCCACTTTTATGTTTTGGTTTGGTACAGGTACATTCCCATTAATGCTTATAGCTACCATTGGTTCTGGTTTTATAGGGCCGATGGTTCGCAGGCGAATAAACCGCGTTATTCCTTATGTTATGGTTTGCCTTGGGTTCTGGTTTATTTTACGTGGATTGAACCTTGATATTCCGTACCTTAGCCCGGCAAAACAATCGTCAGGAATAACAATATGTCATTAACATGTTAAGGCACCTCGGCACCAAACGCACCCATGCGCATAATGTTAAACTGGCCACATTACTAGGCTTAACTGCAGGTTTTGTGAATGCAGCCGGTTTTTTAGCTTTTTCGGTACTTACAACAAATGTAACCGGCCATGCAGCATTGTTTGCCGAACGTTTAGCCGCACAAGACTGGAAAACGGCGCGAGTAGTTGCGTTATGGATGTTCTTGTTCTTAGCCGGCGCTTTCTTTTCCAGCCTGATAGTTTCACGAATCGGGCGAAACCAGCGCTTTTCGTATGTTATCCCTATACTAATTGAGATGGCCATATTAATTGCGGTGGCAATTTTTGGCTTTAAATATGATGGCAGCCTTGTTGCCAAAGAAATTTATGCGGGAAGTTTGCTGTTTGCCATGGGGTTACAGAATTCATTAGTATCGATAGTATCCGGCTCAATTGTACGAACTACTCATTTGACGGGGACATTTACTGACCTGGGAATTGAACTGGGCCAATTCGTCCAAAAAAACAGTGGTGATCGACCTGCATTAAAAGCAAAGATAAGGCTGCGCTCAACCATCATCTTCTTTTTTATGGCCGGTGCGTTAGCGGGTGCTTATCTATTTCATTACTTTGGCTTCTATTCCTTTTTTGTGCCGGTAGCTATACTTACTTTCGCTTTGATCGGAGATATTTTCCGCATCAGGATGCAGCACTATTATCGCATGCATAAAAATGCCTAAAAGTGCTTTAAATCACTTTTAAACCCAACTCAGATCATGGTTTAGGGGCGCAGTATTCCGCAATTTTGATAATAAAATTCATCAATCATGGATACTATATTAAACATTCGCACTGGTTGGAACAACCAAACTGAAAGCCACTCAAAAGCTATGCGGTCTGAAAGTAAATTAGCTGAATTTATCAATAGTCAGAAAAAAAATGAAACCGCATGGTTCCTGATTTCAATGATAGTTCAGGGTGTATTTTTCCTGCCAATACCTGCAGTGCTCGTATTCAGTTTTAATGCACCGGCTTACGTTTTGATATTTACGCTCAGCCTGTTTTTTGCCAACATTATTGCGGGCATGAGCAGTGCAGGCGCCAAAGCAATTATTTACCTGTTCGCGGCCAGCATTGTGGTTCACGCCTTATTGCTTGCCATTTTTACTTTATAAATCCAGTCCGATCAAATTATGCTGCCCAAAAAAATGAAGGCAGCGGTAATCTATGAATTTGGAAAACCGCTCCAGATGGAAGAAGTTCCGGTGAGAGAGCCGGGGCAAAACGAAATATTGGTTAAAGTTGTAGCGTGTGGAGTTTGTCATACAGACCTGCATGCCTGTGAAGGTGATTGGCCCGTAAAGGCTAATTTGCCCTTGATCCCCGGCCATGAAGCGGTTGGCTATTTTGTGGCGATGGGGGCAGGGGTTAAAAATATAAAAGAAGGCGATATAGTGGGTGTGCCATGGTTGTACAGTGCCTGTGGCTGCTGCGATTACTGCATAACGGGTTGGGAAACACTTTGCGAGGAGCAAAAGAATGGTGGCTACAGCGTAAATGGCGGATTCGCCGAATACGTTACAGCCGATTCGCGGTATGTGGCCCGCTTCCCGGCCGGGATAGATTTTACAGCAATGGCGCCGATTATTTGTGCCGGCGTAACGGTATATAAAGGACTAAAAGAAACTGAAGCAAAACCCGGCGAATGGGTAGCCATTTCGGGCATTGGCGGTTTAGGACACCTGGCAATACAATATGCCAAAGCCATGGGCCTGCATGTAGCCGCTATTGATATAGCGGATGAAAAGCTTGAACTGGCTAAAAAACTGGGTGCTGATGTTACCGTAAATGCAGCCGCACATGACCCCGGAGAATTTTTGAAAAAGGAAACCGGAGGCATGCACGGTGTGCTGGTTACCGCTGTTTCGACAACAGCATTTAAACAAGCGCTCTCTACCTTACGAAGAAAAGGCACCATGGCCCTTACTGGTTTGCCAAAAGGCAATTTCGATCTTTCGATATTTGAAACAGTTTTAAATCGCCATACCTTACGCGGCTCTATAGTAGGAACCCGCAAAGACATGGAAGAAGCCATCCAGTTTGCTGTAGAAGGAAAGGTAAAAGCCACAGTACGCCCTGCAAAACTTGAGGATATTAACCGGGTTTTCGACGATATGAAAAAAGGCGAGATCGAAGGAAGAATTGTTTTGGAAATAGCTAAGCCTTAATAGTTAAGTATAGAATTTAAAAAAGGTTTCAGCGTGGGTCGGCCACTGCCTGGAACCTTTTTATTTTGATGGTTTTGTGATGAAAAAGGCGTTTAATTTCATATGATATAAATCAATTCAGGATGTGCTTTTAGTCAAATTCAAGGGGTTTTATATAGATAGTTTTGCCTCATAATTTAAATAAAAACAATATGAAAAAGCTATTTTTATCTACGGTTACTTTACTATTATTTGCAACTTTTAACTGTTTTGCGCAAAAACAAAATGAGTTTGACATCCGTGTCAGAGCTATTGACGTAGTGCCGTCAGAAAGCGCCACAATTGGCGTAATTGGCGGGAATGTTAGTATCAATCACGATATTGTTCCTGAAGTTGATTTTACTTACTTTTTTCTTAATAACTTTTCTGCGGAGCTGATACTGGGCACTACGAGGCACCAGGTGAGTACGGTGGGGTCTGATCTATCAGCAATAGGTGGTGCCACTTCTGCTAATGTTGCATTAGGGAAGGTGTCTCTGTTGCCACCAACGCTTACATTTCAGTATCATGTGCCTACAGGTACGGCATTTAAGCCATACATAGGCGCTGGTATTAACTATACAATTTTTTACGACGTAAATAGTGGCCCGGTTGTTAGTGGGCTGAGTTATAAAGACCATGCCGCCTTCGCAGCTCAATTAGGTGCAGACTTTGATCTGAGCAAGAAAGTTTTCTTTAATATCGATGTTAAGAAAATATGGTTGTCGACCAATGCGACTGTTAACGCATCTAATTTAACTCCTGCGTCATCACCGCAATTAGCTTCAACATTAGGGAGTATACCTGCAGCTGTGAAAATAAACCCCTGGGTATTGGGTATAGGCTTTGGTTACAGGTTTAAATAATATAGTCCAATTTTAAATGCAAGGGAGCCGGCTAAATTTATTTAGCCGGCTCCTTACATTTTGATTAAAAAGGTTAAGCAATTAATACCCTTGTGAGACAAATACTTATATCGCCATGCTGAATAATTGGCTTTGTGGTTGTTTAGCCCACAGCCTGGCGTCAAGCGCCATACATATGTTTCGAAGGAAGCGTTTCCCTAAGGGTGTTACTTTAAGGTTCCATGGATTTATTTCAACCAAACCATCCTCTTCAAGTGCCTTTAGCCGCTCCAAGCCATCAAGTAGTGCCTCACAAGGCTCAAGCTGCTGATTCCATGACGTATACCCTTTACACATAATATTGGTAATGTGCTTGCGGAGCACTAGGTCGTCAGCTGTTAAAATATGCCCTTTAACAATGGGCAGATCATGTTTTACAAGATCTACATATTCTTCCACTGTTTTAACATTTTGGGCGAACGCATACCATGAATCGCTGATAGCCGATACACCTAATCCAATTAATAATTGGGTATGCTGGTGCGTATATCCCATAAAGTTGCGGTACAGATTTCCTGAGAATTCTGCATGGCTTAAAGCATCGCCGGGCAACGCGAAATGGTCCATCCCGATCTCGTTATATCCGTAGTGTAATAGCAAGCTGCGACCTATTTCGTAAAGATTATTTTTAGCCTTACTATCAGGCAGGTCTTTTTCGGTGAAGAGCCTTTGGCCTGGTTTAATCCAGGGTACGTGTGCGTAGCTGTAAAATGCAATCCGGTCGGGTTGCAGGCTGGCAACCTGGTTCATGGTGTCTATTAACCCATCCAGCGTTTGCAATGGCAACCCGTATATCAGGTCATAGTTTATTGATGTATAGCCTATTTGCCGTGCCAGTTGTGTTACCAGGCGCACCTGTTCATAAGTTTGGTGCCGGTTTATAATCAACTGAACTTTCGGGTCGAAATCCTGTATGCCCAGGCTTAGCCTTCTAAAACCAAGGTCATATAAAGTTTGTAAATGATCAACGGTTGTGTTACCGGGATGTGCCTCAAAACTAAATTCAGCATCAGGGTGTATATGTGTATCTTGTAGTAAGCCTTCAATAAGCTTTTGTAAATTAAAAGCGCTAAAAAAAGTTGGCGTGCCGCCCCCTAAATGTATTTCTTTAATTACCGGAATATCACCCAGGATGGCGCGATACCTTTCCCACTCCTGTAAAACGGCATTGATGTAAGGCTCTTCAACACGATGGTTTTTTGTAATTCGTGTATTACAACCGCAATAGGTACACAGGTTTTCGCAATAGGGTAAATGTATATAAAGGCTAATCCCGTCTTTACTATTACTCTCTGAAAAGGATTTTTTTAATGCTGATTTCCAATCAGCCAGGTCAAAAAGTTCATTGTCCCAGTATGGAACTGTGGGGTAACTGGTATAACGAGGTGCGGCTACATTGTATTTTTGAGCCAAATGCTGATCCATCTTTTTAAGTTTAGGTTGTTTAATTATTGTTTTGCTGAATGGCACGGCAATCCTTGGCACACACGCAGGCTTTTCCAACGCATTTGTCCTGTTGCCACATATCGAGGTTATGAATGGTTTGATTTGCTATTTCCTGCAAGGCTTCGCGGGTTAAGTAAGCCTGGTGAGGCGTTATAATAACATTATCGTGCTCAAGTAAACTGCTTAATAGCGGGTCTTTATGCTGGTCGTATTTATGGTCTTCAAAAAACAAACCTTTTTCAAACTCATAAACATCAATCCCGAGGTACCCAACCTTGCCAGTTGCAAGGGCTGAGACCACATCGCTTGTTTTAATAATTGCCCCTCTTGATGTATTAATAAGCATTACGCCATCTTTCATTTGATTGAGCGTAGCCTTTTGAATAAGGTGTTCGGTTTGTGGTGTTAAAGGGATATGAATAGATATAATGTCTGATTGGGCTAAAAGGTCGCCCAGGCTAACCGGTAGAACGTGGTCGACATCATCCGGTGGAAATTTGTCATAACCAATAACATTACATCCCAGGCCTTTAAATATATTGGCTGTAGCCAAGCCCGTTGCGCCCAGCCCAATTATCCCAACAGTTTTGCCTGAAAAGTTAAAGCCGATCAGCTCATCATTTCTAAAATCGAAAGAATGACAATTATGGTCGGCTTTAATTAGTTTCCGGTTAAGAGCCATAGCCAGTGTAACTGCGTGCTCGGCGATAGCCTGTGGCGAATATGACGGCACGTTTGATATTTTGATTGATTTTTTTGCGGCAGCCTGTTTATCAATATGGTCGGTGCCAACTGAACGGGTAACGATGTATTTTATGCCCAATTCGGCCAGTTTATCAATTACTGTTGCCGAAACATCATCATTTGTAAACACAATAATAGCATCTTTCCCTTCAGCATAAGTTGCTGTTTCAATATTAAGCGGATTTGAGATCAGCGTAATATCGTGTTTCTTCTGATTGGCCTTTGCCAAAAACTCCTTTTCGAAAGGCTTTATACTGTAAGCAACTACTTTCATTTATTTTTTGCGTTTAACAAAAATATGCAGTGCATAATGGAATACAGATGAGGAAGGTCAGGTGCAAAAATGATCTTTATCAGTTTTGCACCTGATTGCTACTATTGCGACAAAAACGCCACAATTTTTTCCCTTTCCTTATCGGTTAGTTGTGCGCGGGTTTGCATGTGCAAACCGATAGTTGCCCATTGTTCGTGCGAGAATGAGTTTGGCGAAGGGGTGTTATGGCATCGCTGGCAATTTTCGGCCCACAGTTGCGCACCGCTTTTTGCGGCCACAAGTTTGCTTTCAACGCAGCCGTTAATTGCAATAGCAACTAATATGGCCGATGCAGCTATCATTATCCAGGTTTTGTTGTTGATCTTTTTCATACAATTGTTTTATTAGAATTCAATTGAGAATTGCAGGTAAATACTATTTACATCTGTTACGCCGGTTGAGCCGCCTATGGCTGAATTTGCTGTGCTTAATGCGTGTGTTCTTTCATACGAAAGTTTAAGTACTGTTCGCCAGCTTAGCCAATAGTCGAGGCCGAAATCGCTTTCATGGTAATTTTGGCCCCAGGCTGAATTAGATGGTGTGGTGTAAGTTATATATCGGTAGGCGAGTTCGAAGTTTTTAAGTATAGGCTGGTCAAGCCCGATGGGCCTTACAGACAGCTGCCCAAAAAACGACGATGTTTTATTGTTGAAACTGTAAAGCGATGAGTCGGTTGGGCTTGCATAGTTTTGTTTGTTTACATTTATCCTGTTGTATTGCCCCTTTATATTAATTAGCAATGGATCAATTGTTTTAACAAAATTTATATCGGCTCCATACATCGTAACGTTTGCATTATTATAACCCGAACCAACGTCGGCTACGCCGCCATGTAATGCGGATACGCCAATTTCAAGTGATGAGTTGGAAAGCGGAAGTAAAGAAAGTCGGCCGCTCACCGTTTTATTGTTGTTATTATCGGCAACGCCGGCGCCCTGCAATTCACCATCGGGCAAAAGCTGCAAGCCGTTGGTTAAGCTTACATCATAACTCCATTTCATACTACCTAATGGCAGGCCGCCACTAACGCCAACGCCAAAATCGCTTCCGGGCAAATCAAAACCAGCAGGGTCGGTTGCTACTTTATCTATCCAGCCTGCGGCAAGCCGCTTACTATAAATGCCGAATGGAACAACAAAATAGCCGGCATGAATAATTAAGCCTGGAGCTGCGAAATAAGAGATATTTGCCCAGTTTACGCCTAATGTAGTGCCATCAAATGAAGGTTCAAATTCTACCAGGAAATTTTTTCCGTGGCGCCACAACAACATGGGGCTTAATTCGTAATTATCTGCATTGGCCAGGCTGTTGGTTTTTACAGAACTGCTAACGCCGCCCGGCGGGGTAAAAATAGTTTTGTTTTGTACGAAACCAAATGTGGCTAAGCCTACTACCATGAAATGGCTTTCACCGGGTTTCTGATCAGCTACCTGCTGTTCAAGTGTGGTTATCCGGTCCAAAAGAGTTGAATCAGTTACAACTTGTTGTGCGTGACTATTTAAAGCAACTAATGGGCTGGCGGACATAGCCAGCAGAAAGAATAATTTATTTAGTTTTTTCATTGGATTGTTGAGTTAAGGTAGTACCAATTGGGGTTTAGCATTAGTGCTTAGCCAGTGTTCTGATGTAGCCTATCAACTCCCATCGTTGCTTGTCAGAAAGTGCTGCCTTGTAGCTTGGCATAGGGCTTCTACCTTCCGTTAGTTTCCAGAATAGCGAGCCATCAGATTCGTTTTGTACCGTAGCTGAAGTGTGGTCGGCCGGTTTTGGGGTTAGCGCCTGTGCTGCCGGACCGTTACCTTTTCCTTTGTCGCCGTGGCATGGGGAGCAATTGGTAGCATACAGTGCCTTACCGTCGGCCAATGCACTTGCACTCGGCGCAATTGGGTTCTTTACGTTTTGGGCTAACTTTGGTGTAATCCAGGGATGTGTTTGCGCAAACGAGTTTGACGTAAATAAAATTGATGCGAAAAAAAAGAAAGCATACAGCGTTTTTTTTCGGGGATTGGAGAAATTGAATAGCGTTGTCATATAGTTGTGATTTATTGGTCAAAACTATATGTAAGCAGCCAGCTTATAAATGATAAAGCATCGTATAATAAGTGACACTTATCATACACTTACATGTATAAGTAGTTGTTTTTTAATTGTTTATTAAGTTGTAAATGGTTGGATATTTATAGGGAGCACGATGATCAGTTTTTCATTTTTGCCAGCCGTTCCAGGTTTAAAATATTTATGATGCTTCCTTTTTTTTCTATCAGCCCTTCATCTTTAAAATCAGATAATGTCCGGCTTACTGTTTCTGTTGCCATCCCGGCCATGGCGGCCAGGTCTTCCCTTGAGATCTTTATGTCATCGGCAGATCCGGGCTGTTGGCGCGATAATCGGACTATAGCATCAGCCATTCTTTTTCGTACAGAGTGATAGGCTAATTGAAGTAATTGTTCTTCTTTTTCCCTGATATCGTTCGCCAGTAGTTTGATAAACTCACGTGCAACTTCAGGAAACTGGTTTAAAAGTTCGTCCAACTGTTCCTTGGGGATAAGGCAAAGCGCGGTATCTTCAAGTGCGGTAGCGGTATCGGAGAAAGGTTCATTTGATAATAGCGCATGAATACCCAGGTAATCATCGTTAACATACATACCGGTCATTAATTCGCGCCCGTCCTGTGCCAGTTTAATGGTTTTAACTTTGCCGCTGATAACAAGGTATAGTCCGTTGCCCTTGTCGCCATCGTAATAAATAACCTGGTTTTTTTTAAAATGCCTTGACTTACGTTCAGCTATAACCTTTTTTAGTTCGCCAAGGCCTTTATTTTTCGAAATAATGGTGCCAAGATGCTCCAATGACTTGCTGTAGAATATTTCCTGCTTTTCCTTTTTCCTGAGCCTGCTTTCAATGGCATTTAACAGTTCCATATCATCAAAAGGCTTGGTTAAATAATCATCGGCGCCCATTTCCATTCCCTTGCGCAGGTCGAGCCGTTCAGCTTTCGCGGTTAGAAATATAAATGGAATAGCCGCCATTTCCGGGCTTTTATTCAACATATATAATACCCCATAGCCATCAAGTTCAGGCATCATAATATCGCATAAAATAATATCGGGCAGGTTTTTTAGGGCAAGGTCAACACCAGTCTTGCCGTTGTCGGCGGCAAATACCGTATAACCGGCAAGTTCCAATATCTCAACAATATTTTCCCTGATATCGTTGTTATCTTCAATGATCAATACTTTTTTATTCATGATAGTGGAAATGTGATGGTAAATAAGGTTCCTTTATTCAGTTGACTATTAAAATTAACTTTTCCCTTCATTAATTTAGCGTAACGCGCCACGATATTTAACCCAAGCCCTGTGCCGGGGATGTTACCTGTATTATGTGCCCTGAAAAATGCCTCGAACAAATGCTTTTGATCGGCTTCCGGAATACCGATGCCGTTATCTCTTATAGTTACAATGCAGTTGTGGTCGTTTATTTCGGTGTTGAATTCAATAAATGTATTCTCACCCGAATACTTTATCGCGTTAGCTATAAGATTAAGAATGCAATTTTTTAACAGATTGGGGTCTAAATTAACTACACTGGTAGTTCCGGTGTGCTGATAGATGATATTTTGATTTTGCTTGGCAATCATCTGCATTTCCTCGGTTATTTCTTCCGATAGTTTTACCAGGTCGAAACTGATGCACGCAGGTTCCACTTTGCCGGCCTCCAATTTTTCGAGAGAAAGAAAATCGTTCAAAATGGTTGTAAGATTGCCTACTGCATTTTTTATTTTATTAACATGCTTCCTGATATTCTCATTATCAAACGGCTGCGCATATTTCTCAATTAATGAAGCCGATAGTTGTACCGCGCTTAAGGGCGTGCGGAACTCGTGCGAGGCCATTGATACAAACCGGCTTTTTAGCTGTCCGAGTTCTTTTTCCTTTTCAAGTGACATGCTCACTTCTTCTTTAGCTTCCTGTAGCGCAGTGACCGTGTTTTTCAACCAAATAGTCCTTCTTTCCACCTCTTCTTCCAAATGAGCGGCATATTCTTTAAGCTGTTCTTCGGCTTCTTTTTCGCGGCTGATGTCATGAATGAACCCGGTATATATTTTTCGCCCCGAATACTGCACTTCGCTAACACCCAGCCTAAAAGGAAATGTAGTGCCGTCCTTTTTTAACCCGATAACCTCACGACCTATACCTATAATATGAGGCTCGCCGGTGTGCTGATAACGATGAATATAACCGTCGTGATCTTTACGGTAAGGTTGGGGCATAAGTATGGAAATATTTTTACCTATAACTTCTTCCTGCGCGTATTGAAATAGCTTACACGCCGATGGATTTATGGTTTCAACATTCCCCCTTTCATCGATAGTGATGATACCATCAATGGCATTTTCAATAATTGCTTTTAAAAGGGCAGCGTTCTCCATATTTAGTTTATAACCTCATCACAAATATGGGTAAAGCATACCGAAGAAAATGTATTATTTTCAAGCTAAAAAGTGATTTTGGTCACTTTTTATAATTACCCAGCTCTGTTTTTATCTATAGTGACGGGTTTTCCTTTAAAAAAGAGTTTTTTTGTGGTGACAGGCATCACTATTTCCCTATGGTTCCGTCATTTTATTTGGAGGATTTGGCCTATAGCTTAGTTCAAAATATTGAACCATATGGATCGCCAAACAAAAAACTTCATTTTAAGCATCAACTGCGGTTCATCAAGCTTAAAATTTAAGCTATTTAATACGCGCTCGCTTAAAACTGAATTGGAGGGGCATATCAATCATATCGGGAATTTGGAAAGTCACTTTCAAATCACGGATCACGACGGAAATATTCTTATTAATAGTTTAACAGCTATTCAAAGCATTGAATTTGCTGTTAATGAGCTCATCACCTGGTTAAAGCATAATATAAAGAAATATCCGCTAGCGGCACTTGGCTACAGACTTATACAGGGTGGCCCCCAGCACAGGGTTCCCGAAAGAATAACGCCGGATTTATTGGAGATACTAAAGCAGCAAATCTATCTTGCACCCAATCATTTACCCGATGAGATAACAGCTATTCACGCTTTTAAAACTGCTTTCAAAAAAATTGTTCATGTAGCCTGTTACGATACTTTATTTCATCGCAACATGCCTGCGTGTACCAAATATTATCCCTTACCTGCCGAATATATTGATAAAGGACTGATTAAATACGGCTTTCACGGCTTATCATACGAGTATGTAATGAAAAAGCTTGGCAGCAAAATATCCACCACCAAGCGAAGGAAGATCATTATAGCACATTTGGGCAATGGCGCAAGCATGGTAGCAGTTAAGAATGGGATAGGGATAGAAACCACAATGGGGATAAGCCCGATAGGAGGGCTGGTTATGGGAACTCGTAGCGGCGACCTCGATCCGGGTGTATTGCTGTTTTTATTAAAAGAAGGGCATCTTACACCCGATGAGCTTGATGAATTATTGAGTAAAAACTCGGGGCTGAAAGCTATAGGCGGCACTAACGATGTGCAGGCGTTGCTTAGTAATGAAGCAAAGGACCCCAAAGCTAAATTGGCACTAAGCGTTTTTTGCTACACAGTAAGGAAATATATAGGTGCGCTTGCCGCTGCAATGGGGGGGATCGATATGCTCATTTTTACGGGCGGGATCGGTGAGAATTCAGCCATTATACGCGACCGGATTTGTGAGGATATGGATTTTCTCGGCATCGCTATTCATGAGCAATCAAATCAAATGAGCCGTGAGATCATTTCCCCCCTCTCGAGCAAAGTACAGGTAAGGGTAATGCCCACCAATGAAGAATGGATGATAGCACATCATACACGGAATTTTATTGAAAACATTTAAATATTATTTATCATGAACCCAATTTCAGAAACCCAGATCGGCAAAATTCACGCTTATTGGCAGGCGGCTAATTATCTTTCTGCCGGCCAGATATATTTACAGGACAATCCCTTGTTGAAGGAACCCTTATTGCCTGAGCATATTAAACCGCGATTGCTTGGGCATTGGGGCACTTCGCCAGGTTTAAACCTGGTTTATGTTCACCTAAACCAGTTGATAAATGATACCGGGGCAGATGTACTTTATGTTTGCGGACCTGGCCACGGCGCACCCGCTATTATTGCACATACGTATTTAGAAGGAACCTATTCCGAGGTTTATCCAAAAGTAACCCGGGATGAGAAAGGGATGCTGCGTTTATTCAGGCAGTTCTCGACGCCGGGTGGTATTCCCAGCCATGTGAGCGCACATACTCCGGGATCAATTAATGAAGGCGGAGAATTGGGCTATTCGCTTGTTCATGCTTTCGGGGCAGCGTTTGATAATCCCGATCTATTGGTGGCGTGTGTAGTTGGCGATGGCGAGGCTGAAACTGCACCATTGGAAGGCAGCTGGAAATCTATCAATTTTCTCAATCCAAAAAGGGATGGTGCAGTATTGCCAATACTTCATTTAAATGGGTATAAAATTTCAGGTCCAACGGTTCTTGCACGGTTAAGCGACGTTGAGCTTACGCAGCTGTTTATGGGATATGGTTACGATGTTTTGTTTGTAGAAGGCGACGACCCTATGGTGGTTCACCGCAAAATGGCGGGCACGCTTGCCGAAGCTTATCGCAGAATTAAAGATATTCAGCATAAAGCCCGCACGGAAGACAAGGTGCACCATGCACAATGGCCAATTATTATTTTAAGAACGCCAAAAGGCTGGACCGGCCCCAAGGAATGGGATGGCGTGCCGATTGAGGGCACATTCCGCTCGCACCAGGTGCCTTTGACAGGGGTTAAAGAAGACTTGAAAAAGCTGAAATACGTAGAAAAATGGATGCGCAGCTATGGTCCCGAAAAATTATTCGATGAGAATGGCAGGTTAATCCCCGAACTGGCAGCAATTGCGCCAAAGGGGAAAAAGAGAATGGGCGCGTTGCCCTACGCAAACGGCGGGCTATTGTTAAAAGAATTGCTAATGCCCGATTTTAAAGCATATGAACTTGCAGTGCCTGAGCCGGGCGTTACCGAAGCAGAAAGCACCCGGAATTTGGGTAAGTTTTTACGCGATATCTTCACATTAAATGATGACAATAAAAACTTTAGGATTTTTTGCCCTGATGAAACCAATTCAAATCGTTTGGAGGCTGTATTTGAAGTAACCGAGCGTTGTTTTATGGAACCGATTATTCCAATTGATGATAAACTATCGGTAGATGGCCGGGTAATGGAAGTTTTAAGCGAACACCTTTGCGAAGGTTGGCTGGAAGGGTATTTACTAACAGGCAGGCATGGCCTGTTTCCCTGTTATGAGGCATTTGTTACCATTGTGGATTCAATGGTTAGCCAATATGCCAAGTGGATTAAAACAGCGCGCGAATTGCCATGGCGCCAACCGGTTGCTTCGTTAAATTACCTGTTAACTTCACACGTTTGGCGCCAGGATAACAACGGTTACAGCCACCAGGGGCCGGGATTTATTGATACTGTTGTAAATAAAAAAAGCGCCGTAGCCAGGATCTACTTGCCACCCGATGCAAACACATTGCTATCGGTAATGGACCATTGCCTGCGCAGTAAGGATTATGTAAACGTGATAGTTGCAGGTAAACAGCCAGAATTACAGTGGTTAACAATGGACGAAGCTATTGAACATTGCGCACGGGGGGCCTCAGCCTGGAACTGGGCCAGTAGTTGCGGCAGTGAAACGCCGGATGTGGTTTTAGGATGTGCAGGCGATGTGCCGACGCTGGAAACTGTTGCTGCGGCATGGCTTTTAAGGGAGTACATGCCCGATCTGAAAGTAAGGGTGGTTAATGTTGTCGACCTGATGTCTTTATCGCCGGTAGCTTATCACCCCCACGGGATGAATGAAGAGTATTTTGATTCATTATTTACCGAATCGGCGCCTGTTATTTTTGCATTCCATGGTTATGTGCGTATTATTCACGATTTGGTTCACGGTCGCCCTGATCCTGCACGTTTTCACGTAAGGGGTTATATGGAAGAGGGTACTACTACCACTCCGTTTGATATGGTGGTACTTAACCAAATGAGCAGGTATCATTTGGCGATGGAAGCAGTTAAACGGGTGCCAAGAATGCATTTGCAGGCTGATGCTTTTATTACGCACTGCGAAGCAGTATTAAGGCAGCATAATGAATACATATGCACTTACCTTGATGATATGCCAGGTATTAAAAATTGGAAATGGACAGATGAAACAGTAAGTGTTTAATAGTACTCGTTGAAGATTTATGACCGAAAGCATTTTTTACTATGACCGCAGTCATGGCATTTGTTACAGGTATTGCCAAATTTTACCGTAAGAACCATTAACGCTGAAACGATGAAAACCTTACTTGTAATAGACGACAGTACGCCACAAGGTGACCACGCTGCAAAGTTCGCTTTAATAATTGCCCAGGCTTTGGAAGCAAACATAATAATAGCAAATGCTTGCAAAGCGGTAAGAAATGCGCAAAAGGAGAGCGTATTGGTAGCCGGAAGGCAGCATCATGAATTACCAGGCCGCTATGACGCAGAAATAACAGAAAGTTTGGTTAAGCTAAATAGTCATCACGATGGCTTTAAACCGGAGATAACCGAAGTTGACATTTCGGCATTTAATGAAGTGCAGCTGGCTGAGTTTTCAAATAAAGAACAAATTTGGATGATAGTTAAGGGGATGGCCGACCACTCGCCCGAAACGTTGTCGCAAATGCATATTAACATTAACGTTTTGCTGAACAGGGTACGCTGTCCGTTGTTAATGGTTCCGCTGCACTGGCCCTTAAAGCAAATAGAAAGATTGGTGTACATAGCCGATCTGCGGTATTGCCGCATTCAGTTTGTAAGGTTTTTGGCTGAACTGGCTAAGCCCTGGAATGCCATCGTATCTATCGCGAACCTGTCTGCAAAGGGGCTGCCTGAAATGTGCGAGACATATGCAGGCTCGGTGTTTAAAGAAGAGATATGTAACAATGTGAAATACGACCAATTGGTTTTAAATAACATTAAAGAAAAGGACCTGGATAAAGCTGTTGATGTAATGATCAATGGCCTGCACAACGATGTACTGGTGATGGTTAACCATCGCTTTCATTTTAAGGAGATAGTGGGAACTTATATTACAGAAGATCTTCCTGATCATATCACCGTTCCTTTGCTTATCTTTCCTTATTAAGAAAATGTAAAATATGCAGGCTGATTTTTGGACACTAAGCGGCTCAGATGCCTGTAAGCAATTACTCAGCAGCCCAAACGGGCTGGCTGAAGATGAGGCAGCGAAACGTTTGACGCTTTACGGAATAAATAGTTTTAAAACAAATGTAAATACTTCAAACGTACTGTTGTTTCTTTCGCAGTTTAAGAGCCCGGTAACCATCTTATTGATCATCGCTGCTTTGCTTTCTGCAGGTTTAGGTGATGCGACAGACACCGTAATTATCCTGGCAATTGTGTTTGTGAGCAGCTTCCTTGGCTTTTGGCAGGAACGTGGCGCAGCCAATGCCGTAAAGGAATTGCTTAAAATGGTGCAGTTGCATTGTGTATTGCTAAGAAATGGCAAAAAGCAGGAAACAGGCATTGAAAATGTTGTGCCGGGCGACGTGGTAATTTTATCGGCAGGCAATATTATTCCAGGTGATAGCCTGATCTTAGACTCCGAAGAACTATTTGTAGATGAAGCAGCTTTTACCGGAGAAACTTACCCGGTAGAAAAAACCGCATGTGTAGTTCCAACTGACACGCCCCTTGCAAAAAGGCGAAACTCGCTTTTTATGGGTTCTCATGTTATTAGCGGGAAAGCGACTGCTCTTATTGTAGCAACGGGAAAACAAACAGAGTTTGGCAAAATATCGGCAGGTTTACAATTGCGGATACCTGAAACTGATTTTGAAAAAGGCATCCGTAAATTCGGCTACATGCTTATGGAGATCACGCTGTTGCTGGTGATTATCATCTTCGCTACAAATGTTTTCTTACATAAACCGGTACTCGATTCTTTTCTGTTCTCATTAGCCCTGGCTGTTGGGTTAACACCTCAATTATTACCGGCTATAATCAGCGTAAATCTGTCTGTCGGTGCCCGCCGAATGGCTAAAAAGCAGGTTATTGTAAAACGCCTTTCATCTATCGAAAATTTTGGCAGTATGAATATCCTGTGCTCCGATAAAACAGGCACCATCACCGAAGGCAAAGTAAAACTAAAAGATACGCTAAGTGTAGAGGGTTTGCATTCTGAAAAAGTTTTTCAATATGCCTGGTTAAATGCCCATTTTCAGCAGGGGTTTGATAACCCGATAGACATCGCGATAAGTAGCGATCACAAAGGCCCGGTTAATGATTACATAGTTCTGTCTGAAATACCTTATGATTTCATCCGCAAAAGATTAACCGTACAGGTAAAAAATAAGAGTGAAAATATCGCCATTACAAAAGGTGCATTAAACGCCATACTCTCCATTTGCGATAGCGCAGAAACGGCGAACGGAATTACAGATATTAAAACCTGCAAAGCCGATATTTTAAAGCAGTATATCCAATTCAGTCAATCGGGGTACCGTACATTGGGTGTGGCTTATAAACAAGTTACAGCGGATGGTAATTTTACTAAGGCAGACGAAAATGGGATGGTTTTTTTGGGCTTCATTACGTTATTTGATCCACCCAAAGCTAACATTAACGAAACGCTTGATAATCTGAAAAAACTTGGCGTAGCGCTAAAAATAATTACCGGCGATAATGCGCTGGTTGCAAAAAGCCTGGCGATGGAGATAGGTGTAAAAACGCCAAAAGTGTTAATGGGAAGCGAACTGCAAAAAATGACAAATGCAGCCCTAATGCACCAGGCGCCGTTGACAGATATTTTTGCTGAAGTAGAACCCAACCAAAAGGACCGTATTATTACGGTTTTAAGAAAGGCAGGCTACGTTGTTGGCTTTATGGGCGATGGTATAAACGATGCCCCCGCCCTGCATACTGCTGACGTTGGAATATCGGTAAATACGGCGGTTGATGTTGCCAAAGAGGCCGCGGATATAGTGTTGTTGAGCACGGGGTTGGATGTACTTATTGATGGTATTATCGAAGGCCGCAAAACCTTTACAAACACCATGAAATATATTTTTATGGCCACCAGCGCTAATTTCGGCAATATGTTCAGCATGGCGGGCGCATCGTTGTTTTTGCCCTTCCTGCCGCTGTTGCCTAAGCAAATATTGCTCACCAATTTATTGACGGATTTCCCTGAAATGGCCATTGCGACCGATAGGGTGGATGATATAAATATTCAATCGCCGCAACGTTGGGACCTTGGCTTTATTAAGCGGTTTATGGTGCTTTTTGGGCTACTAAGTTCAATTTTCGACTATCTAACATTTGGCGTTTTGTTATTACTGCTGCACTCAAAAGAAAAGGCTTTTCAAACCGGTTGGTTTATCGAGTCGGTGCTTTCGGCTATTTTAATTGTGCTTGTGGTGCGCACCAGGTTGTCGTTTTTTAAGAGCCTTCCGGGTAAATACCTGGCGATTGCCACACTTTTTATTTTGATACTGGTATTGGCGCTGCCATTTACACCACTAAGTGCATGGTTCGGTTTTACCCGGCTGCCAGTTATATTTTATGGATGGATGGTCATTATCATCGCCTCCTATTTAACGGCGGCAGAATTAGCTAAAAAATGGTTCTACAAAAAGTATAACAAAACATCTTTTCAAAAAACGAAATAATGAATAATGCTGAAATTCAATTCCTCGAAGGTCCGCAATCCAGGTTAAAGGAGCTAAAGTTTATCTTTCAAACGGCATTGGAGCTTATCCGCGGTTTTAGGGCGCTGCATTTTGTTGGGCCCTGCATTACCGTATTTGGTTCGGCGCGATTTAAGGAAGATCATCCTTATTACGACTTAACCCGTAAAGCTGCAGCTGAATTTGCAAAGTTGGGGTTTACTATTATGACAGGCGGCGGTCCCGGGCTTATGGAAGCGGCAAACCGTGGCGCAAAGGATGTAGGCGGCCGCTCGGTTGGCTGCAATATTCAACTGCCTGTTGAACAGCAGCCAAACGCTTACCTTGACAAATGGGTAGGTATGAAGCACTTCTTTTTGCGAAAAGTAATGTTGGTTAAATACTCGTTTGCGTTTATAGTTATGCCCGGTGGTTACGGCACTATGGATGAATATTTTGAGGCGCTTACTTTAATAGAAACGCATAAGATAAACGACTTCCCTATTATAATTTTTGGTAAGGAATACCATAAAGAGTTATTGGCCCATATAGAAGTGATGAAGAAGGAAGGTACCATAAGTGATGCTGACAGCAGGCTGTTTTTGATAACCGATGATATTGAAGAAGCAACAGCGCTCATCCGCGAAAAAAGTATTAAGCAATTTGGGTTGAAGCCGAAGGCGAAAATGAAACCGTTTAGTTGGCTGTTTGAGCATAAATAATTGCTTTAGTGGGTATTAGAAAGCGGTTGAAATACAACTTTGAATGTGCCTTCTATCAAGCCTAATTGTGATTGCTGTCATTATTTAAACCCGCAATAACCCGCAATTTTGATGCATAAATTGTGGATTATGAAAAACGCATTAAAAATATATGGTAAGCTGATAATAGGAATTGGGTTACTATTTATCCCTTCAACCGGGCGTACGATTGAGCAGATCAAGATAAGTGAGCCATCTGCAAGTATTGTAGTTGATAGTGCGTTATCAGCCGAGATACATAGACAGTTATTGAGTAACGAGCTAAACCTTTATTATCCAAACTCTGTTAAAAGATTTTATCAAAAAAGCAATTTCACCTCGCCGTGGCTAAAACCACAAAGCGGCACCGGGAGTACCTGGCAGGCCATGCTAATGATAGATTGCGTACTGCAATTTGGGCTTTCGCACGATGATTACCACCCCCATGAACTTGTATATGCTGAATTACACAGCATTTTCGAAAAACCTGGTATAATATCCATACAAAAACAAGCGCGGTTTGATATTATGCTTACCGATGCAATGATAAACTTTATCAATAACCTCCATTTTGGGAAACTTAATCCTGATTTTCCGCCTGCAACGATCGATAACGCTTCAACCGGTTTTAGCGCTGTTGATGCGCTGACTGGCGCGCTAGGTCAAAATGATTTTATGACTGCCATTGGCAATGTTCAACCTAAATCAAAAGAATATGAAGATATGCAGGACCATATGCGCCAATGGACAGGGCAATATACCGGTGATTGCTATGAAGTTCCGGAAAACAGCATCAGGAAATTAGCTATAAACATGGAAAGGCTACGCTGGGCAAATGTTGATAGTGGCGCCTATATCCAAATTAATATACCCTCGTATACGTTGAATTTATACGAACCTGATTCGACTTATAATTTTAAGGTTGTTGTTGGCAAGCCTGAAAACCCTTCGCCAACACTGCAAAGCCAGATCAATTATTTTACTACTGCGCCGGAGTGGAAGGTGCCTAACAAAATTTTCAGAAAGGAACTACTGCCTAAAGCATTAGCAAATCCTTCTTATCTTGAGAATAACCACTACGCGCTATATGATAATAAAGGTGGCTATATTGAACCTACTGCTGCCAACCTTTCATTGATTAAACAAAACCCCAAAAAATATCGCGCAACTCAATCGTCAGGATGCGACAATGCACTTGGCCTTGTTGTATTCCGATTCCCTAATATGTATGACGTGTACTTACATGATACTCCGGAACAGCAATTGTTTAAAAAGGATACCAGGGATTTTAGTCATGGATGCATAAGGGTTGAAAATGCTGAAAATTTAGCAGCGCTTTTATTAAAATATGATAATGCAACAAACAAAATACCCGCGCTTCATAAAGCGATAGCGAAATATCAAACCCTAAATTTTAACCTGGCCAAGCCTGTTCCTATAAAAATCACTTACCTCACTTGCATTGTAAAGGAAGGCGCGGTACTTGATTACAACGATATATACGACCTTGATAATAGGCTCGAGATGATATTTTATAATGTAACCACTCAATTTGCAACACGGTAACCCCTGAATTATTATGACAAAATTTATTAAAAAATTTAGCGAGATCACAAAGGATGATGTGGCTACTGTAGGTTATAAAAATGCTTTATTGGCTGAAATGTATAACCATTTAACGCCAAAGGGTATATTAATACCCGCCGGTTTTGCTATTAATGCTGAAGCTTTCGAATATTTTATCAACTCAAATAAATTGAGGAGCCAGATAAATTACCTGATGAAAAGCCTTGAGCCCGATTTTTCAAATCTTGCCGAAACAGGTGCGGATATTAGAGAATTGATAATGGAAGCACACATGCCTAACGATATGGGGATGGCAATAGTAGATGCGTATGAAAACTTAACTGATTTAAAGGGGACGCCGATTGCTGTACGTAGTAGTGGAAATGATGACACAATTTCATTGAACGATAGCCAGGGATTCCACGATTCATATTTAAATGTGCAGGGGCATTGCTCATTGTTGTATTCAACAAGGCAATGTTTTGCATCGTTATTCTCTGATAAAGCCATCAGATATCGTGAAGAAAACGGTATGCTACAGCACGAGGCATTTAATTCGATAGTAGTACAAAAAATGATTCGGTCTGATAAAGCCTGCTCGGGCATTGGTTATACCAGCTATCGTTCTGCTGCAATTAATGATACTATAAGGATAACGGGTATTTTGGGAATGGCTGGTGGGCAAGCACAGGAAAAAGGTATCGCAGATGAATTTTTAGTATTCAAGCCATCTGTAAAAACAAAGGAATTGGCGTTAATTGAAAAGCGATTAGGCACTAAAGCAAACATGCTTGTTTACGCTGACGATGACGATGAAAGCAACCTGACATTGTGTAAAACCACTACTGACAGCCAAAGAAGTGACTTTGTAATTAATGATGCTGAAATAGAAAAACTAGCCGGCTGGGCTATTATTATTGAAGATTATTTTAACGAGCCAATGAGCTTTGAATGGGCGAAAGATGGGGAGAATAAGCAACTGTATATTTTAAATGCACGAAAATTGATATAATTTTTTAATTATTTCACATGTGTACGAGTGATTGTACATGTTGATCCATATATAACTATATATCGGATTAGCCCCTTTTATTACCAGAGCGGCAATATTCCAATCGACCCTCTAAAAACTTATGAAATAGCCGCTCAATTATCTGACTTTCCAAACAAAGCTTAGGCTACACAGAAAACAAAGCAGCTTTATGTTTAATAGGTTTAAATCAATTGTCTATTTTAGAAACAAATTGATCAAATGGGCCTAAAGAATTCCTTCATTTATTTTCTGCTGTGTTTTGCATTAAGCAGTCATGCACAAAATCCTGGTTCAATTCCGCGGAGTGGCGATGAGTTTGTTGGCCCGTTTAAAAGCTGGCTGAATGCAAAGGATAACTTTGGCGCAAAGGGTAATGGAGTTTCGGATGATTCCAATGCCTTGCAGACTGCATTTGATGCCGTTGCAAAAGGCGACAGGGGAACTATCCTTTACCTGCCGCCGGGCACGTACCTGATTACGCGTACCTTGCAGATGAATTACCATATTAATGTTTCCATAATAGGTGCTGATCCGGCTAATACCATTATTAAATGGGGAGGCCCCGCGCATGGTACTATGATGCTGGTTAATGGCACTGCCTATTCAAAATTTAACCGTATTACTTTTAATGGCAACCGAGTTGCCAACGTAGGCGTTGAACAATCATGGGATTTTAAAAAGCCGAATTTTGATACAGGTAATGAATATGCCGACGATGTTTTTACCGACCTGGTGTTTGGTATTAACGGTGGGAATTTAAAATATGGGTTTGCCGAAACGACAATCCTTCGTGATAAATTTATCCGCATTACAGCGGCAGGGGTGAGCCTTGGGAACTTTAACGCGCTTGATATATGGATAAGGGATTCGTATTTCCAGGATTGCGGCGTAGGGGTAACCAATACTTACGGTGCCGGGAATTTCCGCTTGTACCATAACCTGTTTCTTAACTCAACTATCAGCGATATTTCCATCGGTAATACGGGAGGGTTTTCGGTAAGGGATAATACCTCCATCGGTTCTAAGCAGTTTTTTAACGCACGGGGCAGCGCCAACCCGGCGATAACTATTATACAGGGCAATACTATAATTGATCCTATTAACACGTTAGCTGTTACCATAAATAATCAGGGGCCAACCGTATTTATGAACAATATTATTCGTTCAAGGCCACTTGCTATGGGTGGCCCTGTGGCGCAATTTGTGTGCGGTGGGCAGTCGACCAGTTATATTGCAGGTAATGTGTTTACGGTCCCAAACCCTGTTGTAGCGGATAGCGACCATATTGAATACAATGATAGGGTTGTATCCGCAGGCAGCTTAAATAGCCTTCCAAGGCCTATATTGCCTGGCACGGAGCCTCACTTTAACCGCCAAATATTTGAGGTGCCGGCAGGTGCCAGTGCCGATGTTATTCAAACTGTAATCAATAAAGCCGCATTAGCTTCTGGTAGCCGGCCGATTGTTCATTTTTCTTACGGAAATTATAATATAGCTGCGACACTGTATATCCCCAAAAATAGCGATATACAGTTGGTTGGCGATGGGTATGGGAAAGCTACCTGCCTTACCTGGAACGGGGGAGGCGTGGGGCCAATATTGGTTATTGCTGGGCCAAGTAAGGCAACATTACGCGACATCTCATTTAAGGGAAGTGCCAGTTCAACGAATATTCTAATTACAAATGCCGATCAAAAAGGCTCGAGGGTTTATCTACAGGAATTTATACAAATGGGCGGTAACCAGGGATTAATAGTCGATCAGCTTGATCACACAACCGTATTGGGTTACAACGTTGAATTTTCCGGGCTACAAAAAGCGGTGAACGTCATTGGGGGCCGGCTTGCAGCGGCCGGGAGGCCCGCCGAAGGAAGAACAATTATTTATAGCGGCGCTGAATCAAGTAACCGGATATCGCATGAGGTAACCAACGGCGCTAATCTGATGGTGCAGGATACCTGGTATGAAGGAGGCAATAAGAGCACTTTCGCCAATCTTTCGGGCAATGGGCTTTTTGTTGCAGACGGCGACCGTATTTCCACGCCGCAACAGACGGATGTGCCTTCTGTGGTGATGAAAGATTTTTCGGGCAAAGCGGTTTTTGTGGCTAATAATTTTAACGACCGGTTTGCGGTGAGCGGAAATGGATCGCGGGCGAAAATCCTGGCTATTGGGTTGATGACGGAAGATTATCCTTTTGTAGCCGATACCACATCGCCAAAGGCAAACATAAATGTGCTGTTGAGCAGAACACGCAATCATCCTACAATACTTAACAGGACCGGAAGTAACAAGGTGCAAAAACTGGGCGCATTCAATCAAAAATTTGTGGCCGATATGCTGGCCGATATGCTGAAAGTTCAGCCAATTAGCCTTAGTGCTTTGCCTGATGGGGTTAGCGATATCAGGTTTTACCGTGTAATGTCGACGGGAGGGGCTAAGGGGTTGGATATTGAAGCGGGTAGTAAATAACTAAAAGTTAATTTTTTTCGAACTAATTGCCTTCGTCCTACGTAAAATATACCCGATGGAACACATTGTAATTATTGAAGACGACACTTACTTTTTAAAAGTGATCACTTACTTGCTTGAAGAAGCAGGCTATAAGGTAACCGGCTTTACCGAACTTACAAATGTTGAAGAATTGAGTGCTTTAAAAGCCGATTGTTTTATAATTGACGAACAGCTTCCTAATGTTAATGGTCATATTATTTGTATCATGCTAAAGTCGCGTGAGCAAACTAAATATATACCTGTTATCCTCGCTTCGGCTTATGAGGGCCTTGAAGGTTTTGCAGGAATGTGTAAAGCCGATGCCTTTTTAAAGAAAATGGCATTCAACCCCGAGGATTTGCTCGACCTGGTAGCACTTACTATAGCAAGAACTGCGGAAAACCCGTCAGGGTTACCAGGTAACGATAATTTCGCTAACGGCGGGCAGGCTTAGAAACTGAAAGTTTTATTTTTTACGCTGGCCTGGATGATCTTGGCTGAGATTTCAAGCAGGTTGCTTGTTTCTTTTAATTCTTCAGCGGTAACACTGTATTTTTTTGTCCAGTGTTCATCTTCGTAGATATCACGGATCTGTTTCAAATCTTTTTCTTTTTTTTCTGCAGTGATATTTTCCATGATGATTAATTTTTGAATTTAATGATACTTCAAAGTTACCAACACACTATTAAGTAAGTGTTTATTGTATATTAAGTTAATGTTAACAATGGGTTGGTAGAAAAGCCGATAGTGCTTGTATATAAGGGCTTTAGTATTCGCTAAAGCCCTTATTGGTTTTAATAGATTATCTCCAGCCCCCGCCTAATGATCTGTATAGATCGGATACAGCATTTAATTCATCACGCTTTATAGTGGCCAATTGCAGTTGGCTTTGCAATACATTGCTTTGTGCTGTAATTACTTCCAAATAATTGGCCATGCCGTTTTTAAACAGCAGGTTGGCATTTGAAGTTGCCTGATTTAAAGTATTAACCTGGTTCGCAACGATGGCTTGCTGGGCTTTTAGTTTTTCAACTTTTACCAGTGCATCACTTACTTCACCAACAGCGTTTAATACCGACTGGCGGAATTTCAATACACTTTCTTCTCTTTCAACCTGCGCAACCTGGTATTGGGTTTTTAATTCTTTATGCTGAAAAATGGGCTGCAATATGCTGCCGCCAACCGTGCCAAATAAAGATGCGGGGATATTGAACCAGTTGTTCGCCATGAATGAATTAACGCCGCCGCTTGCAGTTATAGCCAAAGAAGGATACATGCTGGCTTTGGTTATGCCCACTTTCGCGTTAGCTGCTACCAATTCGAGCTCAGCGCTTTTAACATCGGGCCTGCGGCTAACCAATACCGAAGGCACACCTGTTGATAGGGTTTCGGGAAACTTTATGTCGTCTAAATTTGCGGTTCGCTCAATATTGCCGGGCAATTCCCCTGTTAAAATACGCAGGGCATTTTCCTGTAGAGCTATGTTTTGCTCAAACTGCGGGATCAACTGAGCGGCGGTTAATTGCTGGGCCTGTGCCTGCTGTACAGCCAGTGATGTTACCTGCCCGGCATCAAACTGCAAACGGATGATGCGTAATGTACTATCGTTCAGTTTTACGTTTTCTTTGGCGATGTTTAACTGAAGATCCAACATCAGTAAATTATAGTAGCCTTGCGATACACTGGCCACAATAGTGGTTTGTATGGCTTTTTTAGCTTCTATGGTTTGCAGGTAAGCAGCTAGCGCTTCTTTGCTTTGGTTGCGTATCTTACCCCATATATCGGCTTCCCAGGATAAGGATAGATTTGCCGAATAATCTTCAATATGCTTTGTGCTGATATTATCCTGGCTTAGGCTGAGGCCGGTAAGACTGTTATCTGACGGACGCTGTGTATTAGCCGTAACGTTTAATGCAATCGCAGGTACATTTTCCCATTTTACCTGTTTAAATAGTAATTGCGAAGCCTGGATGTTTTTCACGGCTATCTGCATATCGTAATTTTTTACTATGGCGCTGTCAATAAGCGTTTGCAGGGTCGGGTCGGTGAAAAATGTTTTCCACTGAACATCAGCTATGCTGCTGGTATCGCTTGTTACTGCCGCGTTCCTGAAAGTATCAGGTAACGCGGGTTTGGGAGTCTCGATATTTTTCGAAACGTTACAGGCGCTTAAAAGCAATAGCAATAAGAACCCGTTTATATATGTTTTCATTTTTATTATCGTTTTAAATTAAGCTGTATATTCCTGTTCTAATTCAGCAACTGAACTGCCGTTAACGCCATGCGGTTGGCCTTTATCGTTCATCAGCGCTGCAACCGGGATGCCGGTTATGCGTTCCTGCAAGGCCTGGAATATGACGAACAATACCGGTATGATGAACAAGCCCAGTATTACCCCTGAAACCATACCTCCGGCAGCGCCGATACTAATGGAGTGGTTACCCTGTGCTGATGGCCCGGTGGCTATACTCATTGGGAACAAACCGAAAACGAATGCCAGCGAGGTCATGATGATCGGGCGTATCCTTAGCCTGGCGGCTTCAATGGCTGATTGTACCAACCCGTGACCGGCCCTGCGGCGCTGAACCGCATATTCCACAATAAGGATGGCGTTTTTGGCTAACAAACCAATAAGCATGATCAAGGCCACCTGCACGTAGATGTTATTCTCAATACCGGTTAAACCCAATACAATAAATACCCCTAATATACCTGTGGGTATGGAAAGTATTACTGCTAAAGGCAGGATGTAACTTTCGTACTGTGCTGCTAAAAGGAAGTATACAAATACCAAACAAAGCATAAATATAATACCTGATTGCCCGCCTGATGAGATCTCCTCGCGTGTTTGACCAGAGAACTCATAAGCATAACCAGTTGGCAATTGCTCTTTAGCTGTTTCTTCTATAGCTTTGATCGCATCACCTGAGCTGTATCCCGGTTTAGGAATAGCGTTTACCTCAATAGAGTTAAACAGGTTATAACGTGAAGCCGTTTCTGAGCCATAAACACGGGTTAGTTTTACCAATGTAGTAATAGGCACACTTTCTCCCGCGTTGTTTTTTACAAACACTTTGTCAATAGCAGATAGGTCGGTCCTATCGGCAATATCAGCCTGAACTATAACACGGTAGTATTTACCAAAGCGGTTAAAGTCCGACGCTTGCGCGGTACCAAAATAAGCCTGCATAGTTGATAGTATGTCTTTAACATTTACACCTAGCTGGGCAGCCTTTTCGTCGTCAACTTCTAATTGTAACTGCGGATAATCTGCTTTAAAAGAGGTAAAGGCGTAGGCGATTGCCGGTTTCGCCATCAGTTTTCCAATAAAGTTACTGGCTACGCCGCTAAATTTATCAAGCCTGCCATTGGTTTTATCCTGTAACATTACGTCCATGGCTTCTACGTTGCTAAATCCGGGGACGGTTGGAAAGCTGAACACGAAGAACGTACCGCCGGGTATACCGGCCATTTTAGCCCTTACAATATTTTGTATATCATCAATATTCTTAACTGCACCCCTGTCTTTATTGGGTTTTAGCAACAGGAAGATCTGACCGGCAGACGGGCTGTTGGATAGTGTTAAGAAGTTAAAGCCGGCCAGTGACATCACAAACCTGGCTGATGGCATAGTATTCAACTGAGCTTCGGCGAGTTTTAATGTTTTATTAGTATTTGCCAGTGAAGTTCCGGACGGGGTTGATACAGCAATAGCCACAAAGCCCTGGTCCTCTGTAGGGATAAAGCCCGTTTTTGTCCTGTACACCAGGAAAACCGTAGCAACAATTACCACTGCAAGCCCGGCCATGCTGATCCATTTATTACGGATAAGAATTTTTAAGCCGCCCACGTACCGGTTGGTCATGTAATTGAAGCTACCGTTAAAGCCTGCGTAGAATTTCTCAACAAAACCCTTTTTAGGTGCTTCATGGCCATCTGCGGTATGTTTATTCTTTAAAAACAACGCTGCCAGGGCAGGGCTCAATGTTAAAGCGTTAACAGCTGATATAACGATGGCGATAGACATTGTTAATGCAAACTGCCGGTAAAATATACCCGTTGACCCAGTCATAAAGCTAACTGGTAAAAATACCGCCGCCATAACCAGTGTAATAGATATAATTGCGCCGCTAATTTCGCTCATAGCCCCGGTGGTTGCTGCTTTGGGGGTAAGGGTAGGGTCGTGCTCCATTTTGGCATGCACCGCCTCTACCACCACAATGGCGTCATCCACTACAATACCTATGGCCAATACGAGGGCGAACAAGGTTAAAAGGTTTACGGAGAAACCAAAGAGGTTCATGAAAAAGAAAGTGCCAATAATGGCCACCGGAACGGCTATAGCCGGGATTAATGTAGACCTGAAATCTTGCAGGAATATAAATACCACTATAAATACCAGCACAAAAGCTTCTACCAATGTATGTTCAACCTGGTCAATAGATTCATCCAGATCGGTTTTGGTACGATAAAACTGGTTGAATTTGATACCTGCAGGGAAATCCTTTGATAATTTCACCATCAGCTTATCAATATCAATCTGTATTTGGTTGGCGTTTGAACCTGCCAATTGTATAATACCAATAGTAATACCTTCATGCCCATTTAAACGGTTGATACTACCGTAGCTGTAGGCCCCAAGCTCAACACGGGCTACATCTTTTAAATGTAATACAGACCCGTCTGCATTTGCACGGATAGCAATATTTTGATATTCCTCGGGCGTGGTAAGCTTTCCTTTGTATTTGATCACATATTCAAATGCTTCATTACTTTGTTCACCAAATCTGCCCGGCGCTGCTTCCAGGTTTTTATCCTGTATAGCTGCCTCTACTTCGGCAGGCGTAATTTTGTAAGCTGCCAACGCAGTAGGATTTAGCCAGACGCGCATGGAATAATCTTTAACACCACCAAATACCTGGGCAGAACCTACACCTGGTATACGTTTAAGTTCGGGAATGATATTGATCTGTGCATAGTTATTTACAAAGGTCGCATCGTATTTTTTGGTATCTTCTGAGTAAATACCCATAGCGCCAATAAAACTATTTTGCTGCTTGGTAGTGGTTATACCATACTGTACAACCTCGGCCGGTAATTGACTTGTTGCCTGTGAAACACGGTTTTGAACGTTTACAGCAGCCTGGTCGGGGTTGGTGCCTTGTTTAAAGTAAACAGTGATACCCAGGGTGCCGTCGTTACTGGCGGTGGAGGTCATGTAGGTCATATTTTCCACACCATTAATTGCTTCTTCCAATGACGGGGTCACTGAACGTAAAATAGTTTCGGCATTAGCACCCGGATATACGGCAGATACCAATACCGAAGGAGGGGCGATATTCGGAAACCGCTCTAAGGGCAATTTTGTTAAACCAAGTATACCAACTATCACCAATAGTATGGAGATAACGGTGGCTAATACCGGTCTTTCTATAAATTTCTGGAACATGATTTTAAAGTTTAAGTGTGTATTATTTCTTTACTACCAGGGCCGTTTTGTCTGACGACTTTTGAGGCTGGATCACCATCCCCTCCTGCAATTTGTCAACACCGCTTAATACGATCTGATCGCCGGGTTTAACACCATCTTTAACCAGGTAGTTATCGCCGGTTTTACCAACAATGGTAATGGCCTGTTTTTTAACCTTGTTGCTGTCTGCCAAAGCAAATACAAATACCTTGTCCTGCATATCAACAGTTGCCGATTCAGGAACAATTAAGGCATCTTTATGCACAAGACTCAGTTTTACTTTGCCTGTGTTACCAGAGCGTAAAAGGCCTTGAGCGTTAGGAAAACTTGCCCTTAATGTAATGGCGCCGGTAGTTTTATCAAACTGACCATCGATCATATCGATGCTGCCATGATTACCAAATTCTGTTTCATCGGCCAGTAATAAAGTTACCGGTGGCAAATTTTTCAACTTGTCGTTTAAAGTTGTGCCGGGATATTGTTCTTTAAAGGTTACAAAATCCTTTTCGCCCAGTGAGAAGTATACATGTACATTATGTACGTCGGATAGTAAAGTAAGCGCGTTAACATCAGTTGGAGCTACTAAGCTTCCCTGTTTTTTAATCAGGCGGCCAATGTAACCGCTAACAGGAGCCTTAATTAAAGTGTAACCTAAGTTTATCTGCGCTGTTGATACATTTGCTTTAGCCTGTCCAACATTTGCTTTGGCAACATCATAAGCTGCTTTAGCTGTTTTAAGCTGATAATCAGAAACTACCTTGTTTTGTACCAGTGGCGTTAATTTATCTATCTCCAGTTGTGCGTTTGCAACGGCAGCTTCCATAGCGTGTTGGTTGGCAACGGCATTGTTCAAAGCTGCGCGATAGGGCAGATCGTTGATTTTGAATATAGGTTCACCTGCTTTTACAAAAGCGCCTTCGTCAACAAATACCTTGTCAAGCGCGCCGCTTACCTGCGGGCGTATCTCCACATTTACCGCGCCTTCAATTGAGGCAGGGTATTCCTGGTAGGTGGTATCGGTACCTGTTACTATGGTAGCTACCGGTAACGACGGCGCCGGTGGGGCAGCCGCTGTTTGCGGTTTTGATGAACAACTATATAATACTGTGATGGCTAAAAGCCCTAAGATGATTCGTTTCATTTTTTGTTGAGTTTTTGTAGTTAATGATGTGGTTTAATTATATATGATGGAGTTGAGTGTTTTAGTAATTGAGTATGCGTAATAGCTTGTTGATAAAGTAAGTGGCATGCATTGTTGCATACCATAGTAGTGGTTTAATGCCATTAAATTTTTTAACAGTGTTAAGTAATTGATAAAAAATGGCGAAAAAGGGTTCCATTTTTATATTATTTTAATTTTTAGAACTAATATATTGCAGACTTGTTAATTCTGCCGCTTTTGAGTTGATTTTCGGGTGGTGCTGTTGATGCATCCCGATATTCTTTAGTAAGCTATCCGTTTATGGTGCGGATAATGCCGCCGATGGCGTCTTTTAGTACCTGGCGGTTAATATCATCAGAAACACCCCTGCTTAGTAAGTTTATGGATACCAATCCGTGTACAACCGACCACAAGGTGTAATACTTGGTACACATGATCTCCGACTCCATATCAGTAATACCCATCAGCTCGCCAATAACCTCGGTTATGATGTCCCAGGGCAGGTCAGCTTCGGGCAGGTTATTTACCATTTCACAGGCGCAGTTTGTGGTTACACCAAACATGCCCTGGTAAAGCTTCTTATTTGCAAATGCGAAGGTCCAATAGGCTTCCCACATCGCTTCCAGTTGTTTGGCCGGTAAGCGGTGTTTGCTTTTTGCTTCGCGAAGGTCTTTAGCCAATATGAGGAACCCTTTTCGATTAAGTTCAAGCAATATGGCTTCTTTGTTTGAAAAATACTCGTATATAATAGGAGCGGTATATTCAATTACATCGGCAATTTTGCGCATGCTTAAAGCCTGCCATCCCTCTTCCTTAACAATCTGAAGTGCAGCATCCAGTATGTTTATCCTGGTTTCTTCCTTCAAACGTAATATCCTGTCTTTACTTGCCATTTTTTGTTTACCCTATTAAATTATTTAACAGCGTTAAGCAAATGTACAGTGATAAATTAAAAAGCGTATTTATTTAATTGTCATAAAATGATTGATATCACTTTCTTTCGTAAGAATGGGTGTTTTTAAGTTCAAAATGCCTGAACGCAAGTAAAGTATATATAATACATTATAATACATATAGAGATATTGTAAACCAAAATGCTATTTTTGTTGTAAAGAAGTTGATCATGAAATGGTTTATGATCATACATTATAAATAAATAACAAACCTATGAAAAACAGGATATGGCTACCACTGATCGTATTGGTGGTTGCCGCACTAAGCCAAGGTTGTGTTAGCAATAAAAAATATGCTGAACTACAAACCAATTACAACCGGTTGCAGGATACAAATCGCAACATTTTACAAAGTTACCAGGTAACGCAGCGCGAGTTAGAAGGCTCAAGAACCCGTGTACAAAGCCTGCAGGAACAAATTGACGCGGCAAAAGCAAATGCTATAGCGTTGCAAAATGCTTTAAACCAATGTTTGGCCGGTAACAACCAGGGCGGTGCCAATATTGCAAAACTGGTTGATGAAATAAATTCATCGAACAAATATATACAACACCTGGTGAATGTGAAAAATACGAGCGATTCGCTTAATATGGTATTAACAACTAACCTGACCCGGTCATTAAGCGCTGATGAAGCACAGGGGGTTGATGTGAAGGTGTTGAAAGGAGTGGTTTATATATCACTTGCTGATAATATGCTGTATAAATCCGGCAGTTATGAAATCTCGGATAAAGCGGGAGCTACATTAGTTAAAATAGCCAAAATCATAAATGATTACTCGACCTATGACGTATTAATAGAAGGTAATACCGATAACGTACCTATTAAACAAACTAACATCCGGAATAATTGGGATCTGAGTGGTTTGAGGGCTTCATCGGTAGTGCAGGCTTTACAAAATACTTATGGGGTTGATCCAAAACGCTTAACCGCAGGTGGGAGAGGGGAATATAACCCAATAGCTGATAACAGCACTCCTCAGGGTAAATCGCAAAACAGGCGTACCCAAATCATCATCACACCTAAACTTGACCAGTTTATGGCGTTGATAGGTAAAGCTCCTGCACCAACAGATGCAACTGCTCCGGCAAAATAAAATATAGTATATTACTTATTATATAACGTCTCTCATGAATATGAGAGACGTTTTTTTTTACATAACCAATTTAGATATAAACCTGTGGGAAAAAATTATGAAGAAAAATAGCTAAAGTTAAACAACTATAATGTTCAATTATACGTAAGAGGCTATGATAACCAAAATATATACAGAATTATTTCTTATGAGGAAATAATTCTGTATATATTTGTCATTTACGAATAATAATATTTATTTTAAATAAGTATGTTTAAACCCCTTTTGCTTTGATTAATTAAAGGATCGCCTTTTTAAGCTAAGCAACTAAAACAGAAAAATGCAGACAAAGGGAAAATTTACAGCCATTGACAGGGTATATGATATATCGCATAAAGACTTTGTTAAGAAATACCAGAATACAGGTATCCCGGTGATATTAGCCAATGCAACAAAGGCCTGGCAATCAAACCTGATGTTTACCCCCGAATATTTTAGGGAAAACTTTGGCGAACGTACCGGTGCACATCCAAGCAGGAGGTACACGATAGCTGAAATGCTTGACCTTACGGCTAAAAGCACCTCTGAAAACCCGGCACCGTACCCGGTGAAGTTCATGATAAAGTCGACCTTGCCTGAAATGGTAGAGCATATGCAGCCAATCGATTTGAATTTTATCTATCCTAACTGGTTAAAAAGTAAGCTGCTTAAAAATAAACTGGGCAATACCGATATGGACCTGCACATTGGCGGGGCCGGCAACAGCTACGAGATACATAAGGATACTTATGACGTGCATGCATGGCTGATACAGCTGTATGGCGAAAAAGAGGTGATCTGTTTCCCCTGGGATGAAGAACCACTAATGTACCCGCGCAGCGGCGGTTTACTGGAATCGCGCTCGCCGATTAACTTTACCAAGCCCGATTACGAGAAATATCCGAAATTTAAGGAAGCTACACCAATAAAAGGCATCCTTAAAGCCGGTGAGGTGTTGTATATACCCGGCGGCCTTTGGCATACTACGGTAGCTTATGGTCAGAATATATCCACCATTATAAATCAGGTTAACGAAAGCAATTATAACCAATGGAGAAGGGATGTATATGTTTATAAAGCATACCATAACAAGATTAAAGGGGTAATAGATTACGTTGCAGCCAATGTTATTGGAAATGTTTGCCGTATAGGACAATTGTTCGGTGCCAGGTATTAAATTGATAGAAAATCGGACTGCCTTTAAGCTGACAAACAAATTGAATTAAAAACGCCCTTCAAAAAAATGAAGGGCGTTTTTTTGTTATAGCGGTACAGTTATTGCAGCAAATAATATAAATACCAACCCATTATGAAAGCGCAAAACTTTAAGAACAACAACAACGGACAAGGGCGATCAACCGCGGACCGGGCCTTTACCAACCAGAATGAAATACTGAGGGAAAAAGGTATCAGTAATTCGGGCGGACAGCCATCATTTGTAACATCAACTAAAAAAACAGCGCATAAACCCGAGCATAAGAAACGCTAACTACAAAAGCGCTGTGTATTGAAAGACAGCGCTTTTAATTTGTAATATAAAATACCAATTGGTATATTTGTATTATGGAAAACAAATTGTCGAAAGCCGACCGTACGCGCCAGTATATTATTGAAACTACTGCGGGTATTTTTAATACTAAAGGATATGCAGGCACTTCCATGTCGGATATTACCGAGGCAACCGGGCTTACGAAGGGTAGTATATACGGTAATTTTGGGAATAAGGAGGAGGTTGCGCTGGCCGTATTTGATTATAACCATGCCAAGGTTAGCGGCGTTATACAACAACGCATACAGGCCGCTAAAACCTACCATGATAAATTAATGGTTTACGCCCAGGTATATGACCAGTTTACCCGTAGTGCTTTTTTCCCGCAGGGTGGTTGCCCGATATTGAATACTGCCGTTGAGGCCGATGATACGAATAGCTTATTGAAAGACCGTGCTGCAAAAGCTGTTCAGCGCTGGAAAAAAAATGTGCAGGATCTGATACAAGGTGGTATTGATGCGGGTGAATTTAAGCAGGGGCTGGATATTCCGAGGTTGGCCCTTTCGATAATTGCAATGATAGAGGGCGGGATAATGATAAGCAAGGTTACCAATAGCCAGGCTTGCCTTGATAAGATCATGAACACTGTAGAGCTATTTATAAGTGACATGAAGATTTAATATTTTTTTACCTGAAAAAATACCTTTCGGTATATTTTATGTGGTAGTATTGCATATAGTGCTATCACGCATTAGCGGTAACAAAAAACAGTGGGTTTATAATCCAACTCTTTTTTGTTTATCAGAATAATATATTTGTAAAAACCATATCACCCAATGAAATTCTTATATGTTATTACCACTTCCTGTTTTTTGATGTTAGCTTTATACGGTAAAAAAAGCATATTGCCAGCATATACGGCTAAAACAAATACTGCAAAATCACCCGTTTTGCATCTAAGTAATTCTTATACACACGTGTTTTCGGACTTAGTACATAAAGACACGTTCAGTATAAATTTAACCGGAAAATCTATTATTAATGGTAGAATAACATTTAACATAGTTAATTTCAATGGCAAAAAAATATTTACCGAAAAGTTTGCCGCGCGTGACTTACTTGGTGATTTGATCGATATAAAGTCAAGTGCTAAACAGCAAGAAGATACTATCAAAAACAGGATGAAACATTTTTTCGAAAAAGAAAATTTCAAGCAACCCGCAATTGAAAGCGCAGACACTTTTGAAGGAGCTTATAGTAACCCCGAACCAAGCGACAAAAAAGATTGGGAGGCCCTTAAAACCGATCACAAGTCAATCGGATTTATTTATTCTTATGGATATGAGGGCAAGTATGGAATTGCATGGCTGAAGAAAAAGAAAAAGGTGTTTTTATATTTTTATAGCGATTAGATTTTTTTGCGCTGCTATGACAGAAAAAGGCGGGAGATATTCCCGCCTTTTTCTGCATCCTAATAATCTGAAAATCCGTTAAATCCCGGTTCAAATCTTTTTAAACATCACAATCCCATTATGCCCACCGAAACCGAAAGTGTTGCTCATGGCTACGTTTACTTTATGGTCGATGGCATGTTTGCCAACGATGTTTAAGTTTGATGGGAGGGCGGGGTCGAGGTGTTCAGTGTTGATGGTTGGCGGCAATAGCTGGTCGCGGATGGCGAGCAGGCAGATGATGGCTTCAATTGCGCCCGCTGCGCCTAACAGGTGGCCAGTCATTGACTTAGTTGCACCAATTTGCATATTGGTTTTTTCACCGCCGGTTAGGGCAACCACCGCTTTGATCTCGGAAAGATCGCCTATTGGGGTTGAAGTGGCATGCATATTCAGGTAATCCACATCATGCATTTGGATGCCGGCTTCTTTTAATACTAGTCGCATGGCTTGCGCAGCACCTAATCCTTCTGGGTGGGTTGAAGTCATGTGGTAGGCATCGGCCGTCATGGAAGCTCCGGTTAGTTCGCCATATATTTTTGCGCCGCGTTTTACAGCATGTTCATATTCTTCTAAAACCAATGCGCCTGCACCTTCGCCCATTACAAAGCCATCGCGTTCCACATCAAACGGCCTTGAGGCTGCCTGTGGATCGTCATTACGTGCCGACATGGCTTTCATGGCACTAAAACCACCGATAGAAGCCTCTACAATGGGAGCTTCGGAACCGCCTGAGATTATAATTTTAGCTTTGCCTAAACGGATGTAGTTAAACGCATCCATTATAGCAGTGTTTGATGTGGCACAGGCCGATACTGCCGTATAATTAATACCCATATAACCGTGACGGATGGAGATCATGCCCGATGCCATATTGGTTAAAAACTTAGGCACAAAAAAAGGACTGTAACGTGGTGAACCGTTACCCTGTGCATATTCAGTAACCTGCTGTTCAAAAGTGATCATGCCACCCTGGCCGGTACCCCAGATTACGCCAACATCAAACGGATCCATTTTTGAAAAATCGAAGCCTGAATCTTTGATGGCTTCGTCAGAAGAAGCAATGGCATATTGTGTAAAGAGGTCGGTGCGTTTTAAATCATTACGATCTAAAAATACGGCCGGGTCGAAGCCTTTTACTTCGCAGGCAAACTGCGTACGGAACTGTGAAGGGTCGAAACGGGTTATGCGTGCTGCGCCGCTTACGCCGGCTAAGGCATTGGCCCAAAATGTGTTTATATCGTTACCAAGCGGTGTTATCGCGCCTAATCCCGTTACAACTACTCTGTTAAGCATATCTACTTTCTAAAAAATTGGTCACAAAGTTAATCTAAAATATACCAAATGGTATAATTTGATTTACCCGCAAAGGTAGAATTTATATTTATATTACAATTCTCCCCAGGCAGTAATTATAAGGCTGCGGCTGCCGCCGTAATTGCGGTGCTCGCATAAATAAATTCCCTGCCATGTGCCTAATGCCAGCCTACCATTGCGGATAGGGATAGTTACCGAACTGCCGAGCATTGCGGCTTTAAGATGTGCGGGCATGTCGTCGGAGCCTTCCTCATCGTGCAGGTAATCAGGGTCATTTTCGGGTACGGCCTTGTTAAAGTACATTTCGAAGTCCTTACGCACGGTTGGGTCAGCATTTTCATTAATAGTGAGCGAGGCAGATGTATGCTGGATGAAAACCTGTAAAATGCCCGTTTTGAACTCGGTTATTTGTGGAAGCGCGTTTACAACTTCGGCTGTAATGAGGTGGAAGCCGCGTTTGCGTTGGGTGAGCGAGATTTGTTGCTGGAATATCTTCATAAAGCCCCCTCTAAATCTCCCCCGGTAGGGGAGACTTTTTTGATTAGTTAGTTTTATTAAAGCCCTCCCTACCGGGGAGGGTTTGGGTGGGGCCTATCTAACCACCACCTGCGCCGTATTCCTGCTCACCTGTTCCAATAAAACCACTTTGCCTTCGGTTAATTTTTTAAATGATTCCGGCGTGTAATGCCGGGTGGTGATGAGCGTAAGGTTGTGATTGTACTTGGCTTTAAAGCTTTCGCTTAGCAGTTTTAATAGCTTATTGAAACGTTCTTCATCAAAATCAAAACAAACGGTAAAACTTAGTGCCGATGTTTGCATCATGTTTATTTTAACATGGCTTTGGGCAAACAGGCGGAAGATCTCGCTTAAATGGTCTTCGGATATGAATGAATAGTCTTTGGCCGAAAGCGACAACAATACCTGGTTTTGTTTCAGGATGATAACCGGTTTTTCAAAATGATTGCGGCCGTCTTCTTTGATTATGGTGCCCGGCGCATCAGGGTTGGTAAACGCCTTAACCAGCAAAGGTATTTTGGCGTTTTGCAGCGGTTTAATTGTTTTTGGGTGGATAACCGTAGCGCCGTAATAGGTCATTTCAATGGCTTCGGTGTAAGAAAGCTCGTCGAATTTTACAGTGTCTTTGAATAGTTTAGGGTCGGCGTTAAGGATACCGGGTACGTCTTTCCAGGTTGTAACGGATTCCGCACCTAATGATGATGCCAGGATCGATGCTGTATAATCCGAACCTTCACGGCCTAAGGTGGTGGTAAAATTCTCAGATGTTCCGCCTAAAAATCCTTGTGTTACTACAATGCCTTTAGCCAATAATGCCGGGATGTCTTTTTTAATGCTTTCCCTGGTCTTATCCCATTGCACTGTTCCCTCGCGGTAATTATTATCGGTATGGATATAGCCGCGAACATCGAGCCATTGACTTTTTAAGCCTGTTTTATTCAGATAGGCATTCACTATTCGGGTTGAAACAAGTTCGCCTACCGATACTACCTGGTCGTAAATAAAATCGTAGTCGTCGTGCGGCTCATCTTCAATCATCCAGTCTATCTCTACAAAAGTATTGGCGACTTCGTTGAAAACAGGATCGTTAGCATCAAACAGCTCGCCTATAATATTGTAGTGGTATTGTTTTATCTCTTCATAAATATCGTGCAGGTCGTCGGCACCTGATACATAAGCTTTGGTTAGTTTTTCGAGCGCGTTGGTGGTTTTGCCCATTGCCGAAACAACAATCAACAGTTGTTTATCGGTATATAAACTAACCACCTTACCTAAATTTATGATACCTGCGGCATCCTTAACCGATGCACCTCCGAATTTAAAAACAAGCATTATTTAATATATTGAGCTATTACCGTATGCGGCAATAATAGTGATTTAATTTTTGTGTAGGGGATAAGCAGGTTGGTTTGCCCGGCCGCATAGGGTTTTATTTCGTATTGATTATACAGGAAGCGTATGCCCACGGGCGTTATCAGGAAATTATTATTTAATGCGAACTGGTTGTTTTTGAAAAAATAATCTCTGGCTAATGATGAAGTATCGCTTAGGTGTTCCTGTTTCCTGAAAATAGTGTCGGCTATCTCGTTTAATTTCCCCTCATAATCCTTAGCGAAAATATCATTTAAGCCAATAACCTTGTTTGCTTTTGTATTCCAGTTGAACAAAGATGTTATGGTAGCGCCATGCGCGCCGCCCTGGAACATATACCCACCAATTTCAAGCGTTACCAGGCTTGAATCCTGGCGTATAATTTTGGCACTGCTTGTAAGGGTAAATATCCGCCCTTTAACAGCCGGATCATTTTTGCTTTGCTCGTATACATTTACAAACTGGCTGGCATATTTTTGCAGATCGGTATCGGCTTCGGGGGTGGTATCGGCCCAGAATAAATTGAAGAGCCTATTTTTAACACTATCATTAAGTGTTTTGCTGTTTTTAAACTCGGAGTATTCCAACTTTGCAACAGTGCAGCCGCTATCGGGTTTATCACCGCAATCGCTTGCCCTGTGTTTAATAAATTGGTAGGAATAGGCCAGTGTATCTTTATTGATATTACTTGCCTGTTTGTTAGGTACGCCCCACATACATGAGCTTAGCGCCAAAACCATTATCAACAAAAATAAGTGTTGTAATTTCATTAGGAGAGATTTAATATTTGTTCCTTAGATAAAGTTGCGTTTAGCCAGCCCGATTCAATATTTGAGCCGTATTTATTGTAAAACTTTATAGCCGGCTCATTCCAATCCAATACCTGCCACATCATGCCGCTAAAGCCCATTTCTTTGGCCTCCTGTATAATAATATCAAAAAGTAATTTGCCTATACCTTTTCCGCGGTAGGCCTCCGTTACAACCAGGTCTTCCAAATATAAACGGCGGCCTTTCCAGGTTGAATAACGCACATAGTACAAAGCAAGACCAATAATTACCCCATCATCTTCTGCTACAAACGCTTTCCAAACGGGATTGTTTCCAAAACCGGCGTCTTCAAATTCCTGTAGGGTAACTGTTACTTCCTGCGGTGCTTTTTCAAACAGGGCAAGCTCATTTATAAGCTCCATCTGGCGCGGGCAGTCTTCTTTTTTTGCGGTACGTAGTGTAATGTTCATTAGTTCATTTGTGTCATTAGTTCATTGGTATGAACAGTCGTATATCCTGTAAATCGTATAAATCCGTTTAATCCTGGTTTCTTAATTCAGTTTCCAGTGCTTAACTACCCGGCTGCCAAATATGGTGCTGCCGAGCCGTACCATGGTGCTGCCTTTTTCAATGGCTATCTTATAGTCGGACGACATACCCATCGATAAGGTATCAAATGCTTTGTCCTTACGATAAAAGCTTAGTTTTATGCCTTTAAAGAAAGTATCGAGCTCATAATATTCTTCGCCTATTTGTTTTTCGTTATCGGTATTGGTGGCTATACCCATTAACCCGCGTATGCGGATGTTTTTTAACTGGGCAAATTCATCAGAGCGCAGCAGTTCTATCGCTTCATCAAATCCTAAACCAAATTTAGTTTCCTCATCGGCAATATATATCTGCAAAAGGCAATCGATAACGCGATCGTTCTTTAACGCCTGCTTGTTTATTTCCTGCAACAGCTTAAGGCTGTCGACAGATTGGATCATGCTGATAAACGGGGCAATATATTTTACCTTGTTGCTTTGTAAATGGCCTATCAGGTGCCATTCAATATCCTTAGGCAGTTTTTCGTATTTGTCAACCAGTTCCTGTACCTGGTTCTCGCCAAAAATGCGCTGACCGGCGGTGTAGGCTTCCAATATATCTTCAATTGGTTTTGTTTTTGATACCGCTAATAATATTACCCCCTCGCGGTCCGTTTCGTTTTTTAAGTTAGTGATGTTCCCGGCAATGCTCATTTATCCGTAGTTTTGCTGAATTAAACCGCTAAATTACAGAATGCGTAAATATATAATCTTGTTTTTTTTAGTATTCCCCTTTTTGTTTGCCTGTAATAGCGGCGGATCGTCGGGAGATGTTATACCCGAAGACCAAATGGTTGCCGTTTTAACCGCGGTGCATGTGGCTGATGGCCGGCTAATTAATATATCGCAGGCCCCCGATACGTTGTATAAATATGGCACGTCGAGGTACCTTGCTGTATTTAAACAGTTTCATACTGATTCGGCCCAATTCAGGAAAAGCTACCAGTATTACAGTACAGAGCCTGAGAAATTTGCCGATATGTACGACAAGGTTTTAAAAAACCTGCAGGCTAAGAATGATTCGATCAATAAGCTTCTTACTAAAGAAAGCCTGGCTCGTGCCAAAATGCAACAACAATTGCAGCAAAAGCAACAAAAGCAGCCGGGAAAACCCGGGGTTACCGATCCAAACAGCAGGTATGGGGTGGGGCTTGCACCACAGGTGCCTTTACCCAGCCATGCGCCGCCGCCATCACACGCTGCACCTGCGCAGCCATTCACCTATGTACGAATAAAGGCGATACGCGATTCAATTAAAAGAGCACATTTACAAAAAAGGAATGCTGTACCCGCTAAGTAGTATTGATAAACTTGGATTTACCGAGATAAAGGAGCTGATAAAAAAGCATTGCCTGAGTATTATGGGCCAGCAAATGGTTGATAAGATACAGGTAATGAATAATTACGACCTGATACATAAGTTTTTGAGCCAGGCCGCTGAGTTTAAAAATATCCTGGTGAACGATGCTGCGTTACCCATACAGCATTTTTTTGATATTAAATCGCTGGCTAATAAGGCGCGCATTGAGGGTGTGTTTTTAAGTGAGGAGGAGTTTTTCCAGGTACAAACATCATTAACCACCGTATTCGCGGTTATAGCGTATTTTAATGAACGTGAAGGGCAGTATCCAAATCTTGAGGCTTTATTTGAACATTTGCCGATAGAAAAGTCGATACTGAAAAAGATTGACTTGGTTATTGACCAAAAAGGAAAGATAAGGGCAAATGCCTCACGGGACTTACAGGATATAACAGCAGGCATTGCGAAAGCAGAGCAGGAAGCCAGGAAAAAGATTGACCAGGTGTTTAAGGCGGCATCGGCAAATGGCTGGACGGCGGATGGTTCGTTAACCGTGCGCGACGGGCGTTTATGTATCCCTTTATTAGCTGAAAATAAACGCAAGCTGAAGGGCTTTATACATGATGAATCGGCATCGGGCCAAACCGTTTATATGGAGCCGGAAGAAGTTTTTACACTGAATAACCGCATCCGCGATTTAGAATTTGAGCGCCGCCGCGAAATCATCAAAATACTTGCCGCTTTAACAGACGAATTAAGGCCTTATGCGCCACTTTTGTTAAGTTACCATGGCTTACTTACCAAGCTTGACTTTGTACGGGCAAAGGCGCTGTTTGCCATTGAAATTGAGGCTGAAATGCCGGTTGTTGTGAACGAACCGGGTTTGAAACTGATAAATGCAAGGCATCCGCTGTTATTCCTGAATTTTAAAAAAGAGCAAAAGATGGTTGTGCCGCTAAATGTGCGGATAGATAATGTTACGCGCATAGTGGTGGTATCGGGGCCGAATGCAGGGGGCAAATCGGTTTGTATGAAAACGGTCGGCTTGTTGCAAATGATGGTGCAGGCAGGTTTGTTGATACCGGCAGATGAAGCCAGCGAAATGGGTGTGTTCCGCGAGTTTTTTGTGGATATTGGCGATGACCAGAGCATTGAAAGTGATTTGAGTACTTACAGCGCGCATTTAAGCAAAATGAAGAATTTTGTGGAAAATGCTAACGCGAAATCGATGATACTGATAGATGAATTTGGTACCGGTACTGATCCGCAATTTGGCGGGCCGATAGCAGAAGCGGTGCTGGAATCGCTTAATAATAAAAAGGTGAGGGGCATGGTGACCACGCACTATTCGAACCTGAAAATATTTGCCAGTCATACCGAGGGTTTGGAAAACGCATCGATGTTATTCAATAACGTGGAGATGAAACCGCTTTACATTTTGGAGGTTGGTAAGCCAGGCAGTTCGTACGCGTTCGAGATCGCCCAAAAAATTGGTCTGCCACAAAATGTGCTGAATCTTGCAAAAAGTAAAATAAGTGCCGGGCAAAAAAAGGTGGATACTTTGCTGGTTGACCTGGAGCGCGAGAAGAAGGAGATATTCGACACCAAAGTAAAACTTGAGCAGCAGCAAAAACACGTGAACCTGCTTTTGGCCGAAAACGAAAAGCTGAAAAGTTATTTGGATGAGAACAGGAAAACCCTGATCCGTGATGCCAAGCAGGAAGCAAAGGATATTATATTGAATGCCAACCGACTTGTGGAGAATACCATATCGGAAATTAAAAGCAGCAATGCCGATAAGGAAAAAACCCGCCAGTTGCGCGAGAACCTGACCCGCGAAGTGCAAAAGAACACAGTTAAAACAGACGTTAAAAAGCCGGCTGTTGATGTGGATGAGTTAAAGATTGGTGATTGGGTGAAGCTGAATGACTCGGATACCACCGGGCAGGTGATGGAAATAGCACGTGATAATGTGATCATAGCTATTGGTGAGTTGCGAACAGTGGCTAAGAAAAACAGGGTGCAGAAGGTATCGAAAAAGGAAGTACCGAAAGAGGTGCGCCGAAATTATAGCAACAGCACCAATGATATTGCCAGTTTTAGTCCCGAGATTGACGTGCGCGGTATGCGTACCGAGGATGCTTTGGGCGCGATAGAACGCCTGTTTGACCGTGCGCTAATGATGGGTTATGGTAATTTAAAGATCATCCATGGCAAGGGCGACGGGATATTACGCAAGATGATACGCCAATACCTGAAGAAATACGAGCAGGTTGATCGCATGGAGGATGAGCATTTGGACAGGGGTGGGGATGGGATAACTTATGTATATTTTAAATAGCAGCCCCCTCTAAATCTCCCCCGGTAGGGGAGACTTTTTGACGTTATAATTATTATATATGAAATATTTTATTTTACTTCTTGCGGCCACAATTACATGCAGTTGCAGGGCACAGGTTGTTGTTAAGGGCAATGATCCGCATATCCATTATTCAGGAAGGGTTGCTTTTACTGATAGCGCGGCGGTTTTGTCTTGGTCGGGGACATCGGTTAAGATAAATTTTGAAGGGAATATAAGTTTCAGTATGCACGAGGAAGGGGACGATTATTATACTGAAATATTGGACGGGAAAGTAATTGGTGTACTTCATCCAGATGGGAATGTAAATACAGATTATAAAATAGGTATTTCAAATTCGGGCCCTCATACCTTAGAATTATTTAAACGTACGGAGTGGGCCATGGGAAAAACACTGTTTTATGGATTTAAAACAGACGGTAAAATTTTATCACCCCCGCCGACTAAAAAACGTAAGATCGAGATATTTGGTAATTCCATTAGCTGTGGTTATGCCATTTTAGATACAGCGGGGAAGGACAGGGGTTCAGCGCCTTATGAAGATGGCTATAACAGCTACGCGGCTTTAACAGCGCGCCATTATGATGCTGAGTTCGTCAATACGTCAAAAAGCGGTATAGGAGTTACCGTTAGCTGGTTCCCATTGATAATGCCCGAAATGTACGACAGGCTTGACGCCACCGATTCCACCAGTAAATGGGATTTTAAAAAATATACGCCCGATTTGGTAATTGTCAACCTGTTTCAAAATGATTCGTGGATAGTGAACATGCCCGATAATCCACAGTTTAAAGCACGTTTCGGCACAAAACCGCCGACTGCTGAATTTTTGATAAATGCTTACCGCGATTTTGTAAAAAGCGTTAGGGGTAAATATCCCAAAGCCCATATCATTTGTATTTTGGGAAGTATGGACGCAACAAAAGCGGGTGCACCGTGGCCCGGATATATTGAAAAAGCAGTTACCGGATTGAACGATAAAAATATTTACACACATTTTATTCCTTATAAAGGGACGCCCGGCCATCCGAGTGCCAACGAGCAGCAGGCTATGGCAACCGACCTGGAAGGTTTTATAGATAAGACGATAAAATGGTAGGGTGATACTCAGTTTAATTCCCTGCTACAGAGAGGTGCGGTGGGATGTGAATTAACAGGAGGGCTAATAGGATCTGTGCACAAACCCTTCTTCCGGGGAGTAAAATCCATTATTAAACATATTAAAGCATTGGCTGGATTCCCCGGAAGGAATCAAAAGAATATTATTGCAAGCCAAGGGTACAATTACATGGTTTACACAATTTAACCTGTTTATTTTTTAAATAATTGATAATCAATATATTAATATAAAAATAGTTTGAAATTGTGTTAAGTTATGTTAACCATATAATTTGAGTAATGCACCATAACTATCTTTTTTATGGGCTATTACTCAACTAAGGGGAGGGAATCGTACACTCCGGTTTTTTTTGTCTTCAGAAAATAGGCTATGTTTCAATATGTTCTATATTGTCGTCATCTTCGCCAACTTTTTGTTGGTCGGGTAGTTCATTAGGGCCGGGGATATTGGGTTCACCTTCCCCGTCATTATCGTCGGTGCCTTCGGTGTAAGGTTGTTGCGGATGTGGGCGGTCGTTCTCACCGTTGCCGCGTTCTACTTTTTCGGGTTTTGGGTCTGTGTTTTCTATAACTGGTCGTGCCGCGCTGTAGTTGGGCGATCCATCCTGGTATTTGGCGGTGAAGTTGCTGTCTTCAGGATGTTCTTCCGATGGCTCATTACGATCAAAGTAAGCATTGGTATGGCCGGCCATTTGGGTGGGATTATTTTTATCATTACCCGCAGGCGTATTGTTTTCCTGCCCGAAATTTTGCCCGCCAACACCCTTGCCTTCAGTTGGGTTGGCCGGGTTCTTCCCTTTGCCAAACAGGAATGTTCTAGTAAGATGCTCTTCATCTAATCCTGTGCCGTCGTCGGCACGGTAGGTGCCGGCTTCGGGTTGCGGGTGATCGCTACCGTTGCCTATAGTATCATTATCCTCAATATTCATGTCTTTATGATTTGTGTATAAATTATAATGTTTCAGAATTTTAATTGTTTTGATTATTTCTTTGTGTGATGAGGTATCTTATCAGCCAACTAAAAAATGCTAATTTTACCGCACCAATTATATAGTATTCATGAATAAAGTAGTTAGCGGTGCCGATGAGGCCATACGCGATATTGAAGACGGCATGACGTTAATGCTGGGCGGCTTCGGTTTGTGCGGGTTGCCCGAGAAATGTATTGCCGCGCTGGTAAAAAAAGGGGTGAAGGAGCTTACCTGTATATCAAACAACGCCGGTGTTGATGATTTTGGCATCGGACTGATGCTAAGGCAACGGCAGGTGAAGAAGATGGTATCATCATACGTGGGCGAGAATGCCGAGTTTGAGCGCCAGTTACTGAGCGGCGAGCTGGAAGTTGAACTGATTCCACAAGGTACCTTAGCCACCCGCTGCATGGCCGCGGGTTATGGCATGCCTGCCATTTTCACGCCCGCAGGCGTAGGCACCGAAGTTGCCGAAGGCAAGGAAGTACGTAATTTTAACGGCAAGGATTATTTGATGGAAATGGCCTTTGATGCCGATTTTGCCATTGTAAAAGCCTGGAAAGGCGATACACAGGGCAATCTTATTTATCGCCATACGGCAAGGAATTTTAACCCCGTGATGGCTATGGCAGGTAAAATAACTATTGCCGAAGTAGAAGAACTGGTTGAAGTAGGTGAACTCGACCCGGATAATATACATACGCCGGGGATATATGTGCACAGGATATTTGAGGGGAAGAACTATGAGAAGAGGATTGAGAACAGGACGGTTCAGCCCCACCCAAATCCTCCCCGGTAGGGAGGGCTTTAAAAAACTTAATTATTTACAATTTAAAAAGTCTCCCCTTTTGGGGGAGATTTAGAGGGGGCTTATGTTAGACAAAAACGGAATCGCAAAGCGCATTGCAAAAGAAATAAAGGACGGGTTTTATGTTAACCTTGGTATTGGTATACCTACGCTGGTGGCTAATTATATACCCGATACGATGGATGTGGTGTTGCAGTCGGAAAATGGCCTGCTGGGTATGGGGCCGTTCCCAATTGAGGGCGAGGAAGATGCTTATACCATAAACGCGGGTAAACAAACTATTACCATGCTGCCGGGTTCGGCTATATTTGATTCGGCCATGAGCTTTGGGATGATACGCGCACAGAAAGTTAATCTAACCATACTTGGCGCTATGGAAGTATCCGAGAACGGCGATATAGCCAGCTGGAAGATCCCCGGTAAAATGGTGAAGGGCATGGGTGGTGCGATGGACCTGGTGGCATCGGCTAAAAATATCATCGTGGCCATGCAGCATGTGAATAAGGCAGGAGAATCTAAGTTATTATCCAAATGTACGTTGCCCTTAACCGGTGTTAATTGTGTTAAAAAAATTGTGACTGAATTAGCAGTAATGGATGTGCTCCCTGAAGGCGGCTTTAAACTGTTAGAACGTGCGCCTGGAGTAAGTGTTGAGGAAATTAAAAATGCGACAATGGGAAAGTTGATTATTGAGGGAGAAATACTTGAGATGGTTATTTGATTTGGGGATGGGCGTTGCAAACGCCTGACCAGATTAAGCACTCGTCGCAGGAGAGCGCAAGTAACTATAAAACTTTTTCTCTTAGTTGTTTTGAAATTTCTTCCGTTACACAAATAATATCATCGGCAACGTGTGTGTTATTGGTGATGATCTGGTCGCATTCATCTTTGTAGGGCAGTAGGTACTCTTTATAAGCCGGTACAACGTGGTTGATCCATTTATACATTACATCGTCGTGCGAGTAGCCGCGTTCAACCAGGTCGCGTTTAAGGCGTCGTTGAAGAGCGATGTCGTCATCGGCATCAATAAATATTTTCATATCCAGCAGGGCCGATAGCTTTCTGAAATACAGGATAAACAAACCCTCAACAATAATTATCGGTGCCGACTTTATCTCCAGCATTTTGGGTATAGCACTGGGGTTGTTAAAGGTATATTCCTTTTTTGTGATTGACAGCCCCTGCAACAGGCTGTTTATATCATCTTCAAAATGCTGGTGATCGATGGTGTCAGGCAGGTCGAAGTTGAAGAGCTTATTTTCCTCGGCGCTCATACCTTCGGGTACGGGGAAATAATAGTCGTCCTGCGATACCAGGCTTACTTCACTGTGGCTGAAATGCTTTAAGAAACACTTTAAAAAAAAGGTTTTGCCCGAGCCGCTGCCTCCTGCAATACCAATAATAAAAGGTTTATTCATTCGGGCTGCCGTAGCTGATGTTTACGTGAAAGCGTTTATCCAAAGCACCCAATGAATCGGCAACGTTTTTTGTTACCACAATAATTACATCTTTTGTCGAGGCATTATCGGTAAAACGGCCCACCACTTTAGCATAGGTAGTAAGGTTGCTCATGGGGTTGGTTATTTTTATTACAGTGCCTATGGGGGCTGTACGGTGCAGTACTAATTTCTTATTCGGGTCAAGGTCGGCACCATCCATCCAGGTGGCCACGCCTTGTTCGTCTTTTTCGTACAAACCAAATTTGTTGGAATTAAAATGATTCGCATTAGCGCTGTCCGATGGTAAAACTACACTGGTAGCATCTTGCTTCGCCGTGGGCTGTGCAGCAGTTGGGGTTGGTGCGGTCGATTGGCCGGCACGCACTTTAATTACCTGGCCGGGTGTTAATGTGGTTGGTGTTAAACCGTTAAGGCTGGTCAGGTCATCAACCGTAGTCCCAAAGCGTTTGGCAATAGAATACAATGTTTCACCGGCTGATACTTTGTAGTCTTGTGTTGGCGCGTTATTCTGGGTGCTTGCAGCCTGTTGCTGTTGAACCGGCTGTTGCTGTGGAGGTGCCTGTTGTTTAACCTGTTGCTGAGGTGGCGCTTGTTGTTTTACAGGCGGGGTTGGAGCAGCAGGCTGCGGTTTGGCAGGGGTATTGTATGACGATTCAAGGAATGGCCTGTCGGTTGGCACTTTTATAATGCCGCCAATTGGCAGAGCGGCGTTATTGTTGAATTGCATGATGGCCTTTGGGCTAACTTTATAACGGCGGCCAAGTGAATAGTAGTTGTCTTTAGGGTCGAGTTTGTGGATGATGACTTTTTTGCCGTCTTTATTTTCGACGCCTATTGAATCCCTGAGATTAGCGGCAAAAACAGATGCCGAAGATAATATAAGCAGAAAGGTGATGGATAATAGAATTTTAAATTTCATAATAAATTATAATACTGTAATTTATAAGCTTAAAATAATTAAGGCCGACTTGTTTTTAATGTAGATGAGCCGGTTTTTATGTAATATAAACGCCTCGGGCTGTAATTTCTGTATATCGGTATTTAATAAATCTTCATAAACCTTATCCATACCATCCATAACAAATAAATACTGTTTTAGCAGCCCTGCCTGTAAAGTGTGCAAAGATACAATTCTGAAATTATTGTACTCAAGGTAATGTACACTATTTCCAAAAGGCGGCGCAGGGAATATATTAGCAGGCAGATTTTCAGGGTTCAATACCTGTGGGGCTGCAATATTATTTTGTAATTCGGGATAAATAAAAGGTTCATATATGCGGTTGGTCGCTCCGGTTTTAACATCAGCCAGGAATAATTTTTTAGGATGAAAGTTGGTATCGTATAATACCGGTCCGCTGGTGGTTAAATGGTCGAACGCGTAAATGTAATTACTCCACAAAGTTTCTCCCGTAAACGCATCAACAGCCATTAGTCCTTTGTGAGCAGGCCCGCTTGCAGATTGATAGTTGTGCAAAAGCAATACGCCATCATAAGCAGCCTCGATGCCGGTTAGCCAGCGTTCGGGCGTAGTAAGGTTGCTGAAATTTAGCTTGCCTGTATCCAGGCTGATCGATGAAAAACTTACCTGCTTTTCGGCATCGTTACGTACTTCAATAAAAATAGTATTGCTCAGTTCATCAATTTCGAGACGCCAGATAGCGCCGTTAAATTGATGATTGATGTATGGTTGGAGTAAGGACATATACGTTTACAAATATGGCGATTAATGGATAAAACTGTGCAGGAAGGTTGAATAGTAAAATAATTATTAGCTTTATTAATCAATGTTTGGTTCAGTTTAATATTATAATTATGGATATTTTAAAGCAGCAATACGAACTGATTAAAGGTTCGCGGCAAGTAATGCTCAATTTTATTGAGGAGCAGGTAGGCGAGGGCTATAGTGTACCGATAAAAGAATTTAATAGTAAAAATGTACGCTATTTCCTTTTGCATATAAACAATACATATAAGCATTGGGGCGCAAATTTCGGCATGAATAAAAAACTACCGTACATTGATTATAATAACCAGGTAAGCATAACTGAAGTGCGCGAATTATTTGACGAAACAGATAAGCTGTTATCTGAGTTTCTGAACCATTTTAAACAATTGGATAAACCGGTAACTAATACTACAAATTCAGGAATGCTGTTAACCGTTACACCTTTGGAGCTTTTTACCCACATGACAACCCATGAATTTCATCACAAGGGGCAGATCATGACCATGTGCCGTTTGCTGGGTTATATACCGCCGGATACAGATGTGCTTAGATATTAGCTTTAAATATGCTAGCCATCGCGGAAAAATGTCGCCCATTGCGTACGAACGCCAGCTTGTGTTTTGGGCGATGGAAATAAGATAAAAAATAAGGAAATATGTGGTAACAATGTAATTTTCATAATGATTAAATTATAACTAAAAAGAAAACAATTAAATTAGCCGAAACGTATAGGATAAGACGATAATGGTAGTGTGTTTTATATTAACCGGCTAAGGAAAATGGACTTTGAGAAAGAAACAGACCGGCTCTTACCGGATGAAAAAATACAAAAGCCCGATATCCAGCTGGAATTGACCGGCATTTGGAAAGATGTGCTGAAAATAGAAACCGTTAACTTTGACGATAATTTTTTTGATCTTGACGGAGATTCATTACACGCAGTAGACCTGCAAACAGCAATAGAAAAAACATTTGGACAAAAAGTGAATGTTAACGCTATTTTGACATACCCAACTATTGCCTCATATGCTAAATTCCTTGAAGGGGAAAATCCAAAAAATAGTTATAAGTCGTTAGTCCCCATAAAATCAACCGGGAATAAAATGCCGCTGTATATCATCCATGGCAGCGGGTACAACCTCACCAATTTTGTTAACCTTGCGGCCTGCCTTGATATTGAGCAACCTTTATATTCGTTACAACCATTGGGTATGGACGGAAAGGAGGAGCCATACGACAGCATGGAAGAAATAGCCAGGTTTTATGTGAGCGAGATTTTAAAACATAATGCCGACGGACCTTATGCCCTTGCGGGCTATTCGTTTGGCGGCTATGTGGCAATTGAAATGAAACGCCAGATGGAAGATATGGGAAAAACGATAAAGTTTATAGGCGTTTCGGATACCGACGCGGGTGTTTTGCCATACAAGAAAAAGGGGCTGCGTAAATTCCCGAAAAAAGTGCTGCGTCAGTTCCCGAAAGCGGCGTTTATCACCCGCTCATTCTTTAATAATCCATCCGAAACCTATAATTACCAGAAAGCTTTCATGGTGAAAAATCTGAAAAGATTATTTGGCAGGACCGGCGTTTCAAACACAATACGAACAGACATCGACCTAAACCTGAATAAAATAAGTTTAAAGCAGCAGGTCGCTCTGAATAAATATACCTTAAACCCGTTTCAGGGGCAACTGCATTTATTTAAGGCTCAAAAACGGCTGTATTTTGTAGATGAATTTAAATACCTGGGCTGGAAGGAATTTGCCCTGGATGGGGTGATCATTCACGAAATACCCGGCGACCACCGAACCATGTTCCTGCACCCGCATGTTGAACATTTAGCAGCAATGATACAGGCAGCGCTTGATAACTGCTAAGTAAAAAAGCAAAAAATATTTATATTCAACAACTTAGCCTTTTAAATATGCACCCTAATGCGTATTTTTCAAAGCATTTTATGGGCCGTTTCGAAAAGATTAGCCAAGTTAATATTGCTATAGCTAAATAATCTATCAAAAATTGTTAGGCTATTGTGTTTTTGTTTGAATAAGTTAAATATTTTACAACCAACATGTTATGATGCTTAAAAGCCAGGGTAAGGAATTTTCATCTTCAGCTGCCATGAGAAGAGATGTGTATATGTTTTTCTTCTTTCTGGTCGCTTTCATTTTTTTTGCATGTTACAATGATTGGATATATGATGAAACCACTTCTTACAATGGTGTACTAAACAATAGCGTTTGGGGGCTGCTTACTTATAGCCAATTTAAGCTTGCAAATAGCCATATCATAAACAGCTTGTATTTTAGGTTATTGCAACAGGGGTATGTTACGGATGTTGTGTATTACCGGATGCTTAGCCTGGTGGGGTTTCTTGTATTTTTTATAGCCAATTCAAGGATCCTGAAGCTTTTGAAAATAAATAGTTTTTATATTATTTTTTTAACTGTAGCCCCATATTTGTTTTACTTTACCTATGGCCGTGGTTATGCTTTAGCCATAGGTTGTTTCGCCATGTCTTTTTATTATTTACTAAAATATAGTAAAGATCAGCAAGTAAAATATGAGTACCTGATCGTTGTTTTTGGTGCTGTTTCGGCTTTATCTATATTCTCTTTTCTATATGGCTTTCTGTCCATACTTATTGTTTTTGGCATTTTTAAAATAAAACACTTAAAAAGTATCCATACTTTTTTAACGGGGATTATTGTGCTTGCGGTTGTACTGTACATTTATAAAATGGGAAAAATAGTTAATGCGAGCGACCCTGCTATAATTGGTGCAGCCAATTTTAACATATTTAAGTATGGTACCGTATCAAGCATATTTTCTGATTTCAGTTACCGGGATTTCCTGGCGAATTTATTTTTTAACAATGCGAAGGCTATTAAGCTCGTTACATTTTTAAAGCTGCTGGTAATGTTATGTATAGTTATTCCTATATTTTATGTGAATAAGAAAAGCTTCAAAAGGATAGATCCGGCTAATATTAAGATAATCCTGGGCTTGCTGATCGTTCTGCCTTTTTTGCTCATGATAGCGGCGCATATTTTTACCGGTGCGCTTTACCCGCTTACCAGGGCGGTTTTTTATTTGCACTACCTTATCCTGTTGTTTATTTTAATTTCAACCGTCAACTACCCGAAGAAGGTGGTTTTTTATATCCCGCTCATTATCATTTTTTTAACCTCGCTTGTGTATAGTGTTTACAGCTATTATGACCTATCGCGCCCAAACATTAACGATGCATTAGTGGTTACAAAAAATTATCCGTTGTATGTTTTGTTTGAAAATGACAAGAGCCTCAAACTCATCAATAATTTAGATGGAATAAATAAGAAAAACATCAGCGAGGGCCATTCAACCCAAAATATAATACCCCTGGTACAAAAAGATACAAGCAAGATAAAGTATATAATCTGCTGGCCTGCTTACAAAGATTCGTGCCTTGTTTATTTTAAGCATACGCGTGTGTACAAATACAGGCGAGGGTATGCATTAATTGAAATACCGCGACAATAAAAAACGGGCAAGAAGCGAAAAATAAGCTCTTGCCCGTTTATGTGCTCCCGACGAGATTCGAACTCATATCGATGGTACCGGAAACCATAATTCTATCCGTTGAACTACGGGAGCATGGTGCAAATATATCAAAATTGATCGGTTTTATTTGATGTGGGTTTCATCAATATCATCATTCCTGCATTCATTTTCTACTTTGGAATACTACATATGTATTATTGCAGGCGCTTATAATATGTTTGAGATTTATAGCGGCGGTAAATGATTTTCGCCAACTAACAAATCACCAAACTATATGAAACTTTTATTCAGACTATTTTTTGCGGGAATGCTGGTAGCGTGCTTTTTCGCCTCGTGTAAAAAGAGCGCTAAAAACCCTACGCCGACGATTACAAATGATCTTACTTCGCAGGGGATGAAGTATACTATTAATGGCGACACTTCAAGTTTACCCTTATGTTATACTTACGATGTGGCGACTAACAATGCGGCAACCAGCACAATTATTCAGGGCTATTCGCTTGTTAACGGAGCATTGGGTACTAAATTGTTGAAACTATCAGTATTACATACCTCATCTTTAAAAGCGGGCGATACATTTACAGGATTATCAAATGATGTTATAGTTGGCGTTACAGGTTTTTATACAGCTGATGGTGGTGTGGCATCGTTCACCAGTCAAAGCTCAAATCCCCAAGGCACGCTTACCATAACAGAAATCACTTCCGACCATATTAAAGGAACTTTTACGATGAAATTGTTTAAGCCGGATGACACAAATGGTACTACCGTAATTTATACCATAACCCAAGGGGTATTTTATGCGAAAGTAACTAAGCAGGCATAGCTTCAGCATTAAAACACAATCAGGGGCGTGATTTATTTCTGTTCGCTGTTTGTGTATACAAAGCAGAAATGATACCAACAAAAAAGGTTTTTTGAAGAATAAATAGTAGAATTGTATATGGCATCAACTCAACTTACTTCACTACGTTACTTATTCTTATGTTTCGCTTTATTAGTTTTTAGCGCTAATCTACAGGCACAAAGTCGCAAGGTGCCAAAATACGTGGTTATAGGTTATGCAAGTGGTCGCATTGACAGTAACCTGATCAACCCAAATAAACTTACCCATTTAAACTACGCGTTTGTTAATTTAAAGGATAACAGGGCCTATTTGGGCAATCCGGCACGCGATACGGTCAACTTTAAGACCCTGGTTAATCTAAAAAAGAAAAACCCCGACCTGAAGATACTTATATCAATAGGTGGTTGGGGTGGATGCCGCTACTTTTCGGATGCGGTATTAAGTGACACTGCACGCGAAGGCTTTGCCGCCAGCGCTGTTGATATTGTGCGCAAATACAATCTTGATGGTGTTGATATCGACTGGGAATACCCTGATGATATTGGCGCAAACAACATATTCAGAGCGGTAGACAAGCAGAATTACACGCTGATGTTTCAAAAGCTAAGGCTGCATTTAGATACGATGGAGAAACAGACCGGAAGAAAAATGTGCCTTACTACAGCGGTTGGCGGCTTTAGTCGCTACATTCAACTAACCGAAATGGACAAAGTCGCTAAGTATGTCGACTACATTAGCCTCATGACCTATGACCTGGCACAGGACAGTCTGCATATCGTTCTGCATCACACCAACTTATATTCATCAAAGCAATACAATACCACTTGTTCGGGCGATATAGCCGCGCGAGACTTCGCAGCGGCAGGTGTCCCGCCGGAAAAGTTAGTAATGGGTGTGGCCTTCTACAGCCATACTTTAACTTCGGCCGATGCCACTGATGAGAAGCACGTGTTAGGTACAAAAAGCGTTCATATACCGCAGGCACGCGACTGGGGAGGCGGTTATACTTTTGTAAAGGACAGTCTCATCAATCAGCATGGATTTAAGTATTACCGCGATAAAGATGCCCAGGCACCTTATTTATATAACGATAGCACCAAGCAGTTTGTAACTTTTGATGATGAATGGTCAGTAGCAAATAAGTGCCAATATGTTAAGCAGCATCACCTGGCGGGCGTAATGTTTTGGGAATATGCCGAGGATAAAAAGGAGTATTTGCTGGATGAGATGAATAAGGATTTGAAATAAGGCTTAGAATCAAGAGTCAAGAATCAAGAAGATTCAAAAAAAGCTTTGATTTTATAGTCTTGAATCTTGATTCTTGTCTCTTGCTTCTTTCTTTTTACACATTAAACCTAAAGTGCATAATGTCGCCATCCTGCACTATGTAAGTTTTACCTTCAATAGCCAGTTTGCCGTTTTCTTTTATTACTGCTTCCGAACCATTAAATTTTACAAAATCCTCGTATTTAATAACCTCGGCGCGGATAAAGCCTTTTTCAAAATCGGTATGGATAACGCCTGCGGCCTGCGGCGCAGTAAAGCCTTGGGTGATGGTCCATGCCCGTACTTCCTGAACACCGGAAGTAAAGTAGGTAGCCAGGTTAAGCAGCGAGTAGGCTGATTTTATCAGCTTATTTACGCCCGATTCAGCAAGGCCAAGATCATCCAAAAACATCTGGCGCTCTTCGTATGACTCCAATTCGGCGATTTCAGCCTCAATTTGTGCCGATATAATTAAAACCTGTGCGTTCTCATCCTTTACGGCAGCTTTTACCCTGTCAACATAAGCATTACCCGTGTTTACGTCGCTTTCTGCAACATTACAAACATACATTACCGGTTTCGCGGTAAGCAGCCATATATCGGCTATGTATTCCTGGTCTTCTACTTCGACAGGAGCAGTACGCGCTGATTTGCCCGAAAGCAGGTGGTTTTTATAAACCGTTAAAACATCAAAAGCTTTTTTAGCTTCCTTGTCGTTACCAACTTTGGCAGCTTTTTCAATCTTCTGTATCTTCTTTTCTATCGAATCGAGGTCTTTCAGCTGTAATTCGGTGTCGATAATTTCTTTATCACGGATAGGGTCGACCGAACCATCCACGTGTATCACATTATCGTTATCAAAGCAACGTAATACGTGAATAATGGCGTTTGTTGAACGTATGTTGGCCAGGAACTGGTTACCCAAACCTTCGCCTTTGCTGGCCCCTTTTACAAGGCCTGCTATATCCACAATCTCAATAGTATTTGGTACTACGTTCTTCGGGTTTACTATTTCCGTTAATTTGGTAAGGCGCTCATCGGGCACGGTTATCACCCCCACATTTGGCTCGATAGTACAGAACGGAAAATTAGCCGCCTGTGCCTTAGCATTTGATAAACTATTAAAAAGTGTTGATTTACCTACGTTTGGCAAACCTACTATACCGCATTGTAATCCCATATATTTTTTAGTATCAAGTAGTTAGTATCAAGTATCAAGATTTATGGGTCATGGCATTTTTTCATGACCGTCATTTCCGGATTACTCTTCTAAAACCGCGCAAAGATAACAGAAAAAATGGCCTTATAATTTGAAAAATTAAACCGACTTTTGGCGGGGAAAATATTATTTTTAAATATGTAAACAGGAGGCTTTTTATGGAAGAAATGGTTGAACAAATAGAATTACTATTAGAGCAGGGCGATGAGCGCCAACTTAAGGAATATTTGGACAGCCTGAACATATCAGACGTTGAGGAGCTGATAGATGAACTTCCACAGCATGGCCCTTTGTTTATTGATACACTGTCGATCAACCGTTCGGTTAATGTTTTCCGCATCCTTGATTTCCCGACCCAGGAACGTATATTAAAAAAGCTGCCCGGTAAAAAGGTAAACCAAATTATTACGGAACTACCGCCTGATGACCGTACCGCGCTTTTTGGCGAGATGCATGGCGATACGGTGTCGAAACTGGTACAGCATCTTTCTGCCGCCGACCGTAAGGAGGCACTGGCATTGTTGGGCTATGAGGAATATAGCGTTGGCCGTTTGATGACACCCGATTATATCGCGGTGAAAAAAAGCTGGGATGTTGAGCGCGTATTGCAGCATATACGCCAATATGGTAAAAATTCCGAAACTATTGATGTGATATATGTGGTGGGCGATAAAGGCGTTTTACTGGATGATATACGCATACGCGAAATATTGCTTGTTGACCCATCGACCAAAATAAGTGAGCTTATGGATGGCAGGCTGATAGCGCTTAATGCTGCCGACCCACAGGAGGATGCTATTAACGTGTTCAGGATGAATAACCGCACTGCATTGCCCGTTACCGATGCCGATAACACTTTGCTGGGCATAGTTACGGTTGATGATATTTTGTGGATAGCCAACGAAGAATACACCGAGGATATACAAAAAATGGGCGGTCAGGAAGCGCTGGACGAGCCGTACCTTGATATTAACCTTTTTAAACTGGTAAAGAAACGCGTAGGCTGGCTTATTATATTGTTTTTGAGCGAAATGCTTACCAGTACGGCGATGCAGTATTTTAACGATGAGATAGCCGTAGTTATACAATTGACATTCTTTATCCCGCTCATCATGTCGAGTGGTGGGAATAGCGGCTCACAGGCATCGACACTTATTGTGCAGGCAATGGCTTTAGGCGAGGTTACGCTGGCCGATTGGTGGCGTGTAATGCGCAGGGAAATACTTTCGGGGTTAATGCTGGGATCGATATTAGGCATAATAGGTTTTTTAAGAATAGTGTTCTGGGCTGAATATATTAGTCCAATATATGGCCCGCATTGGTTGCTGATAGCATTTACTATAGGCTTTTCGCTGATAGGGATAGTGCTTTGGGGCTCGTTGGCAGGCTCAATGCTGCCCATAGCTATGAAAAGGCTTAAGCTTGATCCTGCAACGTCATCAGCACCTTTTGTAGCAACTTTGGTTGATGTTACCGGGCTTATTATTTACTTTAATGTAGCACTTATTGTAATGCACTCGGTATTTGCGAGCGCGCATGCGCATCATTAATGATGCTATAGTTGCAGCCATCTGTTGTGTTTATTTGCTTTAATGATTACTTTAGGGTAAACAAATAAACTTTAATCGCGATGGACACTACAGAAACAACAGAACCGGTTGTGCCGGATTACCCGCTGCCTAATCTGGTAATAGGCCAGGATGCAAAGAATTACTTATATACTGCAGGGAAATGGGCGAGGTTTTTAGGAATACTTGGGTTTATAGCTACGGCGATAATGGCGTTGCTGTGTGTTTTTGCCGGTGCGGTTTCACCTATAATGGGGGCTTTATCCTCTTCTCCAACCGGTTTACCTGTTAGTGCGGGTGCCGGTGTTTTATCAATAGTTCCGCTGCTACTAATTATGATACTGTATTTCTTTGTGTCGTATTTTTTATACCAGTTTGGCACAAATATAAAAAACGGCATAGCTGTTAATGATATGACATTTGTCACAAAGGCATTCAGGAATTTAAAGTCGCATTTTAAACTTATAGGTTTTACATTAATAATAATTGTTATATGTTATATAATAGCATTCATTATCGGTGGCCTAATAGTTGGGTCGACGTTTATGCATCATTAACAGGATTTTTACGAATATTCCAGTTGTGTGTAATTGTTTTAATTGTTACTTTAGTTAAAAAACAAATAAACTTAATCACAATGGACACTACAGAAACAACAGACGCAATCGTACCGGATTATCCACTGCCATCGCTGGTAATTGGCGAAGAAGGGAAGTATTATTTACACACGGCCGGCCGATGGGCTACTTTTTTAGGGATTTTCGGCTTCGTAATGACTGGTTTTATATTACTTTGCGCCCTTTTTCTTGGTACGCTTTTTTCGTTAATGGGCCGGTTTAACCCTGCCATGAATACCACTCCCGGAGGATCGGCGGCGGCATCTATAATGGGTGCAGCTTCAGGCGCTATAAGTTTCGTTTATGTGCTTATTGCAGTGTTTTACTTCTTCCTGTCGTATTATTTATACAAGTTTGGTATAGGTATTAAAAAGAGCACCACGTTTAATGACAGCGCTACGGCTACCAAATCGCTTGAGTATTTAAAATCACATTTTAAACTCATAGGTATTACCACCATAGTTGTTATTTCCCTTTACCTGTTAATATTTATCGGGGCTATCCTCGTAGCAGTATTTGCTGCTTCGGCATTGCACCAATAATAGCATAACAAAAAACCCCTTGCTTATGGCAAGGGGTTAATAAAATTATAATAAGTTTAGTTTGTAGAGCCTAAATCTCGAAGGAGAAGTCTTCGTCGGCTGAAGTTTTAGCGATCTCAGGTGCTTCACTAAATTCATACCTTTTCTCAACAACTTCCTGGTGTTCCCTGATGTAATCAACAGTGTCTTTCAAACCTTCGGCAAATTTTTCAAAATCTTCTTTATATAAAAAGATCTTGTGTTTGATGAAAACGCCGTCTTCCAAACGTTTTTTGCTTTCGGTAATCGTAACATAATAATCG
>CAIWRU010000190.1 GCA_903915155.1 uncultured Mucilaginibacter sp.
ATTTATTAGCAATAAAAAATATATTAAATTAATCATCCCGGCAGCCGTTATAGCTATTTACTTTTTGTCGGGTTATTTTATATTAAAGAATTTCGAAAATAATTTACAGCCAGGTAAATCAGTTAACATCGCCATACTTTCAGAAAATATTGCCCCCGAGATCAAATGGAATGAAAATACAGGCAATGCTTTAGCCGAACGATTGATGAATATGAGCCGACAGGCAACAGACCTGAAACCCGATATTGCACTATGGTCAGAATCCGCCATACCATGGACCTATCGTAAAGACGACGATCTGGTAAACGCGATATTAAAGATCACCAAGCCTCAAAATATCACACACCTGTTGGGTATTAATACAGAAGTGAATGGAAGCGATATTGTTTACAATTCTGCTTATTGTATTACGCCTGATGGCCATGTTACAGGCAGGTACGATAAACAGGTATTATTATCGCTGATCGAAAAACCATTGGATGGTGAGGTTATTCCATTTATGAGCAGTAGCGGCTTTACCGCTAAAACGGGTGAATTTAGCGCGCCGTTGAACACGCCTTTCGGTAAAGCGGGTATCATTATTTGTAATGAATCCGCAGTACCTGCGACAGCCTATCGTGCCGCCAACGAGGGTGCCGGCTTTTTATGCAACATGAGTAACGATGGCTGGTTTAATGATACTTATATTGTTGGTTTACATTTTTATAACGCACGCCTTCGTGCTGTCGAGACGCGTAAGGATATGGTGGTGAATAGCAACAACGGTTTTTCCGGTATGATAAAAGCGTCGGGAGAGATAATTATGCAAGAACGGAGTACACAACCCCTGGTAAAATTGGTCACAGTTAAGGAAAATCACCTTAAAACGCTTGCTTCAGACTGCCCGTGGATGTTTATTTATTTTTGCATGGGTGTAATATTTCTAGCCGGCGCTGCAAACATCGGCACCCCGAAAAAACAAATAACAGTTTGATAAACCAATGAAAATAGAGCTTATTTAACTACTGTTCAATATGTTACATAAAAAAACAATTTAGCTTTACTACCCCCTGGACAGCATAGTGCAGGATAGTTATAAGCCATTTTGTTGTTAAATTGGTTGCTGATTGAAATCATTTTTTGATTTGACTTAGAACCTTATAACAAAAGCCAATTATCTAACCATGAAGAAATTTTTACTTAGTGTGGCGTTAGTGCTCATCACTTACACGCATCTTTTTGCTTACCTCACCCAAGGGCATTTCCGCTGGCGCAATAACGACGGCGGCGAAAAAACTGCTACCTGGAAGGCCCCGGTCGATTCAGCCATTAAGATAAGTGATCTTAAAGCAATACGCTTACGGCTCGACATTGACAATGCCCAAACCAGCACCAAAACGCTTGCCCGTAGCCTGGTGTATGCCACATCTGTTAATGGCCCGTGGTATGCCATCACCAATAATTCAGCAATAAACGCCTTTAATCTTTCGGGCGATAACGGCTATATAACAAATAATGATTCCACTACACAGCAACTTGTTGACCCAGCTTACGCTTTCCTGCCGGGGAACATCGTTACTAATGAAACAGCTTATTCCGATAGCATTCCTGTTGGTAAAAGACGTGAATATGAGTGGTGTATTAAACCAACGCCGCTGGCAAAGCCAAATACCACTTATTATTTTAATTCGACCATCGGGTCCAATCCAACTATATTTGCCTCGTTAACTACCACCGGCACTGCCTTTGCTGCCGGGCCGAAGGCCTTAATGACCAACGGTGGTTTCGAAAACAACCTTACCGGCTGGACAACCGCAACAACCAACAACAGCAACGCAACTTTTACCATTACTAACGCTCCTCTCCACGTACACACCGGCTCACAGGCGTTGGTTGTAAACGTTACTAATGTAGGAACCGCAAGCAATTCCGTGACGCTTTCGGCTACGCCTGTTGCAGTGAGTGACACAGGTTATTACCTGCTTCGTTTCTGGGCGCTTGCCACCACGCAAAATGCCCTGCTGGATATTAACCTTAAGGGCGCTACCACCAGCAATACCTGCCACTACGAAATACGTACACGTATAGATACCACGCAGAATGGCTGGGTGATGTACCAGTATGCATTTAAAGCGCCAGAAAGCCCGGTAACGGTGCAATTGAACTTTAACAGTGCATGCACTTATTACCTGGATGATGTAGAAATTATTAATAGCGTAACCAACCCCAATTATAATGTGAGGATGCAGTACGACTGGCAAAACAACTTTGACGAGACGTTCGGCTGGGTATCGGGCGATAACAATAACCCCGCACTACTGCCCGATGGCAGGGTAGCCTGGGTTTATAACGACTCGTTCTTTGCGCCAGTTAACCCGCATACCAATGTAATACCATCGGTAGCATTGCCGCACAACCTGGTGGTGGTACAAAAAGGCGATACCTTAAAATCAATATATAGCGGTACCGCACCGAATCCCTTATCATTGTTCGACCCGGGTAACGGTAACGAATTTTGGCAAAGCGGAGGCATTGTTGAAAACGGGCAGTTAAAAATTGTGTTGATAGAGGTTGCGAATCAAAGCTCTTATGCAGGTTATACCTGGATAGGTTCTTTAAACCTGCCCGATCTTTCTGTTTCTACGCTTCACCGTTTACCGGGTATTGTACCCACCGGCCCTAACTGCGTTTTTAAGGATAGCACTTATGATTACCTCTATTTTGGTGCATCAAGCGGCCCCAATGAAACACATACAGTAGTTGGCCGTGTACCCGCAGGTCAGCTTGATTCACAAACAGCATGGCAGTTTTACGCCGGAAATAACGTATGGACAACCAATTTTACACAAGCCGCAAACCTTGTTGAAGGGACTTCAGCAGGAAGTGTTATTAAGCTGGGGCCTAACAGCTATGTTATGTCTGGCGTGCCGGAGCTAAGTCAGGAAGCAGATGTATGGTTTGCGCAGACGCCCTGGGGGCCATGGGTGAATAAAACTACTGTTTACAACATCCCGCCGCAAGAAAGCGTGCTGCCTTATGAGGGGCATATATATCCTATCGGCAAAAACGGCGTATATACGATCACCTGGTCATTATACCCGTTTAACAACGATTCCGGCAACGAACAACTGGCCGATAAAACAATTTATGTACCCGACTATGCCCAGGTAAATTTACTGGCTCTATCGCCATTCACACCAAAAAAACCAACTGATACTGTGGTAAGCTTTAATGCCCAAGGTCATGGCAGGCAGGTAACGCTACAATGGGAAACAGCACTTACTACCGACATTAATTTTATAGTACAGCAAAGTCCTGATAGCACTAATTGGAGCACTATAGCAACGGTTGCGGGCAATGGCACCAACAGCTATCAAACGCAGTTCAATAACCCGCCAAATGGCACTACGTATTACCGATTGGAGTTGTTTGATGAGGATAATGTTATGACGCTATCGCCGGTAAGATCATATAATATCGCAGCAGATGCTGTGTTAACTTCATTTACCGCAAAGCCCGGTTTGCATGATGTTAATATCGCGTTCAGCACATCTTCCGAATGGTTTAACCAGGATTTTATTATTCAAACCAGCCCCGACAGTGTTACCTGGAAACAGTTAACCAGTGTTTTAGGTGCAGGCACCACATCTACACCAAGTTCATACCAATATGTTGACCCTACTACCGTTAGCGGTATTATTTATTATCGCATACAGTATTATTCACACGGTTCATTGGTTTATTCTCCTGTACAAACAGCAGATACCCGGCCATCGATGACCTTAAGCAGCGGCAGCGCCACAAAACAAGGGAATAGTGTTTTGCTTAATTTAACTACCTCGTCCGAAACGAATAACCCAGGCTTTACATTGCAAAGAAGCCAGGATGGCACAACCTGGCAAAACCTGGCAACATCGCCGGGCAACGGTACAACAACCAGTACTGAAAGTTATACCTATACTGATAGTAGCCCGTTTATCGGTGTTAATTATTATCGCATTAATTATTATAGTAAAGGTGTGCAGATCAATTCAGCAGTAGTTTCGGTAGATATGGCGCAAGCCAATAACTCATTAGTATTAAGTGTTTATCCAAACCCGGGCGCGTCAAACGTAAATTTTACCTTAAAAGGTTACCAGGGCAAAACTTTTACTGCAACTTTAACAAGCCTTTACGGTAAACAATTAGGCGCAAAAACTTTCTCGGTCAGCGAAGATCAAACATATACTTTAGCTACAAACGCAGTTGCAGGCGTTTACATTTTGTATATAAACGGCGAAAATTTAAATCAAACAAGCAGGGTTTTAGTTCAATAATTAGCTAACGAATAATTTTACTTATGGGTGAATTTATAAACATCGTATTAAAAAGATACCGATACATTATCATCACAAGGGTGTAATTAATGAAAAAAACTTAAATCATTGATCAAGCGTTCGAAAGAAGCAATGATGTTGTTACTTGTGCACCCAACTGTGTGCGTTATCGAGTTTCACACATCATAATTTTAACGCTGGGGTATTCGAACCAAAAATAAGATCGCAGGATATAGTTCTTTTGCTTTTTCTAATAACAACTCATCCGTGTTAAAACAAAATTGAACAATAGGCATCTATCCCTCTATTTCTTCACACTATCCCTAACCGCGAGGGCGTTTTCTACCATCGGCGTAATAATATCAGCATATAATTTCAGCCCGTCTTTATTAGGGTGCATATCCTGCGGGGCCAGGTCAATTTTGGCGGGTAGTGGCCCCTTATATTCATTTTGCAGCAGGTGAAAATTTCGCTTAAACATTTTTTGCAAGCTGCCAACCAGCTTTTGATTTTGCCCTTTTAACGGTTCATCGATTATAGAATGGCTTTTAAATTCGCTCATCTCGGGCAGGTAAACCAGCATCACAGGCACGCCTGAGGCGCATATTTTTTTTACATCGTCCTGAGCTTTTTGGTCGGTACTGAAATCGGTAATATTGGTTCTCGGCAGGCCGGCCCAGCTATGCCTGTTTCCAAACGGGTCGCCGGTACGTATTTTGGCGTACAAAAATGAATGGCCCCAGCTAAAAAGCGGTACCTGTTTATGCACGCTGTCGTTCTCTTTTTTTAACCGGGCATATTGCAAATTAGCCTGGTTAAGCACCGGGTCGCCCGGTTTTACGGCATTAGCACGCACCTTCATCCCCCACTCTTCGGTTGCGGCGGGCACAATCAACGCGAAATCGCTGGAGTGCTTCAGATCTAAAAATTCGTTTTTATTAGTCGATATCATCCAGCGTGTAATGCCGTCTTTTTGCACCTCACTACCCCACCATCTCGCACGCGAAAAATCATCGCCAATAACAGCTATCACCACTAAATCAGGATGCAGCTCATTTATTTTATCGGCAGCTAAATCAAGCATCTGCAAAACACCGTAAGCGCCGCGGGCATAATTGAGCACGGCGGTGGTTTTGCTGCGGGTTGCATTTAAATTTTGCTGCAGTAGATCGGGCCAGGTATTGCCGCCCCAATCCCAGTGCGAAAACGAATCGCCAAAAACCATTATTTTGTTAGTTGCCTTTTTATATTCGGCGATAGTCGTTTTCCCGTCCAGCCCATCGGCGTTCGATTCAAATATTTTAACGCAGGTAACCGCGTGGCCGCCGGCAACAACGGTCATCCAACACGCATTATTGGGCTTTGGCTGCTCGCCATATTTTTCGTCGTAAATAATATGTACCGTGGGGCACATAATATAGTCGACGGCTTTATACCGCAGCTCGATCTTCAAAATCAGCCGGTAGCCCCACTCTGCCAGGAATAAGAAAAAAAGCGTAGAAACCAATGAAAGCGCGAAATTTTTAAAGTAATTATTAAGCCTTTTCATTTTGAGGTTATGAATTTTATCAAACGTTTTCTATGTCTTCGCCGGAGCATTTATGGTTCCCCGCTAGCCCTTTTTTTATTTTCAATGTTACTATTTAATAATTTCAAAACCAACCCCCTATACCGCAGATTGAAGTTATTTTTGATAAATAGGGACCATTATTTGAGCCATGCGGGTTAAATGTTAAATTGATACACAATTACATGATTTAAACAGTGATTATAGGTGTTGATTGTATAACTTTAATGTTATGCGGTTTATTTGCCGATAACAGTTATTATTGTAGCTAAAAGGGTTTATATTGGCACGAATGCTATAACAATGATTCATTTCTTGTAAAAACCATTTATCGTACATGAGCGAAGCAGTTATTGACGGAAAAAAACACACAAATAGTGCAGTTGCCGATAGCAGCGATTATATAAAACCGTATATATATGTGCTTTTGCTTGCCTCGATGTGTATTATACTTGGGTTTGTTTGGGATATTTCGTGGCACATGAGCATTGGCCGCGATCGCTTCCTTACCCCTCCACATATTTTTATTTATATTGGGGCAATAGTATCTGCTATGCTATCAGGCTACCAGGTTTTGCAAAGGTCATTTTTTGGCACAGCGGCACAAAAGGCCGCATCAGTAAAATTCTGGGGTATATTTTATGCCCCTTTTGGCGGTTTGTTTTGTATATGGGGCGCTTTAGCCATGTTAACATCTTCGCCTTTTGATAATTGGTTTCATAATACCTTTGGTCTCGATCAAAAAATATTTTCACCGCCTCATGTTTTGCTCATATTAGGTATGATTGCCATTCAACTGGGTACTTACATTTCGGTTGTTGCCGCGGCTTCTGGCAAAACATTTAATACTAAAATAAATAGAAAGCATAATTGGCTTCGGGCTATTGCGGCGGGCTCGCTGCTGGCAACCGTTTTTACCTTGTTTTCTGAACGGCTTACAGCCGCCTTGATGCACAACGTACATTTTTTCATTTTTGTATCTATAGTATTCCCGGTTTGTATATTTGCATTTTCAAGAGCATCAAAATCAAAATGGGGCGCTACCGCAGCTACTGCGGTATATATGGGCGAACTTTTATTTATGCTGTGGCTTTTGCCCTTGTTTCACGCAAAACCACAGTTTGGCCCGGTATTTAATCATTTCGACCATTTTCAACCGTTCAGTTTTCCACTATTACTCGTGCTGCCGGCCATACCAGTTGATATGATTCTCAATATGACGGGCAATGAAAAACCCTGGATAAAAATACTGCTCGCGTCGTTGGCTTTTTTACTGGTATTTTTTGTGGTACAATGGTATTTTGGCGAGTTTTATCTTACATCGGTATATACGCGTGGCTGGGTGTTTGCATCATATTCGTTAAACTACGGCTCCAACCCTACCGGGGTTTACCGGTATGCATTTGACCCGTCGACTGTCACCAACAGCAAGCATTTGGTGATTGGATTGGGAATTGCCGGCTTTTGTGCAGTATTTTCGGGATTGGCCGGCTATTATTGGGGCGGTTGGATAAAAAAGGTGCAAAGATGAAGTTATTTAAATATTTTTTATTTGCTGCTTTAGTATGCTATTGCAATTTTGTACAGGCACACCTGGGCAGCCCCGGTGTTAATTACCAGGGCAAAGCAGGTAATTACAATATTTTGGTAAACATTATGCCCCCCGATGTAATACCCGGTACCGCGGCGGTAAGCATATATATTGAAAATTACAAAAGCGAAAAAGTTTCAGTACAAACTTTATATTACGAGGCAGGTAAAAATGGTTCAGTACCAGCCGAAATGGCAACGCCGGTTAAGGGCGCCAATGGCTGGTTTGAAAATTCTGCCTGGATAATGTGGCGGGGTTCCACAAGTTTAAAGATCGTGATAAACGGCGAGGCTGGCAACGGCTCGGTAAGTATCCCTGTGATGGCAGTGGCCACAGCTAATCGTGGCATGCCTATGTGGCTGGGCTTTGTGCTTATTACGTTTGGCACATTGCTTTTTGTTTTAATGATAGCCATAGTTAGCTGCGGGGTAACTGATGCACTGCTTAAGCCAGGTACCGTTATGCCCTTAAATGTGCAGCGCAAAAAGCTTCGAACCGCCCTTATAACTATATTTGTAATGGTGTTGAGTTTATTTGGCGCCTATAGAACCTGCCGGAGCGAACTCCAGAACTATTTCACGCATATATATAGACCAATTAAAGGGCATTCAGCCGTGTTTAATTATAATGGTGAAACGGTGCTACGCCTGCATGTTGACTCAGAATCGTTAAATCTAGTACACCAGCCTTTTGAATATATTGTGCCCGATCACGGCAAGTTAATGCACCTGGTTTTGGTGAAGCAAAATACGCTTGATGTATTTGCCCACCTGCACCCTGTTCGCCAAAACACTTTCAATTTCCTGGTAAATTTGCCGCCATTATCAGCAGGCAGCTATTTTTTATATGGTGATGTGGTAAGCGGTAACGGATTTTCGGAAACAATTATTGATACAGTAAAAATTCCCTCAAAACCGCTATCAATAGCAGCCAACAGCTTAAAAAATGCAAAAATTATAACCAGCCCAGATGATGCATGGCTTATTTCAAACCCTATAAACAACAGTTCGGCGCCAGAAACTGGTAAACAGGTTTCTGTTTGCGGTATTTCGGGAATAAGATTTACAGCGCCCGATGGTTCAATAATTGAGTGGGAGCATAATTTAAATGAACCTTTTAAAGCAAATAAGTTTTGTTCGCTGGTATTTCATGTAATGAATAAGCAAGGCAGGCCTGCCGTTTTACAACCTTACATGGGCATGATGGGGCATGCAGTAGTGGTTAAATACGATGGCACGGTGTACGTGCATTTGCACCCCATTGGAAATTTTGCCATGGCATCGAAACAGGCTATGGACAAACGTATGCAGGAAAGGAACGCTGTTTCGCAATTACCCGACCGCAAAAGATTTCAGGATAGTGTTGATAATCTGATTCTAAAAATAAACAACATGACCGAAGACCAGCGCAATGATTACCTAATGGCCGAGATGGGCATGAGTAAAAGCGCTGATAAGGGAATGAATATGGATATGCAAACCGGCGGTAATGCAGCGGGCGGTTCGATTGTGCAATTCCCTTATGCCTTCCCCAGCCCTGGTAAATACAGGATATGGATGGAAGTAAAAATTAACAACAAAATACTTACCAGTACTTTTGATGCTAGCGTAAAGTAGAATTAACTCAATACTAACCTTCAAGTAAACAATGCTATTACCAGTACTGATTATAAATTGATTGGAATAATTCCATAGAGTTTTTAAATGATAATACATGCTGCTCAATTAAATTCCCGTTTTATTTTTCATTGACTGGTTATTCTTTTACAGATGTTTTTGGTTTTATGAAAATTGAAATCAACAATCCTAAACCAACAATCACATCGACTATATTCCAAATTTCTCTGCCCAAAGCTATTTTGATTAGTGGTTGAAATAAAATTGCAAGGCCGATGTAAATTATCATTTCAGTTTTATTCTCATTCTTCATTATCTGATATGCAAGGATGGTAAAACCAACTAATGCGCTAAACCTTACAAATTGGTAGTAACCATAAGGCATATGTAATAAGCAAAGAAAAAACAATATTGCTAAGGATATTTTTATAACTGTATGTATCATGCTTTTTCAGACTTATAATTTAAATTTTGTTCAATGCTCTTTAGGACAAACACACATGTAAAGAAAAACACCAAACCAAGCGTAAATAATCCCACGGTAAAACTGAAAATATAAATTAAACTTTTTGTAAATCCGAAAAGAGAAAATGTAAATTTTGGTATTTCCCAAAATATGATCCATGCATAAAGTAAAAAGGCTAAAATTTGAATGCGCTCTTTTGCTTTTTCGCTGAATTTGGGCAACGCATATAAAAAATTCGAAAGCAGGTTAGGTATAGAGATCGCTATATATAGCAAATCTGCTACCAAGAACGAAAAATAAATGTGATTCTTACCTGATATGATTTTTTCAGCATAAATTATGAAGGCAGCCCTATGTTCACTGCCCCGGAATATTTCTTTAAGAGTATTGAGAGTAAAATCTAATGTGCTGGAGGTACCATCAATTAAATCCTCCTTGCTTATAAAAATAATGACAAAAAATGAAATAATGCAAACCAACAAGGGGGTGAAATTAATCAGATACTTCACATATTTCGGTTTAGAAAATAATGCATATTGCAAATTAGAGGGTTCTATCTTACTTCTTTCCTCCGGGTCGTCAAGGGCTCCCAATGGGTTCATTGAGCTTCCGAATGGCAGCCAGCCGAGTTTAAAATCAATACCAAATATTTTATCTTTGAATATTGAAAACCAGGAACTTCCAAATTGAGCTACTTCTAAGATTTTTACTTTCCAAATCATGCAAATCAGACAGTAGCATAGGGTGGTCGTGCTTGTAACGGCTGCAATAAAAACCCCTACATAGAATGCAGTAAAACTAAAGTATTCCATTAGAAACCAATTTTACCAGTTTTTGCATCTTGTTGAGCACTTTTGGGTAATAGACTAATCAACCCCCAATTTATTTCTCGTAACCGATCGAAATTTTTATTTTGAATTGCTAAGTTACCGGCCTCAATTAACGACTTTGCTTGATTTTGGTCGTTAAATGACTGTGGCTTTTCTGCTAACCTTTGAAATCGCCCTTCTAAAAATGAAGGTGTTTTCCAAAGGATATTAATACCTAAATCGGTCATTTCCTCAATTGCCTCCAATATTTTAATAGGTGTAATCGAGTTCAAAAATGCGGGTTCCCGGCCAACTATTTCACCCAATAGTTTATGGTCATGGTCATTCCCATTTTCTTCTACAATCTCTTTACACCATTGCTTTTCTTCGTTGTATTTGATTTTTAGCAAAGAAATCCGTTTGTCTCTTGTTGCGTTATCAATTTCTTGAGCAATTTTTCTTTTGTTGTCTTCGAATTGGAATTTTTTGTCAGTAACATCATCATCTGACAAATTGTTGGAATTAATAACAAGTTCATCAACTCGCTTTTTTATTGTCGTTAGTTCTTCTGCTGTCTCGTAATCTTCCCGTTGAATAGCTTCTTTAATTTCACTATCTACCTTTCCACTAAGCGTTTCCACATCTTCTTGAAGTTTTCTAACTGGTAAGTGTCTTGATGATGGATTGAAAACTTCCGTAAATTGTTGATCTGACATAGGAATATAAACTGTTATTTTTAAATCTCTACTTTCGGACATTTCAAGGGTAACTTCTATATCCGCTCCCCTAAGAATATCTCTACTTACCTTTCTTCCGTCAATTTCAATGTAACCAATGGTTTGATTAGCCTCCGGCAAAGAAGTTTGTGGGCCTTCTAAAACGTTCACTATAAATTTTTCTTCGCCGGCCTTAATAATTGACTTATTTAAAACATAAGATTTAGTAATTTTTTGGGGGAGTAACGTATTTTTCTGAAAAAACAATTCAAGCTTAGTAATCTTGCTTTCCATTTCAGGCTCTGAATCTCTTTCAAGACAGATGTCATGCGCTAATGGCTGACCCGCTACATTGAATTTTCCCTGGGCTATTCCAATTAATTCTGAATCGGTTTCAATTACGTTATTTTGGCCATCGAGTATTGTGAGGTGGAAAAAATTATATGAATCTTTTACGAGTGGTAAATCTTCGGAAATTCTATTTATCAAAGGTTTTCTACCCGTATCGTATCCTTTGTCCTCTCTTGTAATTTGATAAAATAATCCCTCTGTGTTTCCGTCAATTCTAACGGCTAACAACTCCTCTTCTTCTTTAGTGGTCTTTTGATATGCTAACCTGACTTTGAGGCCTGAGATATTTTTCTTTTTTTTATCGCCCTCATAGTTTTTTTCTTTTGTTCCTGCATAATATGCGGCGCCAATCGCTATTGCGGTTGTTGGATCAATATTACAGTTAATCGGGATTTGTAGTATTTCTTCAACACGTTTTCTCACATACGGTATAAAAGTCGAACCACCAACCATTAATGTAAATTGAATATCAGACGGTTTCAAAGAATTACGTACAAGGATTTTTTTTATCATGTCTATTGTTTTATCAATATACTCTTTAATAATCCCTTCAAATTCAGAACGTGTAATATCAATACTAATATCAATTTCTTCATCATTATCATCCCTAATATCACGAACTTCGATTTCAGAAGAAGTTCGATTGGATAATGATAACTTTGCATCTTCTGCAATTTTTAAAAACCGATAATAAACACTATTGAGCTTTCCAGACGCACTTTTTAATTCATTTTCCAGGTCGGAAAAGTGAAAATTTTTATTTAAGTACGGAATAACGATCTTTTCAACTATCAAGTTATCAAAATCTGCACCACCCAAAAAATTATCTCCCTCGTGGTCAAGAACTTTCATTTCACCGTCCTTGATTTTTATTAGTGCCACATCGAAAGTACCACCGCCCAAATCATAGACTAACCATTGACCGTTTTCTAATTCTCGTTCTTTATGTTTATTGGCGTAGGCTAAACTGGCAGCGATTGGCTCTTGTAGAAGAACAACTTGTTTGAATCCGGCTAAGTACCCTGCTTCTTTAGTTGCGTTTGATTGTATCACATCGAAAGAGGCCGGAATAGTTATAACAACAGC
>CAIWRU010000191.1 GCA_903915155.1 uncultured Mucilaginibacter sp.
CTGGGAAGTGATGAAACCGTTCGTTCGTTTTTCCATTAAAGCGATGGGACTAGTGGCCGGCGCGTTGATTGGTATCATAAAATTACTTCCGACCCTGCTTGCTGAAAAAAACCAGCAACCTAAAAAGAGTAGTAAAATCATCGAAATTTAACATCAGGTGCCTGAAAACAAAAAAAAGGACGTTGTTCATCACGAATGGTCGGAAGAAATTCCGGCCATTTTTATGTTTTAAAAAAGAGTCCTGGATCACCACCACATTGTACCACGATCAATGCGATGGCCAAGTCTCTCACTTCCATTGCAAATCGTCTTTTGGAAGTTTTATAGCCTTGTTTATTTCCTTTTTTGTAGATCAGTACCAGCATACTGGTTATCAATGTCATATATAGCATTACTTGCAGGCCGTTTTTATTAAGGGAAACCAGGTGGCTTACGTTGAGTTCTTGTTTGAGGAACCGAAAAAAGACCTCGATGTCCCAGCGCCTGCGGTAGGCTTGCGCAATATCTTTGGCGGATAAGTCGAAGTCATTGGTTAACAGCCAGTACTCTTTACCCTCATCAGCTTTGCTTTTTACAATAACCAGGCGAAATGGGCGATCCACCAGTATCTCTTTGTAATGTTTGTTTCCCCGTTTGTTGGCTACAGGCATACCTGTATAAAGCCGGACAATGCTATCTCTGAGCAAAATGGATTCACCCATATCCATGTCTTGTCCTTCGGCAACCAGTGATTCCATGAGTTCAAACTTCCTGTTCTCCTTTGCACGACAGATAAAGGGTACCTGGTTTTCACTGAAAGCCTTCATTGTCCGGGTAGATTGAAGCCCCCTGTCCAATACATAGATATTCTGATGTCCCGGCTCTTTTTTTACATGCGCCATCACTACTTCCGGCAATGCGTTGTCTTCGTTGCCATAGTTTGGGCTGGTGAATACATGAGCGAGACTGGGCAGTATGCCATCAAAAGCAAGGCTATATTTGACCGCTTTCTTACTGCTGCCGGAAAGAGCTATGCCTTCGGTTAACTTTCCGGCGGTTTCACTAACTATTGTACTGTCTACACGGATCAGGTTATATTGCTTTCTTTCTGTTAAATTATAAGCCCCGGAAAACTGCTCATAGATAAATTCGTATATCTGCCTGAAATAACCCGGATCAACTTTGGATAATCTTTCCGAGATAGAACTCCGGCGCACCTTTTCATCTTCATCAAGGTTAAAAAGCACCTTGAATACCGAATCGTTAAAGGTATCCTCAAGACTTCTCTGGCTAAGCCTGTCATTATCCAAAATCCCGTAGAGCAGCAAATAAAACAGCTTATTACCATGCAAAACCTTCGCGTAATGATCGATCTTGGTTGTGAGTGACAAATTTGCTATCAATGCTTCAGGAATGAAGCCCAAGAGCTGTTTTACGGTGATGCTGTGATCTTTAAAAATGGCCATATCTCATTGATTTACAGCATTTAATATACCTAAAATCAATAAGAAAAACAAATAAATAATTGATAATCAAATAGTTAAACATATAACCACAGACCGCTATAAACAAAAAAGTCGGAAGATTAATCTTCCGACCATTCGTGCTGGCAACGGGGTTCTTTAATAGCGGCACCAGCCTGGGGACTATGGTAGCGGCATTGTTTGTGCCCTGGTGCCTGATGCAATGGGGCGATACCACCGGCTATAAAATGGCGTATCTTTTAACCGGTGGTCTCGGTTTTATATGTTTGCTTTTTTGGTTTTTAATGTACAATGCGCCCGCCAAATCGGCAAAACTGAGCGCGGCTGAATTTGAATATATCCATAGCGATGAAAACGTAACCATTCAAACCGCTGCGCCCGAAGATCTCGTCGTTAAAGAAAAAATATCATGGTTTAAATTGTTGACCTTCCCGCAAACCTGGGCTTTTTTTATGGGCAAATTTTTAACCGACGGCGTGTGGTACTTCCTGCTGTTTTGGCTGCCCGATTACCTGCACAAACAATTTGGTATGAGTACCGAGCAATTAAAATGGCCAACCTTTATAGTATATGGCATTTCTATCCTCGGTAATCTGTTTGGCGGGAGCCTGCCTCTATTCTTTATCAACAAGCTAAAAATAGCTGTATACAATGCGCGCATGCGGGCTATGTTTATTATAGCCCTGATACCGATGTGCCTTTTAAGTATCCAATACTTTGGCGACAAAACTATTTTTGGCAGCTACGCGCCCGCGCTTGCTATCTCGGTATTATGTATCGGGGCGGCGGCCCACCAGGCCTGGTCGTCAAACCTGTTTACTACCGTTTCTGACTTTTTTCCCAAAAAGGCCATAGGTTCGGTAGTAGGTATTGGCAGTTTTGGAGGGGGCGTTGGCGGCTTTATTATTCAAAAAC
>CAIWRU010000192.1 GCA_903915155.1 uncultured Mucilaginibacter sp.
ATCACCCAAACCACATCGCTCAATACTTTTTCCCGGTCCCAAATTTTTAAAGTTTCATCCGGCCCTTTGGAAAATCCAAAATCGTTCGCGCGGGTAAAAAACTGTTCGGCACCGTCAACACGGCGGGCGGCTAACAGTTCCTGTGTGCGTATCAGGCCCAGTTCTTCGCTTTGGTCGTTACCGATGAGGTTTTGTCCGCCATCGCCGCGGGTAAGCGACAGGTAACCGGTGCGGTAATGTTTTTCCTGGGCCAGGTAAGCCAGCAGCCGGGTATTTTCATCGTCAGGGTGTGCGGCCACATATAACACGCTGCCCAAAACATCCAATTTTTTAAAGTTTTGTTCGATGGAAACCAGGTCGCTCGGCGGCGCAGTTTGTGAAAACACTGAACCACAAATGAATAACAATAATGCTGTTAGTTGGATACGCTTCATGAGGCACAAATATATTGAAAGAAAAATGCTGTTTTTACCCCCTCCTTCTCCCTACGGTCGGCACCTCCCCCCTAAATTTAGGGGGAGGCCGTGTGGGGGTAAGAACCACAGCTAAATTAATTGTATCAATATTAAAACAATTAATTAAAATCCGATATTTAATCATAAATATTAATCGCCTGATTGATAATTTGCATCTGATTATCAGATTATTATAAATAAAGACATTACCATGACTTGCATTAATCAATCGTTTGATTAATTTTGTACTGTTAAAACAATGGAAAAAGATAAAATAGATAAGAAAGATCATATCCTTGACGTAGCTGAAAAGGTATTTTCAGACAAAGGATTTGATGGCGCGTCAACCCGTTTGATATCAAGCGAGGCCGGCGTAAATATGGCGATGTTGAACTACTATTTCGGTTCAAAAGAGGGGTTGTTCCTTGCTATTTTTGATCGTAAGATCAGTTCGTTTCAGGATATACTGCAAAACATTGGCAATGATGACACCATAGGCTCATGGGACAAAATGGACCGTTACATTGAACTATACAGCGAACGTGTTGTAAATAATAATTGTTTCCAAAAACTTTTGTACCAGGAAATGAGTATCAATAGACGGTCGGATCTCTCTGATAAACTACGCGACATATTGATGAAAAACGTATCGGAACTGTTTAAGATACTGCAGGAAGGTATTGATAACGGCGAGTTTAAAAAAGACACCGATATGCAAATGGTAATTGCCACCATGTATGGTACTAAAAACTTTATAGTAAACACACCGCTTATGTCGTCGGCGTTGCTGGGTTATGATATACAGGACGACAAAAACATAGAAGATAAATTAAAACCCCACTTAAAAAGTTTCTTCAAAAGCCTACTTAAAACCTATTTACTGAATGATCATGAACACGCAAATTAATATATCACACAAACAATTGTTTAAGCTATCGCTGGTTGGCCTTATTGCGGCAATGCTGTTAATAGCGTTTACCCGCAATGCAAATGCTCAGGATAGGACCATCACGCTGAAGGAAGCGATTGACCTTGGCCTGCAAAACAGCAAAACGCTAAAGCTTTCACAAGCTAAAATTGATGAGGCTGTATCGCAATACAACCAGGCTAAAGACAGGGCGCTGCCAACAGGTTCAGTAAGCTTTACTTACGACCGTGCGCAGATACCATATAATAATCTTTCCTTTGGTAAAACCAGTATCGACCTTCCTAAGAGCGCGAACGCTTACTTAGGCATCGCCTCATTAAACGAAACCATTTTTGGTGGTAACAAATTAAAGTACGCCCGCCAATCGACGGATCTGCTCACCCAAGTTTCACGGTTAGATGCCGATAATAATAAGGACCAGATAACTTACGATGTTATCAGCTCATATTATAACCTATATAAAGTATTGCAAAGCATAAAGGTGGTTAACCAAAACATTACTACTGTTGACGCACAAATACACCAGTCGCAACGGTTTTTTGAGCAGGGATTAGTTACCAAAAACGATGTGTTGCGTTTCCAATTACAAAAAGCAAACATCCAGCTAAACGGAATAGACCTTGAAAGCAACCGTAAAATAATCAACTACAGCCTTAACGTTTTATTAGGCCTGCCCGAAACTACACAGTTAAATATTGCCGAAATAACAGCGGATACCAGCCGTGCCATAAGCCCTTTAGCGGCTTATATCGATACCGCGATGGCCAACCGCCAGGAAGTAAAACAACTGGTATTGCGCGGCCGTGTAGCTGAAACCAACATTAAAGATGTACAGGCTAACGTACTGCCAAACGTATCAGCAGGCCTTAGCGGCTATTATGTTGATGCTAACGGTAACCCATTACCAAAGATCGGCAACTTTATTACCCCGGTTACCATAGGTGTAACTGCGTCATGGAACTTCGGAGCTTTATGGACCAACAAAAACAAGGTAACGCAAGCAAAAATACAACGCGAAGAAGTTTCGATTAACCAGGGTATACTGACCGATAATGTAAAGAACGAGGTAAATCAGGATTACCAAAATTACCTGCAGGCGTTGGACAAGATAAAATTACTGCAAACATCAATTGCACAGGCAAGCGAAAACACCAGCATACTGGAATCAAAATATAAAAGCAATATAGCATCAGCTACCGACCGTGCCGATGCCGAAACCCTGCTTTACCAGGCGCAAATAAACCTGGAACTGGCTAAAGCCGATGCAGGACTTGCCTATTACACATTATTAAAAGCAACCGGAAAAATTAACAAATAAATGTGCAGATGAGTAAATATGCAGATGTGCAGATACTCACTCATTCATTAAATCACTCATTCACTCAATAAAAATAAAATGGCACAAAAACACAACTCAGAAGAAGAAGAACCAAAAAAGAAACCGAACAAAGTTCTTCCTATTATATTAGGCATAGTGCTTATCGGCGGTATCATTTTCGGTATCAAAGAATATATATACTTCAGCAAACATGTCGACACTGATGATGCACAGATTGATGGCGATATTAGCCCTGTTGTAGCCCGCGTAGGCGGATATGTTGACAGCATTTATTTCCAGGAAAACCAACACGTTAACGCCGACCAGGTTTTAGTAAAATTGGACGACCGTGACTACAAAGTAAAATTGGAACAGGCAACGTATGCGCAAAAAAGCGCAAGTGCAGGTGTAGGCGTGGGGCAATCACAAATTTATACAACCGCATCAAATTCCGCGGTTGCTAAAGCAGGTGTTACATCAGCAGGTGCTAAACTCGACCAAGTAAGTAAGGATTACGCACGTTATGCAAACCTTGTAAAAGATGGTTCAGTAACCCAACAACAATTTGACCAGGCAAAATCAGATCTTGAAGTTGCCCAGGCAAATTATAAAGCTGCACAGGACCAATATAAAGCTGCGTTACAGCAAATTGGTACAAGCAAAAGCCAGTTAACAGTAACCAATAGCGGTGTAGTACAGCGCCAGGCTGATATTGATTTTGCCAAACTGCAATTATCATACACCACTATTAAAGCGCCTGCAAGCGGTATCGTTTCAAAAAAGAACATACAATTGGGCCAGTTGGTACAAGCCGGGCAAACTTTGTTCTCGGTAGTTAATGATAACAGCATATTTATCACTGCAAACTTTAAAGAAACACAGCTGGACAAGATAGTTGCCGGCCTAAAGGTTGATATTGAAGTTGATGCCTACCCCGAACTGAAATTGCAGGGTGAAGTATACAATTTCTCACCTGCTACAGGCGCTAAATTTTCATTGTTGCCACCTGATAATGCTACCGGTAACTATGTAAAGGTTGTACAACGCATACCTGTTAAAATATTAATTCATGCTGATAAAGACGTTATGGCTAAACTCCGCCCCGGCATGAGTGTCAACGTTTCTGTTATTACAAAAGACTAAAAATTAAATAATGGCTGAGCAAGGCTTTAGAAAGTGGATCATTACTATTACAGTGATCATGGCTTCGTTATTGGAGCTTATTGACACCACCATAGTAAACGTATCCATACCCCAAATACAGGGAAACCTGGGGGCGACGCTGGAGGATGTGGCCTGGGTAACAACCGGCTATGCAGTGGCAAACGTAATTGTTTTGCCCATGTCGGGGTGGTTGGGCAGTTTCTTCGGCCGTAAAAATTATTACATGGCGTCTATCCTGATATTCACCATTGCATCATTCTTATGCGGTAACGCGCATGGTTTAGATGAGCTTGTAATATTCAGGATAATACAGGGTTTGGCAGGTGGTGGCTTAATATCAACCTCACAAGCTATTTTGATAGAAACCTGGCCACGTGAAGAAATAGGCACAGCAACCGCCCTATTTGGTCTGGGCGCGGTAGTAGGGCCAACAGTAGGGCCAACTATCGGCGGCTGGATAACCGATAACTATTCGTGGCCATGGATATTCTACGTAAATATACCAGTAGGTGCGTTAGCTTTATTCCTTACCTACACCTTTGTGCGAACAACGCCGAGGGATGGCCGTAGAAAACCTATTGATTGGTGGGGTATTGGATTACTTGCCGTAGCAGTTGGTAGTTTACAGGTTATTTTAGAGAAAGGTGAATCGGAAGACTGGTTCTCAAAAACTTATATCCTTGTACTTAGCATATCATCAGTATTAGGCCTGTTATTATTTATATGGCGCGAACTAAGTACTGATCACCCTATAGTAAACTTTGCCATCATGCGGCATCGAAGCTTTGCGGTAGGTATGGTTACCTCGTTTGTGCTTGGTTTTGGGTTGTATGGTTCGGTTTTCGTGTTCCCTATTTTCTGTCAAAGCTTATTAGGCTTCTCGGCTCAGCAAACAGGCGAGATATTATTCCCCGGTGGTTTATGTACCATAGTCATGATGCCGTTCATTGGCAAAATGCTTAACAAGGGCATACCGGCACAGTTTATGGCCACTATAGGCATGTTCCTGTTCTTTGTATTTACTACTATGCTGAGTAAGTCGACACTTAATTCGGGTACCGGCGATTTCTTCTGGCCATTGGTGATAAGAGGTGTGGGTATGGCTTTATTATTCGTCCCATTAACCACCTTAGCCATACAGGACTTGAAGGGCCCCGAAATTGGCCAGGGAACAGGCTTAAACAACATGATGCGCCAGTTAGGTGGTGCGTTTGGTATAGCTACCTTAACCACTATTATCCACATACGCCAGGGCGTACATCGTAGTAACCTGTTAAGCAATATCAACCCTTACAACAGCGCCTTCACCCAACGCCTTAATTTTTTAATACAAGGCTTTGAAGCTAAGGGTAAATCATTGAGTGATGCTACCCAGATGGCATACCAGGCAATTGAAGGGGCGGTTATAAAGCAAACGCTACTGCTCACTTATTCCGATGCGTATTGGATCTCTGGGTTAGTGATGTTATTCTCCATACCGCTGCTTTACCTGCAGCCCTTCAAAAAGGGCCAAAAGGCGGCAGCCGATGCCCATTAAATGAAATAAGGCCGTCCGGATCGTGATCCGGACGGCCTCTTTCAAAAAAAATTAACAATTAAAAATTTTAGTAGGGCCCCACAAAGACACATTTCCTTTTTTTCAAAAACCTATATGGGAAGCGGGGTTTGTTTAATCTTGCTATAAAATTAGCAGTTTTAAATTATAAAATACAACTTTTCCCTGTAATAAAATACGTAAAATGAAAAAAAAGTGAAATATTATACTATAACGGCTTTTTTACAATTTAAAATATTACTTTCCCGGTTGCTGTAACTAATGATGCTATCCTTATTGCATCAAAAATACGTACTTCAGTAGTACCTAATTTTATTAGCGAATCCTCGTGAGCGTTCACGCATAGCTCGCATCCGTTCACTGCCGAAACAGTAAGGCTCATCAGCTCAAAAAATTCTTTACCTGTAACAGGTTTCGCCATTATCTGCATCCTTATACGTGCCGGTATTTGCGTGTATTTGTCTTTCTGGGTAAAATGCCTGAAACGATACAGTATATTGTTCGATGCCAGCAACGATGCACAAGCCACTGCTTCGGCTATCTCTTCAATTGTAGCGCCCTCTTCTCCGGCATACCGGGTATAATATTTAGTGAGCGGGGTATTATTATTGTTCGCAGCAACGCTAAGGCCCAACAGGGCGCATTCTTTTGTGCTCAGGTGTTGTGAGGTAAGGGTGCTTGTAAAATTCAGCTTAAAATCCCGTAAATAGCGCGATTCGCCTTGCTCAAGCAAAGTAAGGCTTTCGGTGCGGTAATCAACGGTAAGGCCTATGCTTTGCAATAATTCGTTTATGGTTTCGGTAACTTCGCTCATCTTATTATTGTAATTAAAAATTTAGTGGCCTTTGTGGTTAGATTTACCACCACTAACAGAATTGTTCAAAAATAAAAAAATCGTCATTGCGAGGAGGAACGACGAAGCAACCTCACATGATTAGTAGCAAACTTGTATGTTGGCGACCTTTATCGTGGGGTTGCTTCGTACCCAAGCAATGACGATTCTTTTGTTTAATTATGCAGATAATGTTTCCTGGCCTTTTTCCCAGTTGCAAGGGCAAAGTTCGTCAGTTTGTAAACCATCAAGCACGCGGATCACTTCTTTTACGTTACGGCCCACATTCAGGTCATTAACCGACACCCAGCGAACGATGCCGGTTGGGTCGATAATAAAAGTAGCACGGTAAGCGATTTTTTCAGTCGGCTCTAATATACCCAGGTCCTCAGCTAATGATTTTGAAGTATCGGCCAGCATCGGGAATTTCAGGTCGCGCAGGTCGTCGTGGTTGTTTCTCCAAGCCAGGTGCACAAATTCCGAATCGGTTGAAGCGCCAATCAAACGGGCATCACGGTCGCGGAACTCGCCAAAGCTTTTATTAAACTCTGCAATTTCGGTTGGGCAAACAAAGGTAAAGTCTTTTGGCCACCAGAACATTACTGTCCAAACATTATCCTCGTTAACAAAATAATCAGAGTTGATATTTTCAAACTCTTTTCCTTTTTCAATGCTAACAACTGCCTTTTTCGAAAATTTAGGGAATTCCTGTCCTATGGTAATCATATTTATATTTTTTGTTTTTATTTA
>CAIWRU010000193.1 GCA_903915155.1 uncultured Mucilaginibacter sp.
CCGTCAGCCAGTGATGCACATCAAAATAGTAGAATTGCTTTGTCCATAGCATACCAGCATAAGCCTGGCGTTGCACCATCACGCTATCGGCATTGGTATTGTTTTTTTGGATATCCTTATAAAAGGCATCAGCTTCGGCTATACGGGTATTGAATATAGTATCAAAATCATCAAAACTATTTTTAGCATTTTTTGAAAAACGCAAACGGATGGTGTAGCTATCTTTTGCTTTTACAGTTATATCATAATTGATGGCCGCTTTAGTCCCTGTTTTTTTTGGGTTGATCGTATTTTCACCGTTAACGATATAGTTGTTTATCCCGTCTTTAAAATAAATTTTCCCATTGTCATAATTATATAAACGGGTAGTGTTGGTTTCGTTTTCACAAAATAATGTATCCGGCGAGCCCTCGCCATTCAGCCACATTTGCCCCAGTTTTTGGTGATAGACCTCTATCACCCCATGCGAATCAGCGGTGAGTTCAGGAACATAATCATCATAGCCCCATGCCCAGGTGTTGCGGAACCATATGGTTGGCAATACGTTAAGCGCGCAATCTTTCGAACCGCGGTTGTAGACGGTGATTTTGATAAGGATATCGTCCTGTTCGTTCTTGGCATATTCGGTATATACATCAAAGTATTCATCATTATTGAATATGCCGGTATCAATCAACTCAAACTCGGGATCGTTGCGGGTGCGTTGCTTGTTTTCGTTTACCAGCCAAGCGTAGGGGTATTCCTGCTGCGGATATTTATACAGCATTTTCATGTATGAATGCGTGGGCGTATTATCCAAATAATAATATAGCTCCTTTACATCCTCGCCGTGGTTACCCTCGGGGTTGCTTAAGCCGAAGTAACGTTCCTTTATAATAGGGTCTTTTTTATTCCATAATGACACCCCGAAACAAAGCAATTGTGAATCATCGCAAATGCCTGCGATACCTTCTTCACCCCAACGGTAAGCTTTACTGCGCGCCATATCATGGGTTATGTAGTTCCAGGCATCGCCGTTGGTGCTGTAATCCTCGCGGACGGTTCCCCATTGACGGTCGCTTACATATGGGCCCCACTTTTTCCAGGTTGGGTCGGTGAGGCGTGATTGTTCTTTATTCATGATATGTGGATGTAACGACTAATATAAGTGGTTGTTTGGATGATTTTAGAATGTTGTTTTAATATTACATGATGTGGACGTATGCGATATACTTTTTTTAGCACCCGATACTTATTGGTGTCTGTGAGGACACAGACACCGGTGGTGGAATATGAACAGATTTGCGAAGTTTAAAAAACTTCGCAAATCAATAGCGTGTGGGCCATGGGAGCTATTAATCCCAAGCCTTCCTGAGAAAACGTAGCCAATTGCCATGCATAATATTTTCAATATCAATGTCTGTATAGCCGCGCTTTTTCAGCAGTGTTGGTAGTTTCTGTTCATCGGTTATAGTTTGCAGGTCGTATGGGCATTGCTCGGTACCGAAGGCGCCATCAAGGTCTGACCCTATGCCGATGTGGAGCGCGTTGCCCGCCAGCTGACAAATATGATCCATGTGGTCTATCAATACTTCCAAATTACAGTCCATGCCCCTTGGCGTTGATTCGCCCCTCACCCAATTGGGTACCATCATCCATGCGTCCATAGCGCCACCTATCACCGCGCCGCGGTTTATGAGTTCTTTTATTTGCTCATCGCTAAATTGGCGGTTATGGTTAACCAGCGCCCGGCAATTATTATGGCTTGCCCAAACATGCCCGTTAAAATGATCGAGCGCTTCCCAAAAACTATCATCGCATAAATGCGTGGCATCCAATATCATGTTGAGGCGTTCCATTTCCTTTAACAATTCATGACCTTTAGCTCCCATATAACCCGTAGCATCAGTACCCTGCGCATAGCGCCCCGGGCCATAATGCGCAGGACCAACGGCCCTTAAACCATAATTATATGCTGTTTCTAAATGTTTTATAGTGATGATAGAATCAGCACCCTCCAAACTTAAAATATAACCGACGGGTTTATTTGAGAACAAAGCACCATCCTGCCAAAGCTTGATATGCTTTTCAAGAGATATTAAATTATTAACCTGCACCATTTCGCCATCATCTTCCATAGCCTTATACCAAGCTAATTGCGCCTGTGTTTGCGCCCATGCCTGTTCGGGCGAATGCCAGCCGGGTAAAGGGTTATTTGGAGCAACATATCGTGCTATTTGCGTGGCCACTACCAGCCCGATGTTGCCTTTACGTAATTCGGGCAATGACACCGTGGCGTTCCCGCGGTCTGGTTTATCGGTCAAACCGCTTTCACGACTATTTATAGCCGTAACAGGATGCCGCAAGTCGCGGTTCCATTCCATGGCGTTCATGGCGAGATCGAGATGGGCATCGATGGTAAACATATTCTATATATTTTATAGCACAGACGAAACATGGTTAACATAACTTAACACAATCTCAAGCTATTATGAAATTAATAAATTGACTATCAATGCTTTATAAAAATAGTGTGTTAACACAAAAATGCCGGCTTTTTGCCAAAAAATGCAATGCAATATAGAGAACTTTAATAACCAAATTTTACGCTGTTGCGCATCACTCGATTTTACCTTTGAAACCCCTACAGTTGTTAAATATTTATCTTCCTATCCCGCGCAATGTTTCTCCATTCGCCGGTTATCACATTATTCTCAATAGTAACAGCACGTTCATACAGCGCTACCGTTGGGCAAATGTGCCATGGCATGCCATATAATACGTCGCCTATTTTGTAATCATGCCCCTCGCCTGCTTCGACTACTAAATGTTCTTCGCTTTGGCTTATCATTTTTAAATCAGGCGCATTCAGAAAGAAAATACGTTTACTCAGTTCATTTTCTGCCGCTACCGATTTATGTCCGCAATCAATACAAATTGTAGTTGCTGTAGGTAACGAAACTACCCGTGCCAATACCAAAGCAGCCACCAAAAATTGCTGCTCAGGGCATGAATGCTGGTAACCCATGTCCCAATAAACAAATGTGCCGGGACTGCATTCTATAGCAGCTCTTTTTGCATGTATCGGAAATGTGGGCGATCCGCCTGCTATGATTACGGGCTCGGGATAGCCCCTATCTTTTATAGTTTGCTGTAGTTTGCTCACCGGCGCATAAGCAGCATTGCATTCTGCTGTGCGTGCTTCAATATCGGCATCATGAATATGGCCATCGTAAGCATGCAGACCTATCTGGTTTATCCCCGGCAGGGAATTGCAGAACATATACAGCATCAATGCCTTGGGTCCCGGTGCAATGCCGGTACGGTTCATACCTACATTCAAGTCGATATAAATATTTACCCTGATGCTGTTTTTTATGGCCGATGCTGAAATTGTGGCGGCAATATCCTGGTCATCGACTAAACATGAAAATTTAGTATCCGGGTAAGATATGATCAACCGCATTAAACGACCTAATTTTGGCCCTACAGGTTGATAAGCCAACAATACATCGCGTGCACCGCACATGGCCAGCATCTCAGCCTCGGCAATGGTGGCACATTTGAATTTACTGATGCCCGCATCCAGCATTAACTCCACAACATCTTTATTCTTAAACGTTTTCACATGCGGGCGAAGGCGAAAAACATCATCGATCATATATTTCAGCATATCGATGTTCTGCTTCACCCTGTGCGGATAAGTTACCAAAGCCGGGCTGTCCAGCTTATCAATATCATTAATAGTGTACCAGTGTTGTTCGCTCATACAGGTTACACTAACTCAAATAACGCCTCGATCTCAACCGGGATATTATCGGGCAACGAACCCATGCCCACCGCACTGCGAACACCGATACCATTATCTTCGCCCCATACTTTGGCAAACAGCTCGCTGCAGCCATTGATGATAAAAGGGTGTTTCTCAAAATCAGGCGTACAATTTACCATGCCCAGCACTTTTATTACACGCTTTACTTTGTCAAGGCTGCCAATATTAGCTTTTATGGTTGCCAGCATAGCCAAACCTACCTGTCTTGCGGCAAGTTTACCGTCCTCCTGGTTTATTCCATCACCAATACGGCCGATTATCAAACTGCCATCATCTTTCACTGTACCGTGACCAGACAGGTATAGATATTTACCATCAATTAAACAGGGTTTGTAAACGCCAAGCGGTTTAGGCGCGGGTGGCAGGCTAAGGCCCAATGCTGCAAAATTTTGTTCAGGGGTGTTCATTTATTATGTGAGTTATAGTAGCAAACTTAAAAATAAAATAGCTTATATATACTGTCTTTAATTATAGCGATGGGTTTAAAACCCATCGCTATGGAGTATCGCCACCCTTCCACCAATAAACTAATGAACCAGTGAACTAATAAACTAATTAACTGCAAGAAAATCTGCATTTTAGAATTATTCTATTTTATAAACAATGCTTGTAGTTCTCAAATGGTACCACCGCTTATAGGTATATTTACGCCATTGTAATATTTATCATACATATACAATTTATGAATGATTTTATAGCCGCCCGCTCACAAATGGCCCTTTCATTGGGCTTCCACATTATCTACTCCTGTATTGGTATGGTTATGCCGGTTTTTATGGCCATATCAAACTATAAATGGATAAAAACCGGTAATCCTGTTTACAAAAACATCACCAAAGCCTGGAGCAAAGGCGTAGCGATATTTTTTGCAACTGGCGCGGTATCCGGCACCATGCTTTCGTTTGAGTTGGGTTTACTCTGGCCAAAATTCATGGAACACGCCGGGCCCATATTTGGTATGCCGTTCTCTTTAGAGGGTGTGGCATTTTTTATCGAAGCCATTGCGCTCGGCTTCTTTCTTTACGGCTGGGAACGCTTTAACAAATGGTTTCATTGGTTTACGGGTGTAGTAGTGGGGATTAGCGGCGTGGTATCTGGAATTTTAGTGGTATCAGCAAATTCATGGATGAACAGTCCTGCCGGTTTTGATTATGTAAACGGTCAATATACCAACATCGACCCTATAAAAGCCATGTTCAACGCCGCCTGGTTCTCCGAGGCCCTGCATATGACCATCGCCGCATTTGCCGCTACCGGATTCGCCGTTGCAGGCATACATGCGTTAATGATCGTACTAAAAAGGAATGTAAACTTCCACACCAAAGCATTTAAAATAGCCATTGCTTTTGCAGCTGTCGCAGCAATTTTACAGCCTTTAAGTGGCGATATATCGGCCAAAGGCGCTGCCCGCCGGCAACCGGCTAAATCAGCAGCTATGGAAGCGAATTATCACACGGTGCCCTACTCCCCTTTGCTCATAGGTGGCATACCCGATTCCGCCACCAAAACAGTACATTACGGCATTGAAATACCCGGCATGCTGAGTTTTTTAGTTTATGACGACTTTAAAACACCTGTTACCGGCCTTGATAAAATACCGGTGAAAGATCAGCCCAATGTACCCGTAACACATTATGCCTTCCAGCTAATGGTAGCCATCGGTATGTTTCTACTTGCCATAGGCTTGCTTTACCTATTCGCCCTATGGAAAAAACGGGCATGGTTGGTTAAGAATTGGTTTCTTAAACTATTTGTGATAGCAACACCACTTGGTTTTATAGCCGTTGAGGCCGGGTGGACGGTTACCGAAGTTGGCCGTCAGCCATGGATAATACAAGGCATTATGCGTACCAGCGAGGCCGTAACGCCAATGCCGGGCATACATTATACCTTTTATATGTTTACGCTCATATACTTTACGCTTAGCCTGGCAGTGGTATTTTTATTAAGCAGGCAAATTAAAATGGTTCCTGAATTGTACGACCGTTAATTGATAATTATGCTGTACGTTGATATTATCTTCTTGTTCTTCGCCATTGTGCTGTACTTTTTATTAGGGGGCGCCGATTTTGGCGCGGGTATTATCGAGCTGTTTACTTCAACAAATAACAAGTCGCGTACCCGCCGAACCATGTATAAAGCCATAGGCCCTATTTGGGAGGCGAACCATATGTGGTTAATTATAGCAATAGTTATCCTGTTCGTCGGCTTCCCGTTGATATATAGCAACATATGCACTTACCTGCACATACCGTTATTAATTATGCTGATGGGCGTTACTGCCCGCGGCACAGCTTTTTCATTTCGAAATTATGATGCGGTGAAGGATGATAAAATGCAGGATGTATATAACTACATTTTCGTTTATTCAAGCTTTATAACCCCCTTATTTTTAGGTATTACCGCAGGAAGCGTACTATCAAGACAAATCGACCCTGCCTCGTCCGATTTTTTACATACTTACATTTTTAGCTGGCTTAATTTCTTCTCGGTAGCAGTTGGGTTGTTTACGGTAGCCTTATGCGGATTTTTAGCGGCTATTTACCTTATCGGCGAAGCAAAAGAAGATTTTGATGTAAAGCGCTTTACCAAAAAAGCAGTGATAATGAATGCTGTTGCAGTTGGTTTTGGTGGATTGGTATTTTTGGCTGCTGAACACGAGAACGTACACCTTGCCTTTTGGCTGTTTGGCAACCCGGTAAGCTTTACTGCTATAATAGCGGCATCACTTTCATTGGTGTTATTATGGTATTTATTAAGAAGGAAGAGAACCAGGATCATCAGGATGTTGGCCGCTTTCCAGGTTACCATGATACTCATCGCGGTAGGTTACCGTCACTTCCCCGATATTATTATGGTTAAGAATGGTCATAACCTATCGTTATTAACTGACCACGCCCCTGCCACCACTATTAACGACCTCGGCTGGGGGCTGCTCATTGGTAGTTTGTTGATATTGCCTGCGTTAGGTTATTTATTTTACAGCTTTCAGCGGAAAAGCGAATAAGGCAAAAACTATTCTTCTACCTGTTTAAACATAAACGCGTAGTGGCCAACCTTCATATAATCGTTGGCTACGTAAAATTCATAAGCAGGCATCAGGTTATTGGTCATTAATGTTATAGTTTCTACTCCCTGCTGCTTGCAATACTCCTCGCAATGGCTTATCAATTGCTTACCATAACCTTTACCCTGCTTTTCGGGGTTAACAAATAGCTCGTCAATGTAAAACTGGTTCCCTGTCCACCAGGTTTTAGTGTGGCAAAAAACTGCGCCCATTATCGCATTATCATCATATAAAACAAACCCTGCAAAATTAGTCCTGTCAGTATATTCTTTAAGATATTTTACTGCTTTATCATGCACCCACCTATAGTTCCATGGGTAGCGGTTGTAAGCTTCCATAAATATTACCGAACATGCTTCAATATCCTCATTGGTAATGGGTTTTATAGTTACCATTTTTTATTCCTGTTAATCGTTTAATATATTTTGCAGCATTGCGGCCAATTCCTTTACATGTGGCGGCAGAAACATGGTTTTATGATCGCCTGGTATATCATAAACAATAACTTCATCCTTCGCAAATTTCTTCCAACCTAAAAACTCAAGTTCATCAACAAAATACATCCGGTTATGGGCCTTAAATAAATGCAACTTCCCATTGAAAGGCTTAAGCGTATAGTTATTTAAAGCAACCTCGTGATTAACGTTTATTTTGTATAAATTAAGGTCGATATCTGTTAATTCCTCATCATGTTTTCCAAATTTCGAACTGAAGTTTTTAAATTTCTTTGCGGCAAGTTCCTTTTGATAATGTATAGCTTCATGTGGCGTGTTTATTAACGACTTTACCACAAACAATGCTTTGGGGAATTGGCGGATAAGTTTTTTAGGGACTTTTTTCAGGCCGCTTTTTTTATACTGTAAAACACCTGCATCGGTATCAAACACACCCAGCATTTTTATTTCTTTTCCCATGCTTTCTAACTGGCGTTTTACTTCAATGGCCACATAGCCGCCAAACGAATACCCAACAATAGCATATGGGCCATTGGGGTTATGGTGCAATATTTCGCTTACATAATGGGCAGCCATGTCTTCAATCCGGTCAAAGGGTTAATCCTTGCCGTCAAGCCCTACGGGCTGTAATGAAAACAATGGCTGTTGCTCATCCAAATAATTAGCCAGGCTCACAAAGTTCGACATGTTGTACCCATCGCCATGTATAATATATAGCGGGGTTTTGGTACCGGTAGCTTTTATTGGCACAAGCGATTTGTAGCGGTCTTTCGCTTTCTCGCTCGTTAAAAATTCGGCTAACAGTTCAATTGTTGGGTATTTAAAAATGCTGTTTATACTTACCTTCTTTTTAAATTTCTTCTCCACATCTGCCAGCATTTGTACAGCAAGTAATGATTGGCCGCCGAGGTCGAAAAAATTATCAAGCATACCCACATCGTTAATTGCCAGCACACATTTCCATATATCAGCTAAAGCTGCTTCGGCATCGTTACGTGGTGCCATACGGTCATTAACCAGTTGAAATTCGTTTACGTCGGGCAAAGCGTTGCGGTCTATCTTACCATTAGGGTTCAATGGCAACGCGCCAAGTTCCATCCATAAACCCGGCACCATATATTCGGGCAGCTTTCTTTTCAGGAATAAGATCATAGCATCACGGTCGTATCCCATTTTGGGTACTATGTAACCAATCAACCGCTTTAGCCCGTTCATGTCCTTTGCCAGCACTATGGCCTGGTCAACAAACTTATACTCCCGTGCTACGCTTTCTATTTCACCCAGTTCAACCCTGAAACCCCTTATCTTCACCTGCTGATCTTTCCGACCCAAAAACTCCATGTTTCCATCGGGCATCATGCGCCCGATATCTCCGGTACGGTACATTTGGCCGCCGCAATCCGGCTTAAACGGATCGGGCATAAAGGAGTAATTTGTTTTCTCGGGATCATTAGCATAAGCTCTTGCCACACCTACCCCGCCTATAAATAGCTCACCCTGTTCGCCAAATGGCACAGGGGCAAGATTACGATCAAGGATATAAAAGAAATTATTAGCTATCGGCTTGCCGTAAGGGATCGACTTCCATGAGGGATCGACCTTATCAATATCATAAAAATTCGACCACACCGTGGCTTCAGTAGCACCACCAAGACTAATAACCCGTGCATTGGGGAAAAACTTTTTTATCCTGGCGGGAAGATTTACAGGTATCCAGTCACCGCTTAAAAACACAACCCTAAGGTCGGTTTGAATATAGTTGGTCGCATTAGCCTCAAGCCCGCGAACAAGGAAATCTAAAGTTGAGGGAACGGAATCCCAGAAGGTTACCTTGTGCCTTTGCAGCATTACCGATAAGGTAGCCAGGTCCATTGTTTCTTCCTTTTCGGCAATAACAACCGAGCCGCCCGAAGAAAGTATCCCGAAGACATCATAAACAGAAAGGTCAAAGCATATCGAGGTGATAAACATTAACCTGTCATCATTACCTATGCTAAATTCGGTATTTACCCACCGTATAAGGTTCACAACCGAATGGTGCTCGATCATTACCCCTTTAGGATTGCCCGTTGAACCCGATGTATAAATGATATAAGCCAGCTGATGACTGTCAATTTCAATACTCAGATCTTCGGCACAAAAGCTTTTATGGTGTTTTTCACCCAAATGGATAACACGAATATTATTGTTGATAGCAGTTAGCCTGTTTTCAGTATTAGTCAATACAATTTTAATGGCCGAATTTTTAACAATATATTCCTGCCTGTTTACAGGGTATTCAGGATCAATAGGAACATAAGTACCGCCTGCTTTCAGTATGGCCAATAAAGCTATGATCAGGTCAGGACTACGCGTGACCAGCACCCCAACCGTGTCGTTATTTTTCACTCCTGCTTCAATCAGGTAATTAGCTAATTGATTGGCCTGTGCATTCAGCGCACTGTAGGTGGTTTCTTCATTGCGCCATCTCAACGCTACGTTTCCGGGTGTTTTAATTACTTGTTCCTCAAACAGGTCGACTATAGTTTTAGTAACAGGGTAAGGGGTGATCGTGTTATTGAAACTGCTTTGAAGTTTTTGGGTTGTTTGGTTGAGATAATTATCATAAACATCCAGATTAGGGGTATCGGGCATTTTTTTTAATTATATTAGATGTGGGAAAAAAATTGGCTAATTTTTAAAAGTAACGATATTTTAAGTAAAAAGAAAATATTATTTCGGAACGATATAATATTAGATTCCATAAAAAACACCATCTCGTATCTTCATATTATTTATACGTTAACAGTAACGCGTTTGTTACAGTTATGTTTTCCCGAAATTAGCAAAAAATGGCGTTAGCTGCCTATAAGCCACAAAATATACATTTACCCCTTATCTCCATATGCAAACATATCAAATTATTAAATATTTGCCTGTAAATTAACATGTTGTAATAATATTTTCGTTCAGAATCTTGCTTTTACTACTGTACTAACAAAAAAGCTTTAGCTACTTGCTAAAGCTTTTGGAATAATATGCGGACCACCTTACGTTAACCCTTCAAGGTATGCTTCTAATTTGAATACATTTTGCTTCAATCCTTCATCTGCATGGTGTGCTTTCACCACTGCAATAAATTGCTCACGACTTTCAAAAACCATATGCCAGGTAAGCAAAGTTGGCTTTCATATTACACAAGTAAGTGCTTGCAAATAGCAATGCAAGTATTTACTTGCGCAAATCTATTTTCAAACAGAACGTAGGTACAACTTCTTAAAAAAATTTAATAACTTTATCCGATCATGAAGAAACTATCCCTTTTTATCACACTATTGTTTAGTGTTTTAACTTTAATGGCGCAACAGCACCAAATGTCGAAAAGTTATATTGTGCCCGATGACACCCTGGTAAGGGAAAAGCTGGGCCAATGGAAAAACCTGAAATTTGGTTTATTTATGCATTGGGGCACCTATAGCCAATGGGGCGTTGTTGAAAGCTGGAGCATTTGCCCCGAAGATGAAGGCTGGACACAAAGGCGCGGCCCATACGGCGCCACCTATAACGGCTACGTAAAGACTTATGAAAACCTGCAAACAACCTTTAACCCAACACAATTCAATCCTGAAAAATGGGTAAAGGCAGCAAAATACGCAGGTATGAAGTATGTGGTATTCACCACCAAACACCACGATGGCTTTTGCATGTTCGATACCAAACAAACGGATTATAAAATCACCAGTTCAAAAACACCATTCTCATCAAACCCGAGAAGTAACGTAGCTAAAGAGATATTCAATGCTTTTCGGAAAGAGAATTTTATGATCGGCGCTTATTTTTCAAAACCCGACTGGCACTCCGAAAATTACTGGTGGCCCTACTTCCCGCCAAAGGACAGGAACGTAAATTACGACCCCGCCAAGTATCCTGAGCGTTGGCAAAAATTTAAAGACTATACCTATAACCAAATACAGGAACTGATGACCGGTTATGGCAAGGTTGATATTTTATGGCTCGATGGCGGCTGGGTAAGGCCAAAAAGCACGATCGATAACGATGTCGACTGGCAAAAGAGCATACCTTACGACCAGGATATAGATATGCCTAAAATAGCCGCAATGGGGCGCACAAATCAACCCGGTTTAATAGTTGTTGACCGTACTGTTACCGGCCAATATGAAAACTATACCACACCCGAACAGACCGTACCGGATAAACCACTCGACCATCCATGGGAAAGTTGTATAACAATGGGCAACTCATGGAGCTATGTACCCGGCGATCACTACAAATCAGCGGATCAGATCATCTCGTTATTGGTAAAGATAGTTTCAAGGGGTGGCAATTTGCTCATGAATATCGGCCCCGGCCCAGACGGCGATTGGGACCCGGTTGCGTATGACCGGCTAAAGCAAATAGGCAACTGGATGCAAATAAATGGAGAAGGCATTTATAACAGCACCAGCATTGCACCTTATTCTGAAGGGAATATTTATTACACCAAATCAGATAAAGGGAACACAGTTTACGCATTTGTATTAGCAGATAAGGATGCGGTGACCCTACCCGGTCAACTGCAATTTCATTTAACAGGCATTGGCAAAGCAAAAAAGGTAAGCCTGCTCGGCATCAACCATAAACTAAAATGGAACAATGGAGCTGATGGTCTGGCAGTGAACATCCCGACTGAACTGCAAACCAAGAATGGCTTATCGCAGGCAGCCGTATTTAAGATCCAGTATTAAAACCAGGAGAATGAAAAGTTTTTATAAAGCGGCTACTACATGTTTACTTATCGTATCCATTTTTTCCGGAGCTGTAAATGCACAGGCTACTAAATTTAACATAATCCCCTACCCGGTTAAACTGGTTGAAGGTAATGGTAGTTTTACCATATCAACCAAAACAACCATTGGATTACCCAAAGGTGGCAAGTTCAGGAATGAGGCTGACCAATTAAATGACCTAATAAAGGGTGGACTGGGATATAAACTAAAAATAGCACCCAATAAGCTCAATCATATCAGTTTTGTTTATAGCGACGCCATAACCGCCACTGAAGGTTATCATTTAACCATATCGCCCCAGCAAATTACCATTACCGCAAAGGATGGTGCAGGCGCATTTATGGCGATACAAACTATTCGGCAATTATTGCCTTACGGCATTGAAACAGGAATACACGCCAGCAAATTTACATTGCCTGCATTAACTATAGAAGATGAACCGGCCTATGCCTGGCGGGGGATGCACCTGGATGTATCACGGCATTTTTTCTCAATAGCTTATCTTAAAAAGTTCATTAATGTAATGTCGCTTTACAAAATGAACAAGCTGCACCTGCATTTAACCGACGACCAGGGCTGGCGTATTGAAATTAAGAAATATCCGAAACTAACCGAAGAAGGCGCATGGCGCACTTTTGATAAAAATGATTCGGCCTGTATGAAGCGAGCGAAGGACAATCCCGATTTCGCGATAGATAAGGAGCATATCATCCATCGTGATGGCAAAACACTTTATGGCGGTTTCTACACCCAGAAGCAAATGAAGGGACTGGTTGCATACGCTGCGACAAGGCATATCGATATTATCCCTGAAATTGACATGCCGGGGCATATGATGGCAGCCATTAACTCCTACCCTTTTTTAACCTGCAACGGCGAAAACAAATGGGGTACATTGTTTACCAAACCTATTTGCCCCTGCAACGAAAGCACCTTTGATTTCGCCGAAAATGTATTCAGCGAGATAATGGATATTTTTCCTTCAAAATACATCCATATAGGCGGCGATGAAGTCGATCGCAGCGACTGGGCGAAATCTGATGCCTGCAAAGCCCTGATGCAGCACGAAGGCATTAAAGACCTGCCTGCTTTACAAAGTTACTTTATAAACCGGATGGAGAAGTTCTTCAATTCCAAAGGTCGGAAATTAATAGGCTGGGACGAAATTATTGAAGGCGGAATAAGTTCCACAGCCATTGTAATGTACTGGCGCACATGGGTACCCGATGCGCCGATCAAGGCCGTTAAAAACGGCAACCAGGTGATCATGACGCCGGGCTCGCCTTTGTACTTTGATAATGTTCCTGACAAAAATTCCATTTACAACGTTTACCATTTTAACCCTATACCTGCCGGTTTAACTGCTGATGAAGCAAAGATGATCATTGGCGCGCAGGCAAATATCTGGACGGAAAACATACCCTCGGAAAACCGTGCGGATTATATGTATATGCCGCGCATGACAGCGCTTGCCGAGTTGCTTTGGAGTAATAATACGAACGACTACGATTCGTACAACACTCGTCTAATTCAGCAATTTCCACGCCTTGATGCATTGAATGTGCATTACCGTCTGCCTGATATTGACGGCGTTTTGAATAACAAAGTTTTTATACAAAGCGATACCTTGAAACTTAATCCGCCATTAAAAAACCTGGTGATAAGGTATACTACCGATGGCTCTATCCCCCAAAATAATTCGCCCAAGTTGGCTAACCTGGTAATTAATAAAACCGAGGTAGTTAAAGTAGCCGAATTTACCCCTTCGGGCAAAAGGGGCGATATTTACAGCATTAACTATCAGCAGCAAAGCCTGGCCGAACCTGAAAGTCCGGCTTCCACACAGCCGGGGTTGAAATGCAATTACTACAAGGCTTTTTTTAAGGAAACAAAATTTATTGAAGCAGCAAAGCCGGACAGTTCGTTTACCAGCGATCAGATCGCTGTGCCGGCATCGGTTAAAGCGCCTTCATTTGCAATTACTTACAATGGCTACATAAATGTACCTGCTGATGGTATTTATAGCTTTTATTTAACTTGTGATGATGGTGGCGTTTTATGGATAGCCAATACAGAAACAGTAAATAATGATGGTTTACATTCAGCCATTGAAAAAAACGGGCAAGTAGCCTTGAAAAAAGGACTGCAAAAGTTCAAGCTTGACTTTATAGAGGGCGGCGGCGGCTTTACCCTCAAATTAAAATATAGTAAAGATGGATCGGTGCCAAAGGAAGTACCTGCATCGTGGTTCAGTAATTAATATTCTGCATAAGTATTCACCCATGAAAATACGGCTAATATTTGCTTTTTTATTTATCGGCAACCTCACAGCGTTTGCCCAGCAAGCACCAAAACCTTACGGCGCATTGCCATCGCAACGGCAGCTGAACTGGCAGGAAACCGATATGTATTGTATCATCCACTTCAGCATGGCCACTTTTACCGATAAGGAATGGGGCAATGGCGCCGAGGATGTGAAAACATTTAACCCATCAAACTTTAGCGCCATGCAAATAGTGGGTGCAGCTAAAGCAGGCGGCTTTAAAGGTATTGTAGTAGTTGCCAAGCATCATGATGGCTTTTGTTTGTGGCCCACCAAAACCACAGATCACAATATCAGTAACAGCCCTTACAAAAACGGCAAAGGCGATGTTGTGAAAGAATATCAGTTAGCTTGTGAAAAACTAGGGATGAAAATGGGCGTGTATTGCTCTCCATGGGACAGGAACAACGCTTTTTACGGCAAACCTGAATATGTTACGAATGTATATCGCAAACAATTAAAAGAATTATATGCCAACTATGGCAAGCTATTCATGTCGTGGCATGATGGTGCTAATGGCGGCGATGGTTATTACGGCGGTACGAATGAAGTGCGAAAGATAGACCGCTCAACCTATTATGGCTGGGATACTACCTGGGCCATCACCCGAAAAATGCAGCCGGGCGCTTGTCTTTTTGGCGATGTAGGCCCCGATGTTCGTTGGGTGGGTAATGAAGAAGGCCATGCAGGCGAAACTTATTGGGCAACTTACACCCCTCATGCGCCCGATCCCGGTAAAATACCCGCAAACGGTTATGTAAAAGATTATGAAGGAACAGAAGGCACCCGGAACGGCAAATACTGGATGCCTGCCGAATGCGATGTACCATTGCGCGGCGGTTGGTTTTATCATCAGTCACAGGATGGACAAACAAGGTCGGCTTATAATTTGCTCGATCTCTACTATAAAAGCGTTGGCCGCGGCGCATGCCTCGATCTTGGGTTATCGCCCGACAAAACAGGCAGGATAACTGATGAGGATGTGGCTGTATTAAAAGAATTTGGCAAAATACTGAAGCAAACCTTTGCTGTGAATTTGGTTAAAGGTGCATCGTTCACAGCAAGTAATATCCGTGGCGGCAACAAGCTAAAATTCGGGCCACAGAATTTGCTCGATAATAGCCGTTACACTTATTGGGCAACAAATGATAATGTTACTACACCGCAATTAGTGGTCGATCTGCATCAACCTAAAACATTTAACGTGATACGCTTACGCGAGAATATAAAATTAGGGCAGCGCATTGAAGGCGCGGCAGTAGATGCCTGGTTAAATAATACCTGGCAGGAGATTGCCACCGTACCCAGCATTGGCGCAAACCGGCTAATACGTTTACCCAATAATATTACTGCAAGAAAACTAAGATTGCGCATAACTGCATCTCCGGTTTGTATAGCATTGAGCGATTTCGGTCTGTTTAAAGAGCCGGTGCATTTATCGGCACCAATTATAGCGCGCGGTAAAACAGGAGACGTGAGCATCCATACCGAAGCACCTGTAGGCAGTATACATTATACTTTGGATGGCACAACGCCGTCGCTCAGTTCACCGTTATATGAAAAGCCGTTGTTCCTTATAAATGGCGGTATTGTAAAAGCTGTAGCATTTGAAGGCAAGGGCCAGTTTAGCGAAGCCGGTACGGCACAATTTGGCCTGAGTAAATCGGGTTGGAAAATACTAACGGAGCAAACCACGGGCAATGCACAAAACCCTGAGTATGCTATTGATGAAGATGTGTACAGCAATTGGGAAACGCTTGATGTAACCACTACCCCATTGCCGCAAAGTATTGCTGTGGATATGGGCAAGGTTGAACCCATAAAAGCATTTACCTATTTGCCGCGGCATGATAGATTGGCCGAAGGTACGGTCGACAACTATAGTTATGCTATAAGCGATGACGGCATTAACTGGCAGCAGGTAGCCGAGGGTGAGTTCGCCAACATCAGGTCAAACCCGGTTGAACAAATAACAACGCTCGACCATGTTTACAATGCACGGTATTTTAAGTTTACTGCAAAACATGTACTTAGTGGTAATGGCGTAGCAGTGGCTGAATTGGGGGTTTTGATAAAACAAAAGCCACTCATTAAGAGTAGCTTTTTTCGATTAAACAATTTGCCAATTACAACAACTACCTGGTTATTATATTCAGCTGTTTTCCTTCTTTCAATTCCTTATCAGTTATAAAATAGCCATCTATCTTTTTACCATCATAGGATAAATTCGTGATCTTTTTACCACTACCTTTTTTGACTATGGTATAAGTATTGCCATTAGCTAATTTAATATTGACCTTATCAAACAGCGGCACCGAGACAATATACTTGGGATCAGCGGGCGAAAAGGGGTAAAATCCCATAGCATTAAATACATACCACGCCGACATTTCACCAGCATCATCCATTCCGGCGTACGAAAGATGTTCTTTCCCCAAATCATAAAAATGGTTCATAATACTATCCAGTATTACTTGTGATTTTTCTTGCTTGCCCACAAAATAATATAAGAAGCCATAACTATGGTCCGGTTGGTTCCCCTGGCAATACTGCCCGATAAAGCCGGATATATTATACGCCTCATAACCTTTCCACGGAATTGTAAAAAGGGAGTCCAATTTAAGTTCGAAGTTATGCTTGCTCTTATAAAGCGCTATTAAGCCCGGCACATCATGCGGCACAAAAAAAGATGACTGCCAGGCATTTGCTTCTCGATACATATATTCGTAATAGGGATAATATGGATTAAAATTCTTCACCCAATCACCGTTTGCTAGTCGCCCTTCCATAAACCCCGTAGCCGGGTTAAATACATTTTTATAGTTTTTTGTACGCTTCATCAGCATGCGATAGCTTGTCGTATCTTTTAATTGCTGGGCCAGTAACGCCACTGCGTAATCATCATAAGCATACTCCAGCGTTTTTGTAACGGCTGCCTTGGTTACTGTTTCTGTTACCGGGTGGTCAACCTCCAGCTCCGATATGTAGCCTCTGGTATTGTATTCATCTACATATTTCCGGGTTCCTTCAACCGTAGCATTTTTTAGCATCAGCCTATAGGCTTCGTTTACATCGTAATCCCTTAACCCCCGTAGGTACGAACCGGTGATAAATACCGACGCATGGTCGCCATGGAAGAAAGTGGGCATAAAACCTGTTATTTCACCTTTATCAATTAATGACTTAATTACATCATTGGTTACTTTAGGCGAAAGCAAGCCTAATAGAATTAACTTGTTCCGGTAATCGTCCCACAATGATGGTTCAGTATAATAGTTAAAGCCTTTATTTACCACTTTACCACTCAGGTCTGTAAAGTCGCCGTTAATATCGCTGCGTAAAGCCGGCCAAAGAAATGAGCGATACAGGCATGAATAAAATATACCCTTCTGCCGCTCTGTGCCCCCGGTAACCGAAATCTTTGATAACAGGTTGTTCCAAGTTTCAGTCGCCTCATTTCTAACCTGCTCAAAACTTTTACCCAGCATTTCCTTTTCTAAATTTTCCTTCGCGTTTTTTATGCTGACAAATGAAAACCCTATCTGTATTTCAAGCGGTTTATTTTCATTAACAAAATCAATTACCGGTACTATCTTCTCCCCTTTTTTCAGCGAATCGATCTTACTTATTTTATGATTGGTGACCGCATAGTAATACATTTTCTCCCCGGCTTGCTGAAAGCCTGTAAAAACGTTTGCATCTTCCTGGTGTATATCCCAGCTTTTTACCCTTTCGTTTGATAGCGCAAGATTTGCTATCAGCTTTTTGTCTGCCCCGGGTTTAAAGGTATACTTATGAAATGCGCAACGCAGCGTTGAGGTCAATTCAACGTTAATACCATATCGCTCCAAATAAACCTGGTAATAACCGGGATGGGCCGATTCATTTTTATGGATGAAGGCAGACTTATAATCGTCAGCTGTAATGCGGTATACGCTGGATTCTGAGATGAATACCTGCTGCTCATCCGTCAGCTTACAGGCAAGTTCCCTGGAAGAAAGATGAGGGTGATCCAGCGCCAATTGGGTTACGGCGTTCTTCTGCTGCTGAGGGATACTGTTCC
>CAIWRU010000194.1 GCA_903915155.1 uncultured Mucilaginibacter sp.
ACTCATTTAATTTTTATCCTCCGGCTTAAACTTCCACCTGCGGTGCGACCATAACCAATATTGAGGCTCTCTTTTTATCATTATTTCTAAATACTTTATATATGAAGCCGTTATTTCATAAGGGGTGGTTTCTTTAGGGCTTTCCGTTAAAGGTATAAAAGTACAGGTATAATGACCTCTTTTAACACATTGTACATCGCAAAATATAACAACCGGATTGGTTAATTTGGCCAGTTTTTCAATCCCCAAAAAAAAGGCAGTTGGCTGGTTCATAAAGGTGGTAAAGTAAGTAGCTTCATGCTGAACAGGTGTTTGGTCGGCAACCAGGGCCGTAATAGTTACTTCATGCCTGTGTTGTACTACTACACGTGCTATATTCTTCATGGCTACCATTACACTCCCAAAACGCGAACGCATGCTTATAAAAAACTTGTCAAAGATATCGTTAGTCAGCGGCTTATAAACAACTATTAGTTTCTTATCTGTATGAATACTCAACCGCAGGTTCGACATTTCCCAGTTACCATAATGGCCCAGCGCGGTAATAACGCTTCGGCCCTGCTCCAAATAACTATCAAGCACTTCGGGGTTTGTGGCTATGAACCGCTTGCATATGGCGCTTTTTGATACAGTTATCATTTTTACTGTTTCCACCGTAAGGTCGGCCAGGTATTTAAAATATTTCTTTTCTATAATTCTGCGCTCTTCTTCTGTTTTTTCAGGAAAGGAATTACGCAAGTTTTCCTGCACAACCTTACGGCGATAACCTACTATATAATAGATGACAAAGAATACAACATCGGATATGAGGTATATAAACCAGAATGGCAATAACGACATAAGGTATAAAAAGAACGCACCTAATCTTGAAACCCCTTTATTTATCATTATTTTTGCCCAATTTTCGTGTACAAACTTAAAAAAATATATGATTGCAAACGGTGTTGTTTTACCCATGCTTTATCTGCCGCCGGTTGAATATTTTATGGCGCTTAATAAATACAAACCCGGTATTTTAATTGAGCGTGATGAGCATTTCCCAAAGCAAACTTACCGCAACCGCGCAAACATCTGTTCGCCCGATGGCATATTGGGGCTTACGGTTCCTGTTATGAAGGGATCAAAAAACCACACCGGTGTTAAGGATGTAAGGATCAGCTATGAATTTAACTGGCAACGATTGCACTGGATGAGCCTGCAGGCCTGCTACCGCCGTTCGGCCTATTTTGAATATTATGAGGACGATTTTGCCCCGTTTTATGAAAACAAGGAAATCTTTTTGTTTGATTATAACGAACAATTGCTGCAACTGCTGTTAAAGCTCGCGAAAATAAAAACGCCCCTCTCCTACACCGAAACTTACGAGGCAGAATATCCCGGGCTTACCGATCTGCGATCTTCCATTAATCCCAAAAAAGAGAGTAATATTGACCAAAAACCCTATTTCCAGGTTTTTGAGGAAAAGAACGGATTTTTGAGAAACCTTAGTATTGTCGACTTACTATTCAATCAGGGGCCGCAAACGGGGAATTATTTGGTTTGATAATTCTTTCCACATTCATTTCACTTTACTAAAAATATTAGTAAATTTGTAAGTGAACCAAAACTCCATCCAGGTAAAAGCCGAACCCCGCGTGCTATTTGTTGATATGAACAGCTTTTTTGCCAGTTGCGAGCAACAGGTAAACTTTTGGCTGCGCAACCGCCCTGTTGGGGTTTGTGTGTACACCGGCAAATATGGTTGCGTAATATCGCTATCAACCGAAGCAAAAGAACGCGGGTTAAAAGCCGGGATGCGCCTGAATGATGTAATGGCCGCCTGCCCTGATTTTATCCCGGTTGAAAGCAACCCCGCCCGCTACCGCGAATTCCATAAAAAAATAATCCATGTACTTAAGCAATATTGCAATGATGTTGTGCCGAAAAGCATTGATGAAGCTATCATTAACCTAACCAATTACGATCATACCGATCCGCTTACCATTGCGCGCCGGATAAAGCGGGATATTTTAACCAACGTGGGCGATTGGCTGGAATGCTCGGTAGGTATTGCGCCTAATGCTTTTTTGGCTAAGCTGGCATCGGTGCGTGGTAAAAAAACAGGTGGGCTGATGATGATAACCCCGCAAAACATTGATGACGTACTAAGTGGCCTTAAACTGGGCGACCTGCCGGGCATTGGAGCCAATATGTCGTACCGGTTAGAACGCAGCGGGATCAATACACCGTTGGAAATGCGTTATGCCACCCCCCAACGCCTAAAGGCTATTTTTAAAAGTATTGATGGTATTTACTGGCACTACCGGCTCAATTTTATCGAAACCAACATTGTAGCGCATGATTACCATGGCATGCAATCCATGCGGCAAATATCAGCGGAAAAAAGAAAAAACATAGAATATATAGAGCAGCTGTTCATGACGCTATGCCTTACACTTGAAAAACGCATGGTACATCATAAATTCTATTGTAAATCCATCGGCTTTACCGCGCGATATGAAGATGGCACCCGCTGGGATGATGGATTTCCCATTACCCTGCCCGTGCAGGATGCCGTTAGCCTGATGCGCATGATACGCCTGCGAATGGAGAAATTTGAAGCGAAAACAAATAGCGGCCCCATTTTAAACACTCATATTGATAGCATGAGAGTGGCTGTTACTAATTTTGTAAATACCGGGAATATGTTTTACAGTTTGTTTGAAGATATTGAACGGAAAGATATAGCGCTAAAAACCATGTACGAGATAAAAAATAAATTTGGCGCAGATAAAATTATCAGGGCGATGGAAATGACTGACGGTAAGGTAATTAAGGATGTTATAGGTTTCGGTTCAGTTAAAGATTTGACCGACCTGGATTATAAAACCGAATAAAATTTAAAATATTTTTTCTTATTAGGCAATAATTCTGTTGTAACGGAGTTTTTACATATGAAAACAATAAAACATCTATGACACAGAAAACAACCCGAAACTCTCGTTTCAGCAGACGCTTGTGCGTACTCGCGACTGCTGCCGCCCTTTTTGCAAGCTGTAAAAAGGACGCCCAGGCACCGGCCAGTGCACTAAAATTAGACACTGCCTCAACTTCATTATCTGCGGCCGCGTCAGTAGCAACAACTACACCCTTAAGAAACATGTTTGGCGTAAACACCTTTGCATGGGACTTCTTTGGCTCCAACCCTTCAACTATCGATCCTACTAAATGGGGATTAATGAAGACTTTTAGCGGGGTAAGACATTACCTTGATTGGAGTTCCCTCGAATCTGCACAAGGACAGTACAGTTTCAACCCGGTAATTAATGGCAGCTGGAATTTGGATGCCATTTATTCGACCCTAAAAAACAACAACATGACGGCCCTGGTTGATATCAAGACCTGCCCCAGTTGGTTCCTGGCCAGCTTCCCGGCAAATCTGCAGGATTCAGAAGATGTAACGGCTCCCTACGGCTCAAACCTTAGCGACCCGGCTTCTTATATCCTTGTGGGTAAAGTGGCTTTCCAGTTTGCGGCAAGATATGGCTCGAATACTGCGGTTAATAAAAGTTTATTATCAGTAGATAAAACCCCGCGCTGGGCAAACGATGTGGTAAATACTGTTAAAGTTGGCCTCAACACCGTAAAATATGTGGAGGTTAACAACGAACCTGATAAATGGTGGAAAGGCCCTGCTACCAAACAAACTGCGCAGCAATACGCAGCCAACATGTCGGCATTTTATGATGGCAACGTGGGCAAGATGGGTAAAAACGTAGGTATAAAAAATGCCGACCCAAATATGCAGGTAGTAATGGGCGGCCTTTGTAATTTACCAAATGCCATACAATGGATAAAAGACATGGTAACTTGGTGCGCCCAGAACCGTGGTTACAAAGCCGACGGCAGCGTTAACCTTTGCTTTGACGTGATCAACTACCATAACTATAGCAGCGGCAGCAACGTTGGCGCGGCTCCCGAACTGTCAAACGCAGCAAGTGAAGCTGATGCATTTTCAGCAGAAGCCAAAACCATAGCCGGTAACCCCCAGGTTTGGTTAACCGAAAATGGCTATGATATTAATTCCGGAAGCCCCCTGCGTGCTCCCGCCATTGGAGGTAAATCAGCTCTATTGGTTCAGGCCGATTGGATATTAAGATCATCGTTACTGTATATAAAACATGGCATCTCGCGCCTGTTTTTTTACCAGATGTATGATAACGCTCCCGGCAACAGTGTCCAGTTTTCAACATCAGGCTTAATGGCAAGCAGCAGTTCCCGCAGGCCGGCTGGCAATTATATACATGAAGTTTCAGCTTTGATGGGCGATTATACTTATGTAAAAACATTAAGCTCAAGCCCAATGGTAGATCAGTATACCAATGGCACCAAAACTATTTGGGTGCTGTGGATGCCTACTGCCAAAGGCGCGACAGCTACTTATTATCTTAACGTGGGCGCAAAAGCAGCAACCCTGTATACATTAAACCCAAGTGTGCCTACAATTAATAAGGCCACTAAAACTACAACGAGCAATGTGCTTAGTGTAGCCGTAAGCGAAACACCTGTTTTTGTGAGTAATTGATACGACGCGCGACAACTATTACAGTAAAATATTTAATAAAAGCCCTAACGCTCAACTTGAGTTGGGGCTTTTATTATCCGCCTAAAAACGCTACTTTTGCGCTTCAATGGAGCACATTCGTAATTTTTGTATTATAGCGCATATCGACCACGGCAAAAGTACTTTAGCCGACAGGTTATTAGAATATACCAACACCATTACCCAACGCGAATCGCAGGCACAATTGCTTGACGATATGGACCTTGAACGCGAGCGCGGCATCACCATAAAAAGCCATGCCATACAAATGGATTATGAGCTTAATGGCCAAAAATATATCCTTAACCTGATAGATACACCGGGCCACGTTGACTTTTCGTACGAAGTATCGCGTTCCATAGCTGCCTGCGAAGGTGCACTGCTTATTGTCGACGCTGCACAGGGTATACAGGCGCAAACCATATCAAATCTTTATTTGGCTTTGGAGAATGACCTGGAGATAATCCCTGTGTTGAACAAAATGGACCTGCCCGGCGCTATGCCTGAGGAGGTTAAAGACCAGATAGTAGAGCTTATAGGCTGCAAACGCGAAGACATACTTGCTGCATCTGGTAAAACAGGTATGGGCGTACATGAGATTTTAAGTGCCATAGTTGAAAGGGTACCCCATCCTGTCGGAGACCCTGAAGCACCGTTACAAGCATTGATATTTGATTCTGTTTTTAACTCGTTCCGTGGTATTGTGGCCTATTTTAAGGTGGTGAACGGCGAGATACGCAAAGGCGATAAGGTAAAATTTTTCGCTACAGAAAAGCAATATATTGCGGATGAAGTTGGCACACTAAAGTTAAAACAATCGCCAAGGGATGTTATAAAAACCGGCGATGTGGGCTATATCATATCAGGTATAAAAGAAGCCAGGGAAGTTAAGGTTGGAGATACCATCACCCGTGTTGACCGCCCATGTGCCGAAGGTATACAGGGTTTTGAGGAAGTAAAACCAATGGTATTTGCCGGTATTTACCCGGTTGATACCGAAGATTACGAAGAGTTGCGCGATTCAATGGGCAAACTGCAATTGAACGATGCTGCCTTGGTTTTCGAACCTGAATCATCAGCAGCTTTGGGCTTTGGTTTCCGTTGCGGTTTCTTGGGTATGCTGCACATGGAGATCATCCAGGAACGTTTGGAACGCGAGTTCGATATGACGGTGATCACTACGGTACCCAACGTGTCGTACATCGCTTATACCACCAAAGGCGTACCAATAACAGTAAACAACCCCTCCGATCTTCCCGACCCAAGCAGGATAGATTATGTGGAGGAACCTTACATAAAAGCTACCATCATTACAAAATCTGAATTTGTAGGGCCGGTAATGTCGTTGTGTATCCAAAAACGTGGTTTTATCAAAAATCAATCGTACTTAACATCCGACCGTGTTGAGCTGATATTCGAGATGCCAATGGGCGAAATAGTTTTCGATTTTTATGATAAACTGAAAACGATATCTAAAGGCTATGCCTCGTTTGATTATCACCAGATAGGTTATCGTCAGTCGGATTTAGTGCGTTTGGATATCCGTTTAAATGCGGAACCTGTCGACGCTTTATCATCATTAATATTCCGCGGTAACTCTTATGACTTCGGTAAAAAGATATGTGAAAAGCTGAGGGAATTAATACCCCGCCAGCAATTCGAAATAATTATACAGGCATCTATCGGCGCTAAAATTATCGCCCGTGAAACGGTAAAAGCCCTGCGCAAGGATGTAACGGCCAAATGTTACGGCGGTGACATATCGCGTAAGCGTAAGCTGTTGGAAAAACAGAAAAAAGGCAAAAAACGCATGCGCCAGGTAGGTAATGTGGAGATCCCACAATCGGCGTTTATGGCAGTGTTGAAACTGGATTAGCCCCCAGCCCCCTAAAGGGGGAGTTTTTGATTGGGATGGCTAAAGAAATATATTTATTAAACTATTATTCCCCCTTTAGGGGGTTAGGGGGCTAAATGGAGCTTTTAGACGGAAAATACGTATCAGAAAAACTTAAAGTTGAAATTGCCGAAGAAGCGGCTAAAATACTAGCTGAAACCGGCAGGCAGCCGCATTTGGTGGCAGTTTTAGTTGGCCACGACGGCGGCAGCGAAACCTACGTAGCCAGCAAGATAAAAAACTGCGAAAAGGTTGGGTTTAAATCTACTTTGGTTAGATATAAAGATACCGTAACCGAAGATGAACTGCTGCAAAAAGTAGCCGAACTGAATGCCGACGCTGATATTGACGGGATCATTGTTCAGCTCCCCCTTCCTAAACACATCGACCCTGAAAAAGTAACCGAAAAGATCGACTATCGCAAAGATGTAGACGGCTTCCATCCGGTTAACCTGGGCCGTATGCAGCGCAACCTACCATCATTTATCCCTGCTACCCCCTACGGCATTACCCTAATGCTAAAGGAATACAATATCGAAACATCGGGCAAGCATTGCGTTGTTGTTGGCCGAAGTAATATAGTAGGCTCGCCAATGAGTATTCTGATGGCGCGAAACACCTACCCCGGCAATTGCACGGTTACCCTTTGTCACAGCCGTACACCAAATATTAAAGACTTTACCCTTGATGCCGATATACTGATAGTAGCCATCGGCAAAAAGAATTTTATTACTGCCGATATGGTAAAACCAGGCGCAGTGGTAATTGACGTTGGCATGAATCGTGAAACCTCAACCACAACCAAATCCGGCTTTAAATTGTATGGCGATGTTGATTTTGAGAATGTGGCGCCAAAAACATCGTGGATAACACCTGTGCCCGGCGGTGTTGGGCTAATGACCATTATTGGATTATTAAAGAACACATTGGCATCGGCCAAAAAAGAGGTATATAAGTAACTCAACGTTAACGTAAATCATAGGAAATGACAAGTATTTCTGTTGAAAACAACTACTTAACATTAATCAATGTATTTACGGTAGCCCCGGAAAATCAGAAAAAACTGGTTGATCTGCTCATATTGGCAACTGAAGAAAGCGTGGTAAAAATAACCGGCTTTATTTCATCAAGCCTCCACAAAAGTCTCGATGGAACTAAAGTTACCATGTACGCCCAGTGGAGAAGTATTGAAGATTATCAAAATATGCGGAACAATCCCACCGCATCACCTTATCTTGAGGAAGCATTAAAGATCGCAACTTTTGAGCCGGGAATGTACAAGGTGGTTAAAACATTCCTTCCGGCAATTTGATGAGCTATTTTTCCAATTATTTATTATATTTCCCCAAAACCGGTTATGTGAATGTATTGATAGTAGATCGGCAAAAAAAATTCAATCATTGCGCCCTTAACATCATAGACAACTCCCGCACCGGTTGGTGTGGTAAAGAATAGTATTAAAAAATGAAAGGAACATCATTTATTATCTTATGCCTATTGATGTTTCTTTTTCCCAACGTTTATAGCCAGCAAGTATATTTCCCAAAAAAGGCACTGTCGGATACCGCTTCATTAAAAAAATTCATACCTGTATTAGCTAATGCCATAATTGAAAAACTTGAAGCAATACCTAAAACAGACCGTGACGGCGAATTTTATGGCAGTTTGTTCGCCGTTCAAACCATAGCCCAACAATATGATAAAAGCTTGGAAAGCATAGATAGCCTCAGGTCTTTTATGACCAGATCTCTCCATGTATTGAAAGAAGATAGTTATGGCTACCTAAGTATATATGATACCTATAACCATATAAAGCTGTTACAAAAAGGCGGGGACAAACGTTCGGATATTGATATTTTAAAATGGGCATTACCAATAACACTTAACTCATTTAACGGGCAGGCATTAGTTTATGCTGAAGAACCATTTTCGCACGATAATGATGAGATAGAGGAAGAGTGGCAAAAAAAACTAAGTGTAGTAAAGGCGAGAACAAATGACAGCTTGTTTTTGGATTCGGCAATTATGTTTTCACAAGCCTATTTGCAATATGTTGTTTATAAACCCTTTTTAGCTGAAGCAAAGAAAATTGTATTTGATTTAGATAAGGCAAATTTTATAATACAGGACAGTGTAATGATCACCATGCGTGATGGGGTAAAACTAGCTGCGGTAATTGTACGCGACCGAAAATTCCCAGACCCACAGCCTGTAGTAATGATGAGTACTATTTACGCCAGTAATGATGAGGTATTTTCAGCAAAACAAATAACAACTCATGGGTATGTCGGTATTATATTAAATATACGCGGTAAATACGTTTCTGATGTCCGGATAGAACCTTGGGAGCATGATGCCAATGATTTATATGATGCCATAGACTGGATCAGCAAACAGGGTTGGTGCAATGGTAAGATTGGCATGTATGGAGGCAGTTACCTGGGATTTACCCAATGGGCAGCAACCAAAAAACTACACCCTGCTTTAAAAACCATAGTACCACAGGCTGCCACAGCACCAGGTATAGACTTCCCCAGGCATAACGGCATTTTTACAACATATAATTATAGCTGGCTCAGCAGTGTAACTCATGACAAATTAAATGGGCTTCAATTTTTGTTTGATTCGGCCGCGCATTGGACGTCCCTGTACAATAAATGGTATATAAGCGGAAAAGCTTTTAATAACATTGATACTATTGATGACAAGCCAAATGCCATCTTTCAAAAGTGGTTAAAGCACCCATTATTTGATAAATATTGGCAAAGCACTATCCCCTATCAGCATGATTTTAGTAAAATAAATATCCCTGTTTTAACCATAACGGGATATTATGACGGGGAACAATTAGGATCTCTATACTATTACAAACAACATCACCAATGGAATGCTTCGGCAAACCACTACCTGGTAATTGGCCCATATGACCACGCGGGGGCAGGAAGCGGCTATATTCAGCCTATTTTGGGTGGTTATACGCTTGACGATGTAGCTAATATAAATATTGACAGCCTGATATATCAATGGTTTGATTATACGCTGAAAGGCGGAAAGAAACCCAGCCTATTACAAGATACTGTTAATTATGAAGTAATGGGTGCCAATAGGTGGGTGCATGTGCCCTCGCTCAAAAAAGCAAGTAGTAGCTTTCTCGATCTTTATCTAACTAACACTAAACAAGGAAAGTACTATAAGCTGGCTACACAAAAAACAGGAGGCAGTGTTTCTCAGAATGTAGATCTTTCTGTCCGCAAAGAGCGGAATGTATCATATAGTTTAAATACCTCGGGTGTTTTAACCGACTCATTAAGCGCTGACGATACGATAAGATTTATATCTGATATTCAGAAGGGTGATTTTATAATAGCAGGCTCGTTTATAGCGAATTTATCTGCTTCTGTTAATAAAAAAGATATGGACATTGCAATTACATTAACTGTTCAACAGCCCGATGGCAAATATTTGAATTTATTCGGGGTATTTGGAAGAGCCAGTTATGCTAAAGATCACAGTAAAAGAAATTTATTAAAACCAGGCGTGAAGGAAAATATTCCCGTTAGCGGCCCCTTTACAAGTGTAAAAGTATTAAAAGGCAGCCGGCTGATAGTATCGATCTCGGTAATATATGGTCAATATGCCGAAATTAATTATGGCACAGGAGCTGATGTTGCAACTGAAAATATAAAAAGCGCCAAACAGCCATTACAAATTAATTGGTATGGCGACTCCTTAATACAAATACCGATAAATAAGTAATGTGCATTTATTACCTGAATGCTTGCTTTATTTTCTCCCAAAAACCGGTAATACCAATATACAACCCATCATCTTTTATTTCAATAGGATATGATTCTATATAATCATTTTGGCCCTCGGTACCTTTGCCTGTTGCCAAATCATACGAAAAACGGTGTATGGGGCAAACTATTTTGGAATGCTCGCACCACCCATCGCTCAAATCCCCGCCGGCATGCGGACAGATAGCTGATAGCGCGTAAAGCTTCCCCTCATAATTTACCAGGCAAATACTTTTTCCTCCTGCTTTAATTCTTTTTATAAAAGGTTCATCTGCCGGCTGCACACCGGGTATTTTATACCAATTCATAAAGTTGTTCAGAAATCTATTTTCAGGTTCATCACATTCGGGTTCTTCATCACTTCATCCATGTCAGTTACCAGCGTAACGTGTTTCCTGTCGGCCGAGAGAATGGCTTTGGAGTTGTTTATTTTTTTCACAGGCTTTGCGAAGTTCAGCACAATTTTATAGGGCATATCTATCAGCATAGCTTTAGCCATCGCAAGTGTCGATCCTGTTTTCTTTAAAAACGCGTTAAATTTCGCTTTATCAATTATGCGGTAAAATTTGTGTGGAGTTATCTCGTAATTATAATAGTCTTCTCCTGCTATTAACTGCTGTGCATCAAAGCGCTTTGCTTCAGTATTATTTTTTGCCAGCGCATTCAATTGGTTATTCATCGATATTTTCGAGATATGCTGCAGGTAATATTGCAGATCAGAAGCATTTTTCGCCACATGGTTAACACTCACCTTCATAATGCTTTTATTCAGGTTCATTTTTACGGTGAGGTTGCTGCTTTTAGCCATATTTATCTCATCCAGGTTCATTTTTATCTGGGTGCTATCGGGTAAAGCGCTGTAAAAATTAAGGGTGGTATCCTTCACCATCGCAAACTGCGGGGTCGCTCGTACTGAATCAGACATCAGGTTCATAAGTACCGATACCGCGCGGCTCATATCGAAACCATACACTACATTAACGGAACCATCGGCCTTAAAATCGTAATGTTCCTCAATATCCACGCATGAGCTGAAACATATCAGCACCAAAAATCCAATGATGAGGTAGATTTTTTTCACTTGTAGAAATTTTAAGTAATAATAACTATTATATAGCTAAAAGTCAAAAGCTTAAAGCGAAAAGTAAAAAAAAGCTTAAAGCAGAAAGTCCAAAGGCTAAAGCGAGTTTAGAATTAATGACGGCAATAAACCAATGTTAATGTAAAAATATGCTCCAATATATTTGCTTTGGTCTTTCTGCTTTCAGCTTTAAGCCTAAAAAGGTACTTTTGCAAAATGGCACACCAGATACCGGATGACGGCACATTGCTTCCTTTAATGGAAGAGTTTTATACCATACAGGGCGAAGGATTTCATACCGGCAAGGCAGCATATTTTATTCGTTTAGGCGGTTGCGATGTGGGCTGCCACTGGTGCGATGTAAAAGAAAGCTGGGACGCCGAACTGCACGCACTTACCGCTGCCGATACTGTTGTGGAGCATGCTTCGCAATATCCTTCAAAAGCTGTAGTGGTGACCGGCGGCGAGCCATTGATATATAACCTTGATTACCTTACTGCGCAATTACAGCAAAAAGGCATTAAAACTTTCATCGAAACATCAGGCGCTTATCCCCTTTCGGGTAACTGGGACTGGATATGTTTATCACCAAAAAAGTTCAAAGGGCCTACTATGAGCGTTGCCGAAAAAGCCGACGAACTTAAGGTGATCGTATTTAACAAATCAGACTTTGAATGGGCCGAACAACATGCCAAACTGGTAGGGCCAAACTGCAAATTGTATTTGCAGCCTGAATGGTCTAAATCAAAAGAAATGACCCCAATGATAGTTGAATATGTAATGAATAATCCTCATTGGGAAATATCATTACAAACACATAAGTATTTAAATATCCCTTAATAAGTGTAACTTAGAATGCAAATAATCGTATCAGTTAAGGATGAGAATTGTTCTCCTGTCGTTTCTATTAATATTTGTATCGGTTTGCACTTACGCACAGGCGCAGTATTCAACTACCGACCGTGAGGCTATTAAGCACTACGCCCTGGCAAACGAGGCTCTGGACGAACGTGAATATGATGTGGCCTCGTCAGAATTATTAAAGGCTATAGAAAAAGACCCTAAATTTGTTGAAGCACATTTACAATTAGCTGATGTTTTACATGTACTTAAGCAAAACAAACTTTCTATTGAAGAATACCGGAAGGTAATAGCCATAAGCCCTGATTTTAGCCGGGCAGTTTACCTTAAATTAGGCGAAGCAGAAATAAGGAACGCAGAGTATGTGATAGCCCAACAACACCTGCAAAAGTATCTTACATACCCCAATATCCAGGATAAGGATATTTATTTGGCAAAGAAATTACTTAGGGATTGTGATTTTAGCATTGAAGCCATTCAACACCCGGTTTCGTTTAAACCCATTAACGTAGGCCCCGAAATTAATACGGGAGATGATGAATACCTGCCTGTCGCCACCGCCGATGAAAGCGAATTGATATTTACCCGAAAAATAAATAATAACGAAGATTTTTATAAAAGTGTTAAGCTAAACGGGAAATGGCAAACGGCGACCTACCTAAGTAATAATATAAATACACCTAATTATAACGAAGGAGCCCAATCCATATCGGCAGATGGTAAATATTTGTTTTTTACGGGCTGCAACCGCCCCGACGGCCTGGGCAGGTGCGATATTTATATAGCTAAAAAACAAGGCGATGGCTGGGGTAAACCCTATGACCTTAACCCACCCGTTAATACATCGGGTTGGGAATCGCAGCCATCAATAAGTGCCGATGGGCGTACACTATACTTTGTCAGTAACCGCAAGGGCGGCTATGGAGGTTATGATATATGGAAATCAACCGTTACCGATAAGGGATGGAGTGAGCCGGAAAACCTGGGGCCCAATATCAATACATCTTCCGACGAGCAGTCGCCATATATACATGCTGATGATAGCACGCTGTATTTTTGCTCGAACGGATGGCCGGGGCTTGGCGGCATGGATCTTTTTGTAAGTCATTTGGGTAAGAATGGCCAATGGCAGAAACCACAAAACCTGGGCTACCCTATCAACTCAAGCGGCGATGAAAACGGGCTTACTGTAACCGCCAGCGGCCAATACGCATTTTTTGCATCGAACAACCTGAATGGTTTTGGGGGTTATGATATTTATTATTTCGAACTGCCTGAAAACATTAGGCCGCATGTGGTAACTTATGTAAAAGGCGTTGTAATTGATGCCGTAACCAAGCAACCGCTGGAAGCATCAGTGGAGATCATCGACCTTGAAAAAAATAAATCTGTTTACCAAGACAACAGTTCACCCGAATATGGCGACTTCTTGGTTACATTGGCTGCAGGTAAGAATTACGGGCTGAATGTATCAAAAGATGGATACCTATTTTACTCGGCCAACTTCTCGCTTTTAGGCCATGAGGCTAGGGAGCCTTATTTGCTGACCGTGGAATTATCGCCTATCGAAGTTGGCAACAAAGTGGTGTTGAATAACATATTTTTCGACACCAATAAATTTGATCTAAAGCCAGACTCAAAAGCCGAGCTACAAAAACTGATTGACTTCTTAACCCTTAACCCGTCGGTACATATCGAAATTTCAGGACATACTGATAATGTCGGCAACGATCTGGCTAACAAAGTACTGTCCGAGAACAGGTCGAAATCGGTATACCAATACTTAATTACAAACGGCATAAACGCTGCGAGGCTGGTTTATAAAGGCTATGGCGAAACACAACCTATTATGCCTAACACAAGCGATGAGAACCGGGCCAAAAACAGGCGTACCGAGTTTAAGATCATTTCGAAATGATAACGATTATTTTATTTGTCCTAAATGATGCTGCATATGCCTAACGTAATCAGCAGCGAGCCACTCAACCGTGTGCAGTTGCATTGTGTTCTTATTATTGTCGCACACTGCGGTTAATCTATCAGCCGGGTAATCGCTCAATACGCGCATGATCTGCCTGTTAAGTAGTATCCAAAGGTCTAGCAATTCCTTTATGTCTGCATCCTGATAATGCGCCGCAGCCACCCACTCATCCTGTTCATAAATCAGTTTAAAATTTTCCTCGTAAGTGCAGCGGACAAAACGTTGCAGGTTGATCTGCGCGCTATCTATCAGGTGGCCTATTATTTCTTTCTTCGACCATTTAGCAGGCGCTGGTCTTGTTTCCCAGTCTATTGAGTCCTGATCTGTTTTCAGGAAATTGCCGATAGCATTTGCAAGATTTTGAAGTGTGTCTGTTATCATACCTAAAGTTATAATTAACTACCCGATAATTATTAAAAAACAATTATCTTCAAAACTTTAATCATATCAATGGTTTTAAATTATATCTGGATAATATTTTTTCTTATCGCTTTTATTATAGGCCTTATCAGGCTTATATTTTTTGGCGATACCGATATATTCCGAATGATGGCTGAAGGAACTTTTGAGTCGGCGCAATCGTCAGTTATGACTATTGCCCTTCCACTGGTGGGCATTATGTCAATGTGGTTAGGTATCATGAAGATAGGCGAAAAGGCTGGTGCAGTAAATCTCCTTTCCCGGATAGTAGGTCCATTTTTCAACAAACTTTTCCCCGAGGTACCCAAAAACCATCCTGCTGTGGGGCAAATGATGCTAAACTTTTCGGCTAATTTGTTAGGGCTTGACAATGCCGCTACACCTTTTGGCCTAAAATCTATGGAGAGTTTGCAGGAGTTGAATAAGGATAAAGACACCGCATCCAATTCGCAGATCATGTTTTTGGTGCTGCATGCTTCGGGTTTAACTATTTTACCTATAGCCATAATTGCACAGCGGGCCATATTCCATTCGAAAGACCCGACAGATATTTTTATACCCTGTATTGTAGCAACTTATGTGGCTACACTTGCAGGTTTACTGGTGGTATCCATCAAACAAAAAATAAACTTGTTTGACAAAGTGGTACTAAGCTGGCTGATAGGCATTACCGCGTTTATGGGTTTACTGGTATGGTATTTTGCTTATTTTCTTGATAAAGCACAGATAAGTGCCTATTCAGGCGTTTTCAGCAACTTTATATATCTAGCCATACCAGTAATATTTATTTTAGGCGGTATACGCAAAAAAATAAATGTTTTTGAGGCCTTTATTGAAGGCGCAAAAGAAGGTTTTGAAGTTTCGATCAAAATAATCCCCTACTTGGTGGGGCTGCTGGTTGCCGTAAGCTTGTTCAGAACAAGCGGGGCGCTTACGTACCTGGGCGATGGCTTTAAATGGATCTTTGGCCATTTTAATATGGATACCCGGTTTGTTGATGTGTTGCCAATTGCTTTTTTACGCCCGCTTAGCGGTTCAGGGGCACGTGCGCTGATGCTTGATAATTTAAAAATATTTGGCCCTGATAGCTTTATTGGTCATATGTCGAGTGTATTGTATGGCACAGCCGACACTACATTTTATATTGTTGCCCTATACTTTGGTATTGTAAATATTAAAAAAACTCGTTATACCATACCCGCCATGCTTATTGCCGACCTTGCGGGAATAATAACCGCCATATTGGTTTCCTACCTCTTTTTTGGCTAAAATCGCACCCTTTTCCAACCCTTTCCATTTATTTCAAATGGTTTATGTCTGCTTTGTGTAACAAGCAGCTGTACTTTACCGTATAAAAAGCCATTTATTGTAATCTGCATGGCACTATTACAACACTTTACTTTTTTCGCATTATATTCGCATTATAAGTTATTGAATGATACGCTACCTACGGAGGCACTACGACGATCTTCTATGAACAGAATCCTTACAAAAAGCTTGCTTTCATTAATCATACTGCTCACATTTGCATTCACACCAGTAATTGCACAAACAATTACTATGGGTACTATCGATGCAGGCCCATATGGCAAAGGCTCAACCATAGCTATTCCGTTCCATGTTAGTGACCCATCAGGTTCTATACAGCTAAATAATGTTTACAGCCTTTATTTATGCAATGCTTCAGGTACGGCAGTAACAGGTACAGCAGCGGCTACCATAACAAACTTTTATGGCACTTTTTTTAACTATACAGTACCAAACACTTTGGCGGCGGGAACTTACACGTTCATTGTAAAATCCTCGAACCCGGCGGTAACAAGTAATGTATCAAATACTTTTACAGTATCAGCCATAACCGGTTCAGCAGCTGCCGCAACCTGCCCTTCAACCCAGATAGGTAATGCAAAATACCCCGAAGTTTATGGTACGTGCAGTGGTGTAAACAATTCCACATACACTTTCACCAATGCATCGGCTGGCGCCGCACCTGCTACGGCCACATTTTTTAACGAATTAACGCAGGCAACCGAAGCCACTAACCAGGCCCTTGCCCCTAGCTATAATTTTATTGCTAAAGCTGCCAACTACACAGTTACCATCAGGTCTGTAAACGCTAATAACGCAGTTAGCACTTACGCTTACCAGCTGATAAACAACGTAGTAAACTCTTCAATAGGTGCTACAGGTAACCCTTCGGTTTGTATTGAAAGCGGCAGCGCACCGCTCACTTATAATATAGATGCTTCATCGGGTACGGGTATACAATATAATTATCCGGGTAATACCTATACTTTTAGCTGGGGCGACGGTTCGCCAAACAGTGTTTACACCTTGTACCAAATAGAAGCGCTTAACGGAAAAATAACCCATCTATTTACAAAATCATCGTGTGGTGTAAAATCAAATAATAATGACAACGCATTCGAGATAGATTTCCAGTCGGGAAACGCTTATTGCGGCAAGATCGGTTCTGCGCCCAGCAACTATGCCAGGATATTTATAGCCCCGTTAAACTCATTTACCGGCCCGGTAACCGCTTGTACAGGCACGCCGGTATCGTTTATTAACACATCGGTTCCCGGCCCCGACCCTAACGCGACTGCCAGTACCTGTAATAACAATCCGAATGCATTATATACCTGGTCGGTTGATGGTACGCCCGTTCAACTCAATTATCATATAGGCACAAATTTCGTTTACACATTTACCGAAGGCGTACATACCGTTAACCTGCATTTACAAAATCCGGGGCCTGCCTGTGCGCCGACAGATGTTCAGCAAACCATTTGTATCCAGGATCCGCCCAAACCAAGTTTTACCTTACTGCAATCATCAGTGTGTATTGGCGGCGGACCGGTTTCACCAACCAATACATCGGTTATCGATTCAAAATGTAATACCAATAATACTTACCAGTGGACGGTTACCCCATCAACAGGCGTAACCTTTAATGCTACGGTTGCCAACCCACAATTCACATTCACAAATATTGGCGTATACCAGATAGGCTTAACCGTAACTACTGCGAGTTGCGGCCCTGTTACAGCGCCTGCACAAACTTTAACTGTTAACAGCACCCCGGTAGCTGTATTATCGGCCGACTTTTCGGCTTGCGGTAATAATCAAACTTTAAAATTCAATGCTAACGCCACCAATAACCCCACTTATACCAACCTAAGCGGGACTGCGGTTGACGCGGCAACAACTTACACCTGGAATATTACAGGCGGTACTTATAGTTTTGCACCCGGTTTTACAGCAAACAGCAAATACCCGAGCATTATATTTAATGATTATGCTACTTATACGGTAACTGTAACTCAACAAAATAACTGCGGCAGCACTACCTCGCTCCCGCAGCACATTACTTTTCAAAAGGCACCAACAGTTAGCGCCGGCAGCGATTTTCAAATATGCGCTACTCAAACAGCGCAATTAAACGGGCAGGTTACCGGCGCGGGCGTTACCAATTATCAATGGACTGGCGGCACAGGAACATTTAGCCCAAATGCCAATGCGTTGAATGCAACTTACCAACCTTCAGCTGCTGAAATAACCGCCGGAACCGTTACTTTAACCTTAGAAGCGACCACATCTGTAGCAGCTCCATGTAATTTGATAACCAGCCCGGTAACTATAACTATAGCCCCTGTTGACGTAATAAACAGTAAGTTGACCGCATCGGTATGTAGTAAAACAAATTTTAATTATAAGATTACTTCACCCGATGCTTCGGCCACATTTACATGGACAGCCGCACTGGTTTCAGGTAATGCTACGGGTTTCTCAACTTCGGGCAGTGGCACGACCATTAACGATGTAATTGTCAATACCGATCCTAATGCCAGCACCAATGCCGTTATAGCGTATATAATTACACCTACCAATGCACATGGCTGCCCGGGAGTCCCATCTACTTTGAGTGTTACAGTAACCCCATTACCATTAATTACTGCAACAGCTGCAAACGCAAGCATATGCAGTAATGAAGCAGCTAATATTACGCTAACCAGCTCAATTACCGGCACAAACTATACCTGGACAAGTACTGCGCCTGCACAGGTTACAGGCAATACAAATAATGCCATTGCCTCAAACGTTACCAGCATCGGCGATATATTGATAAACAACGGCACTACCCCGGCAACTGTTACTTATACGGTTACCCCCGTTAGCACTACAGGCTGTACAGGCGCACCGGTTAAAGTATCAGTTATTGTGCAACCTACGCCAATAGTTGCCAATGCAGGCTCAAATGCTTCCATATGTAATGTAACATCTTTTGTATTGCAGGGCAATTCACCTGCACCGGGCACCGGAAAATGGACTGTAACACCCAGCGCAGGCATCACTTTTACTGATGATACATCGCCTACTTCAGGCGTTAACGGTTTGGTACCGGGCAATACGTATCAATTCACATGGACCATTACTTCGGCACCGGGATGCAGCAATTCAAACCCTGTTAACATAACTGTTAACGCGCCTACTATAGCGGGCACAACATCAACACCCGACCAATCGATTGTTTGCGCAGGCAGCAATAGCGGCGAAATTGTCCTGAGCGGTAGTTTAGGCACAGTTGTTAACTGGGAAACATCAATCGATGGTGGCGTTACCTGGGCACCTGTTACACCGGTAAACAACGGCACAACCTTATTTTATGTAAACCTAACGCAAACAACAGAATACCAAGCGATTTTACAAAACGGAAAATGTAGTGTTCAAACCAGTACCCCAACAACAGTAACGGTTAATCAACCAGCAGTAACGGCTTATGCCGGGCCTGCTCAATCATTATGTAACGTTACATCGTATGTAATGCAGGGGAATGATCCGGGAACTTTTGCGGCCAGTTGGACACAAATATCAGGACCGCCTGTTACTTTCTCCGATCCGACAAAATATAATGCCACCATTAGCAATTTACAGGGTGGGAATGTGTATACTTTTAAATGGACCATCCAAGCAACCAGTCCATGTGCATCCAGCGAGAATGAAGTTGTAATAACTGATGCCGCCGACGTGATACCCAGTTTTACTGTTGATAAAACTGATTTTTGCGGCAACCAGAATGTTACTTTCACCAATACATCAAATAACCAGACAGGTGCATCATTTTCATTAGATTTTGGCGATGGCACACCACCATCGAGCAGTGTGAATCCGCAGCACGTTTTTGCTGAAGACCCGGCCGGAAAAGATAAAACTTACCAGGTTACCCTTACTGTTTTAAATAATTGTGCCGCACATCAGCCGGCCACCCAGGCTATAACGGTAAGGCCGGGAACACCTGATGCAGAAATAAACCCGGCACCATTATCGGGTTGCGGCCCTACTACTTTTACTGTCCAAAATTTGTCGAAGGGCGATAATGACACCTATACATTTTATGTAAAAGATGCGCAGGGGAACGACAAAATTACCCCTATAACTAAAACAGATAAAACCTCAGTATCATTTACGCTGAGTTCGCCTATCGACGCTAATTATACTTTTTATATGACGGCTACCAACAAATGTGGTACCGTTAACACATCGCCTGACATTATTATCCCAATGGCGCCTGCAGATATTGCAGCGATAATCAGCAGTTCGGATAATAAGATAGATTGTTTTCCTTTTACAGCTACATTAATAAATGCCAGCGGGGGCAGTTCCTATTCATACACCATAACTAACCCCGATGGTACAACTACAAAAATACCGGCGGTTAGCGGTACGCAGCCGTATGAGTTCCCTAAACCCGGGACTTATACCATACAATTATTCGCCACAGATGCGTGTTCAATAAATGTACCGTCAAATGTGCTAACCTACACGCTTTACCCGCCGCCTGCACCCGATTTTACATCAGCAATTGATTGTGGCGACATGGCTACATTTACAAATACAACTGTCGACCCTAATAATTTATATACTTACAGCTGGAATTTTGGCGATGGCAGCAGCCCAAGCCCCAACCCTATCCATCAATATACTTATGATCCGAAGCATACTGATTACAAGGTTACGCTAACGGCTACGAATACCTCAACAAATTGCACAAACAGCATAAGCCACGATATAACCGTCACTCCTTTGTTAACTTCGGAATTTGAAGTGTTACCGGCTACAACCATCAGCATACCTGATTACCATTTCAATTTTGTCGACAAAAGCAGTGGGCCGCCAACATCATGGTTATGGGATTTCGGCGACGGGCAAACATCAACCGAGCAAAATCCGGGGCATACCTATGCTTATGGCAGTGTAGGCGATCACATAGTTACTTTAACTGTGTCAAAAAACTCGTGCTCAACATCGGCATCATCGCAAACGGTAACCATAACCGGTATACCAGGGCAGCTTTATTTGCCAAACGCATTTATTCCTGATAGCCGCTCGGCCGGGCTGCATGTATATATGGCTAAAGGTGCCGGTATTAAAACCTGGCTGCTCCAGATATTTAACAATTACGGTCAATTACTTTGGCAAACCACCAAACTTGATGCTAATGGATCGCCGGTTGAGGGATGGGACGGTACCTTCCAGGGTGCGCCGCTACCACAGGGAGCGTATACCTGGCAGGCATCGGCAACATTTATAAATGGTTCGGAATGGAAAGGTATGTCATATAATAATTCATTGCCCAAACGAACAGGCACAGTAAATTTAATACGCTAAGTGAAAATGAAGAGACTAACAGCCTGTGTTTTATTTTTGGTGATGATATGCCTGCGTGTATCCGCGCAAGACCACCTTTTTTCACAGTTTTTTAATTCGCCTGTTTATTTAAACCCGGCGCTTAACGGACAGTTCCAGGGCGATTTTCGCATGAATATGAGCTATCGCAACCAGTACACCACATCGGGCAACAATTCAAACTACCTAACAGCTTCTATTGATTATAACGTACCCAGATTTGGCGGTGGCGTGGGGCTTATGTTCTCGCGCAGCAGCGAGGGCAACGCTTTTCTTAATTCAAACAGCATAGCGGGTATATACTCCTACAGCGTAGGTTCTGATCAGTATGTATTGTCGTTCGGTTTACAGGCGGGTGTATCAAACCGTAGTATCGACTATAGTAAACTTGTATTTGACGACCAGATAGACCCTGTATTTGGCGTACTGCCTGGTGTTCAGTCGTCGGCTGACGCGTTACAGTTTAACAGCAAGTATTATTTTGATTCGGGGGCTGGTATAAACCTTGTGATAGGTGATTTTATGGCTGGCGGCGCTTTGCAGCACCTTAACGGGCCAAATACTTCATTCACCGGTACTCCTACCAAAATACCTATCCGCGGCACAGGCTATTTAACCTACCGTTTCGATCTGAACAAAGACGACAATATCGACGATGACCAAAAATCGTATTTTATACCTTCGGTAGTTTTATATAAGCAATCTACTTCCTCATCCATTGCGGCAGGTATTGAGTATAAGCACCATGCTGTAAGTGCTGGATTGTGGTATCGAAATGGCGGTGCGCAAGGGCCGAGTGCGGTTGTGTTAACATTGATATTCGACATATTTGTAAACAAGGAAACCGGCGAGAAATTTAAGTTTGGCGTAAGTCATGATGTACCGGTTTCGGGGTTAAATTATGGCAATACCAGCGGCAGCAGCGAAGGCAGCATCAACTACCAAACCATAAACCCTTACCGTGTTGATGATTACCAAAAGTTTGAGGGCGCAAGGCGCTGTTATGATTTTTATTGATATTATTACTAAGGAATGAAGGATTACGCTCGCGAAAAAAGAGAGAAAAAGAAAGCCGCTATAAAAGTGATATGGATAATAGCCTTGTTAGGAGTTATTTTTTTAGTGATCGTATCGCGTTTTGCTATGGCAGGCAGTGATGATACTTATAACGGTGGCCCCACCAATGATGATATTTATGCAATGGCGAAAAGATTTGTGAGGCCAACTATAAAAACTATCAACCCTGAGTTCCAAACATCGGGCTATAATTTAAAAATGGCCCGCGATTCAGTCTACGTAATACGTTCATATGCGGAAACCAAAGATGATTCGGGCGAAAGTGAAAAAACAAACTTTGAGATTGTTATAAAATATAAAGGTGGGCCGATAGCTATTAAAGATAACTGGGAGTTACTAAACCTTCACGAAGATTAAGATAAAAAAAACAGACCGGAAGAAAAATCTGCCGGTCCGTATCAATCACGTTAAACAACCACCTCTAACCAAAGAAGTATCTTAAAAAATCACTAATTGTAAACCTATTTATTCTTAAGACACTCAAATTTACCAATTAGTTTAGCGGTTGTATATTTGTAGCAGCCTTTTTACCATAGGCTGACTTTACCATCTATAAATCAGGCAACCTGGGCTAAACCAACCCCTGCTCCTATTACCAGCGCATCTTCAAGCGCGCCGATTATGGGGTCGATAACAGATGTATTTTTAACAATGCTTTTGCGCAGAAGAAAACTAATATAAGTTGATGCCACCGCCGAAACGGCCCAATTAATGTACCTGCAAGTACATTGTACAGTCAATTGGTATTCTATTGGCATACCCATCTGAAATTTCAGTAACTGGTAGCTTAATCCCAGTAACCTTAAAGTATTATCGTGGGTATTAACAACGCTGTTATATTGTACCGTTAAGCGTTGCACATCTATCTTTTCTACAAACCCCTGTTTGTTTTGAGCTGTGGTTTCGTCAAGTTGCTGTTTAAGTTCCTTAATATTGGCATCCAATAACCTGATTTGTTCAGCATTAACTAAAACCTGGTAATAGGCTTTGGTAACATTTACATTAACTTCTATCCTAGATCGGGTGTAATTACGTGCCGAAAGCTCTTTATATGTTTTTGAAGCCTTAACCCCTACTAAATAAGTTCCGTCAAATAATAATTGGTTCAATCCCAGACCAAACGTGTTATTGTATTTTTGGTAGATACTAAAGGATTGAAAACCGCCTTTTCCATTAGGAAAAAGAATGGTTGGCACCTTTAGGTAATCCTGGAAATTCACACTGCCATTAATTTGCGGCAAACCGCTGGCTATGGTTTCTTTTACCTTGTATTCAGCGCTTTGCACATCAAGTTTGGAATTCACTACCGAATCCTGGTGTTCATAGGCGTAGTTAATACAATCCTGTAAACTAAGGTTGTATATACTATCTTTTGGCACTTGCTGAGCATAGCTATTTATAGCTATGATGCAAAGCAATGTTATTAAGTATGTTATTTTTCTCATAGTGTGATATATGTGTTGTATTAGTTTTATTCAAATTTCATTTATTAATTAACAGCCCTATGTCAACAGCTTTTATTCAGGGTTTGCATTTTTGTATTGATCGAGCAGCTTATAGCCTTTCAGGGTACATATCCCATAATTAAAATGCTCCAAAAACTGGTATTGTACCTTCCAGGTGTTAAATTCCGATATAGGAAACAATGTGGTATCAAAACCCAGTTCAACCTGCATTACCCGCATTTTTGCCAGTATTCGTACATCGATGTCGGGCCTTATGTATCCCTGTTTCATTCCTTTGGTTAATAACTCTTCAAGTGTACGAATTAGGACATCAGCCTTAAAACCCTGGAACTGTTTCCATGCGTCAGGATGATATTTCTGCATATCGTGTATAACAACAGGATTAATACGCGAGAATATATCTTCTGAGCATTTCATCATATTTATCATCTCCTCTATCACATTGCCAGATCTTTTTATAATATCGTTTATCTGATCTTCGTCTTCTTTCAGCTTTTTCTTAACCAGCTCAACAACCAATTCATTCTTATCCTTAAAAAAATGATAAATGGTTTTCTTCGATATGCCAAGGTGTTTGGCAATATCATCCATTGTTACGCTTTTTATGCCGGCCTTTAAAAAAAGCTCTTCGCCACCTTCTATTATTCTTTCTGCTGGTATCATTTTACACTCCGCCGCAAAACTATGGAAACATTTTTAGATTTCAAAGTTTCCAAAATAAAAATAGTTTTACACAATTGGTGAATATTTTATAGTTCCCAATTTAAGCCGCTAACCGCAAACTTAAAACTGCAAACTCTTTTATTACCTTTGTAAAAAAATCAACTATGTCGCTTTCTCCACTTTCGGCCATATCACCTATCGATGGCCGTTATCATACCGCAACTGCTGAATTATCCGGCTACTTTTCAGAATACGCTCTTATAAGGTATCGTGTATTTGTTGAAATTGAATACTTTATAGCTCTATGTGAACATCCGTTGCCACAGTTACAGGATTTTGATAAAAAACTGGCAAAAAAGTTACGCGGCATTTATGAAAATTTTAGCGAAGAGGATGCGCAGCATATAAAAGATATTGAAAAAACCACCAATCATGATGTAAAAGCCGTTGAATATTTTATAAAGAAAGTGTTTGATGAACTAGGCATTGCGGAGTATAAGGAATTCATCCATTTTGGCCTAACCTCGCAGGATATAAATAACACCGCTATCCCCTATAGCTTTAAAATGGCGCTGCAGGATATTTATTATCCGGCGTTAGATGGCCTTATCGATATATTAAAAAAATACGTGGCCGAATGGGATAAAATACCCATGCTGGCGCATACACATGGTCAACCGGCATCGCCTACCCGCCTGGGCAAGGAGATACAGGTTTTTGTTGAGCGTTTGGAAAACCAAATTAAATTGTTAAAACAGGTGCCTTACTCGGCAAAATTTGGCGGGGCGACAGGTAACTATAACGCGCATAATATTGCATATGGCGATATTGACTGGAAAAAATTCGGCAACCATTTTGTGAATGATGTTTTGGGATTGAGCCGCTCGCAGTTCACTACGCAAATTGAGCATTACGATAATTTTGCCGCGCAGTGCGATGGATTAAAAAGAATAAACAACATCCTTATCGACCTTGACAGGGATATGTGGAGCTATATCTCCATGAACTACTTTAAACAAAAGATAAAGGCCGGCGAGGTTGGCTCATCGGCTATGCCGCATAAGGTTAACCCTATAGATTTTGAAAATTCAGAGGGTAATTTGGGTATAGCTAACGCGATGTTTGAACATTTGGCTGCTAAATTACCGGTATCGAGATTGCAGCGCGACCTTACAGATTCAACCGTGTTGCGTAATATAGGCGTACCTGTGGGGCACACGCTTATCGCGATGAAATCAACGGTAAAGGGATTGAATAAACTGCTGCTTAATGAAACTGCTATAAGCGCGCACCTTGATGCTAACTGGGCAGTAGTTGCCGAGGCTATACAAACCATCTTGCGCCGCGAGGGCTACCCTAATCCTTATGAAGCATTAAAAGAGCTTACACGCACCAATACACAGGTGAACGCGGTAACCATTGCTGAGTTTGTTGATACGTTGAATGTGAGTACTGCGGTTAAGGAGGAGATTAAAAAAGTTACTCCAGCCAACTATACGGGGATTTGAGACGTATTTACAACATAGTCATTACCCCGTCATAACAACTAGATAGTGTGCTTTAAATCAAAAACCTGTTTAAATTTGTTAAAGAAATATTAAAGAGATATAAAGATGAATATCAACGTATATACTGAATCGACCCCGAACCCGGCAACTATGAAGTTCATTGTGAACAAGTTGCTGATAAACGGCAGTGCCGATTTCGCGACTAAGGAAAGTGCTGAAAAGTCGCCATTTGCTAAGGAATTATATAAATTTTCATTTGTTAACGGTGTTTTCTTCGCCAGCAACTTTGTAACGGTTACCAAAACCGAAGGCAGCGAATGGGATGATCTGTTGCCTATATTAAAAGAGTTTGTTAAGGGTGCTGTCGAAGCTGAATTGGTTGTACAATCGGAAGAACAGCCCGAAGCCGGTAATTTTGAGGGCAGCGATATTGAAGTAAAGATACAGCAGATATTGCATGATTATGTTCGCCCGGCTGTTGAATCAGATGGTGGCGCTATTACCTATAAAGCATTTGACGAAGGTGTGGTTACCGTTGAGCTGCGTGGTTCATGCAGTGGTTGCCCGTCATCAACTGTTACTTTAAAAGCTGGTATTGAGAATTTGCTTAAACGCATGGTGCCTGAAGTTACCGAGGTAGTTTCGGAAGAATTATAATTATTAAGATTACACCGATTTATAGTTTTTGATTGCACCGATTGTTTGAAAAAATGATCGGTGTTTTTATTTGCATATAATTTTGATTTTGCTAACTTTGTTAGCATGAAGCGTTCGGGAAGTGCTGACCTGCCTTTGCATTATGGCTATGTACCTGTTTGGCTTGCCGAACGAATGGCGAAGCTGGGCTTGGCTATTGTGGAGAATATTTTGATTGATTATGGCAAAGACGACCTGCTGCGCCGCCTAAGCGACCCGTTTTGGTTCCAGAGCCTCGGTGCGGTGATGGGGATGGATTGGCATTCATCGGGTATTACTACCTCAGTTATGGGGGCATTAAAACGGGCGGTTAATCCGCATAGCAAAGAACTGGGAATTTATATCTGCGGTGGGAAAGGTAAATATTCCAAACAAACGCCCGATGAACTGATAAAAATAAGCGAACGCACCGGTCTTGATGGCGACCACCTGGTAAAATGCAGTAAACTAAGCGCTAAGGTTGATAATACCGCCATACAAGATGGCTTCCAGCTATATACCCATAATTTTATTTTGAGCGATACCGGTAAATGGGCAGTTATACAACAAGGCATGAGCGACAAAAGCCGTATGTATCCTTATCCTTTTTTATCTGCGGATTATACTTAGATACTTTTTGGTAGAAATACCCCCGCCGCTTATTGGCATCGGATAACGAGTGTTCGCCGGCAAAATATCCGCCTAATATCTTAGGCACCGCAATGCGCTGGGCGCTGTAGATGCCTGAATTTCCACTGAAAAAATATGCCGTAAAACACGCTATCGCAAATAGCAGCGCGTGTTCGCCGCCAAAAAGTTCGATGCCCATAAATGTGCAGGCCAGTGGGGTATTAGTGGCGCCGGCAAACACAGCTATAAAGCCTAAAGCAGCAAACAGGCTCACAGGTGCGTTAAGTACCCCAGATAAGGTATTTCCCAATGTTGCTCCAATATAAAATAAGGGGGTTACTTCTCCCCCTTTAAATCCTGTACCTAAAGTAAGCGTAGTGTAAATAGTTTTCCAAAGCCAGCTCCAGGTATCGGCCCCGCCCGCATTAAATGCAGAGGGAATGGTGACGGCCCCGGGATATTGCGCATCAACCCCTAAACTTAAATAATCGGGCTTGCCGATGAGGAAAGTTAGGCCAATTATGATCAATCCACCAAAAACAGGTATCAGCCATTTTATAATGAATATTTTGTTGAATACGGCCTTGATCTCATGCACCATGATGGCGAACAGGTAACTGGTCAAACCAAAAGCGGCGGAAGCAACGATAACCTTAACTATTAAAAGTAGATCAATGGGTAAATAACCGGATAAAAAATATGGAGCCGGTGCAGTTACAGCAATGTGATAAGCGGTATGGTGAACGTGCCATGCAGCAACGGTTATATCGCCAATAAAGCTAGCGATGAGCGCGGGCAACAAAGCATCGTATTTAATGCGGCCTATGGTTAGTACTTCTATAGCGAATATGGCCCCGGTTAGTGGCGTTCCGAATACGGCACCAAAGCCAGCGGCAATGCCAGCGGTAAGCAGCATACGTGTATCATCAACATTTAATTTAAACCATTTGCTAAATAAGGCGGCTATGCTGCCCCCTATTTGTACGGCTGTGCCCTCTCGCCCGGCGGAGCCGCCGAATAAATGTGTAATGACTGTGGTTATGAGTATTATTGGGCCCATGCGCGCAGGTACACCCGCGCCGGGCTCATGGATCTCGTCCATGATAAGGTTATTGCCTTTTTCGGCCGACTTGCCTGCCCATTTATAAATAAAATAGATAAGCACCCCGGCAAGCGGCAACAGGTACAGCAACCAGGTGTGCGTAAATCTGAAATGAATAGCGGTAGTAAGCAGCCATAAAAACAAGGCAACCATGCTGCCTATGGCAATTGCAACGGGTGCCACCAATACAGTCCACCGAATAAGATATTTAACTATGCCGTAGTGTTCCGCGGAGAAAAGCTGTTTTTTCAATTGACCAGGATACTGTGATAATTTTATTAAGATACTGTTGAATATTTTCACCTGGAATACTATTATACCCTAAAGCTTGGCTTTAAGGTGATTTGCAGGCGTCATCAGCAAATGCGGTTTTTAAAAGGAAGACACCATTTCCTGCTGCTAATATACAAATAAATACATTTAACAAAAAATGCCCTTCGGCAAAACGCTAAAGGGCATTAACACTATAAATCAAAACTAAAAAATTAAGCTGATCGTTTACGGTTGTTAGCTAAAGCCGCTATGTAAACGTTCGAAATGATCTCTTTCGCGGGAAAGGCCGCTTCGAAACTGAGATCGACATGATCGAAAACGATTTGGCGGTAGGAATCAAGCACGTAGGTTGCCAACAAAGGCGCATTTTCGTCGATTCCTGAAAACCTTCCCCAGGCCGGGCTATCTTCATCATACACTCTGAACTGCCGCGCTATCGCATTATCATTGTCATAATAAAAGTTCAACGACAAGTTATGTTCCCAGGCTTTTGCCTGCAGGCCGTCTTCTCGTTCGGGCGTAATTATCAATAGATTTCCACCGCTTGCTTTAATTTCGTGGTGGATAGCATTCAAGTTTTTTAACTGTTTCAGCCCGAAGTCTTTCCAATGATGCGAGTAAAAGCTTATAACCAGTGGTTTTTCTAACAGATGGCGCAACAGTACCGGCCCGTGGGTTTCGGAACCATTGTAAAATTGCTGCCAGTTTGCATAGGCCTTGTTTAGCGAAAGATCAGGTATAAGGTTTCCGGTTTTTACAGGGAACAATGGATTGTATGATTTAAACTCCAGGTCGTTGTCGGCGATGATTTCTGTTATATCAAAAAATGGGTATTTATTTATGGCTGTTAACATGATTTTGTAATTATTTAATTCAAATGATTCTTAATAGGATGTTTTTTAGTCGGGATCAGGATGCAGACTAACAACAACGATTAAGGCCATAAATAACCCGGTAGTAGCTTATTAGATTGTTGCAGAGCGGGTTTTGCGGGTGATGATGCATGATTTGAATTAATTAATAATAAAATGAGGTCAGTAATATTTAATGGGATGTCTGGGTTAAAACTTAAAGCTTTAACAACAAAAACACATGCACATTATACCTTTTTTAAACCCTTGAAGGTTTAAAAAATAGCGGGAGCTAAAGGTTATGTAATGCGATGACATAGTATTTATTAAGTATCTGATCCCAAATATATATTAATTCCTATGGAATTAGTAGAATATTTTAAAATAATTGTATTAATAACTAATAATCAATTATTTAAAAATAATTTTACCAGCAGAATAGACGTAACAGCCGGCACAGAAGCCGAAACATGATTCTAAAAAAGCGAAGAATAAGAGTATCCCTGAGAGGGAATACACGATAAGTTGCTGCTGGAAATAACCAGCGACAAGTATAGCCAGCGAAAACACCAGCCCTACCCCGGCAGCAAAACGTTTGGGCGCTCGGTCAACCGGTTTATTTTTGATTTTTAGTTGTTTAACAATGGCATCGCTTATGAAACCTAATAAGCTATACTTGCCAAGGTTGAATGACCTTAAGCTAAAATCTACCAACAGAAAAGCCATTATCAGCCAAAAGCCGTTTAGTAAATAAACAATGGTTAGGATAAAAACAAAGAAAGCGGTTAAACGCGCTTTATTTTCGTTTATAGAGATAAAATCGACGGGGCATTCCATAGGATAGTTTTGAACCAGGATTAAACAGATTTATGGGATTCATATTGTTATTTGCATCTTGCAAATAACATAAATCTGTTTAATCCTGGTTTTGTATTATTTATTTGGCTGCGGTGTTGTCCGTAAATAAGGTTTTACCTGTGTAAAGCCTTTGGGAAACTTAGCCGGGATATCTTCTGTTTTTACAGCGGGTACCACAATTACGTCTTCGCCATCTTTCCAATCGGCCGGGGTTGCTACGCTGTAGTTTGCTGTTAACTGTAATGAATCTATCACCCTTAATATCTCCTGGAAATTCCTACCAGTTGATGCAGGGTAAGTGATCATTAGTTTTATTTTTTTATCGGGACCGATAATAAACAAAGATCTTACTGTTGCGGTTAACGAGGCGTTGGGATGTATCATATCGTAAGCCAGAGCTATTTCACGGCTCTCATCGCCAATAATCGGGAAGTTAACTTCAACATTTTGAGTTTCGTTAATATCGTTTATCCAGCCTTTGTGCGATTCAACAGAATCAACACTTAACGCTACTACTTTAACATTACGCTTATCAAATTCTGCTTTTAATGATGCTGTTTTGCCTAGTTCGGTAGTACATACAGGTGTGTAATCAGCAGGGTGTGAGAATAATACTCCCCAGCTATTACCTAAATAATCGTAAAAGTCAATTTCGCCTTGCGAGGTTTTTGCTTTAAAGTTTGGTGCATCGTCACCTAATCGTAAACTCATGATATTTTAATTTTTAATGGTTGAATAAATGTATCGGCTAAATGAGGTTGTTGAAGGCAAATGTAGTAATTTAGTCTACTAAGTTAATAGGAATTTGTTTTATAATTACAATAAAAAGATAAATTAATTTAATAAAAGATGCCATGCGGAGGTGGAAAGGCATGAGAGCTGGCCTTTACACTTATGCTTCAACAAGCTCCAGCATGACCCTATGCTATATGTTTCTTTATTTTAATGACGACAAATTTTGATGTCGGGGTGTTGCTTTTTTTAGCAACCGTATCTATCGGGACCAGGACATTGGTTTCGGGGTAATAGGTTGCCGTGTTGCGTTCCGGGATGTTGTAGGGAACGATAACGAACAGCCGGGCTGCACGCTGGATACCGCCGTGGTGGTTGTAAAGGTCGACCGTATCCCCTGCTTTGAAGCCACCTTTTTTTATATCTTTTTCGTTCATGAATATTACCCGCCGCTCGTTGTGTATGCCACGGTAACGGTCTTCCAAACCATAAATCGTAGTATTAAACTGGTCGTGGCTGCGGATGGTCATCATGATGTATTCATCATCAGCAAGTTTGTGTTCTGTTAATTCTGTTATACTGAAAGGTACTTTGCCACCCATATCAGCAGCAGTGAATTTACCCTCTCGGGGAGCATTGGGCAGGTAGAAACCTCCGGGCTCGCGCACACGCTTGTTATAATTATCAAAGCCGGGTACTACCTTTTCAATATCATCGCGTACAGCATCATAGCTGTTGGCAAACCTTTCCCAATCCACTACCGACCTATCGCCCAAAGTAGCTTTTGCCAGCCTGCAAATTATTTCGTTTTCGCTGATCAATTTATCTGATACTGGCTGTAGTATTCCCTTAGACATTTGGATCACCCCCATCGAATTCTCGCAACTGATCAATTGTTCCTCGCCATTTATCATATCTTTATCGCTGCGCGCTAAGGTGGGCAGTATCAAAGCTTCCTCGCCATGTACTAAATGACTCCTGTTCAATTTTGTTGAAACATGTACGGTGAGCTTCATTTTCCTCAAGCCATCAGCCGTATAATTGGTATCCGGCGTAGCCGAAAGGAAATTGCCCCCCATGGAGAAAAACACCTTCAGCTTATCTTCGTGCATTGCCTTTATGCTTTCCACTACATCAAAGCCATGTTCGCGTGGTGGTTCGAAACCGTAAATTTCCTTTAATTTGTCCAGTTGTTGCGGCGTTGGCTTATCAAATATTAGCATAGTGCGATTACCCTGTACATTGCTGTGCCCGCGAACCGGGCATAGCCCCGCGCCTAGTTTTCCTATAGCACCTTTGAGTAGGGTTAGGTTAACGATCTCCTTAATAGTATCCAAACCGTTTGTGTGTTGCGTTATACCCATGGCCCAGCAAATGATTATGCGGCTTTTGTATTTCAGCATTTCGACGGCCTCGTGTATTTGCGTAATAGGTACACCGCAAGCTGCGGCTAACTCATCTACATTATGCTTTTCAAGGCTGTGCAAAAATTCGGTATAGCCTATGGTGTTTTCGCGGATAAAATCGTGGTCGAAAATCTTACCCGGCTGGCTTTGCTCGGCATCATATAGCAGCTTCTCAATCGCCTTTAGCAGCGCCATGTCACCGTTTATCTTCACTTGCAGGTATAAGTCGGCCAGTTTTGTAGTGATACCCAGTATGCCTTTTACATTCTGTGGGTTTTTAAAGCCCATGAGCCCGGCTTCATGCAGTGGGTTTATGGCGATGATTTTCGAGCCATTATCCTTTGCTTTTTGCAAAGCCGATAGCATACGCGGGTGATTGGTGCCGGGGTTTTGCCCCATGATGATGATGACATCCGTATCATAAAAATCATTCAGCGTAACCGTACCTTTGCCTATGCCGATGGTTTCGCCCAAAGCTGAACCGGAAGATTCGTGGCACATATTCGAGCAATCGGGCAGGTTATTGGTGCCAAATTCGCGTACAAACAACTGGTAGGTAAATGATGCCTCGTTACTGGTACGGCCCGATGTATAAAACGCGGCCTCATTTGGTGACTTTAGGCTATTCAAATGACCGGCTATTTTTTTAAAAGCATCGTCCCAACTGATGGGTTCATAATGCGTAGCGCCTTTGGGCAGGTACATCGGCTCGGCTATGCGGCCTTTTTTACCTATTTCGTAGTCGTTTAGTTTAGCCAAATCCTCTACCGAATTTTGGGCGAAAAACAAACCATCCAACTTTTTTAACGTAGCTTCTTCAGCAAAAGCTTTAGCACCGTTTTCGCAATATTCAGCAATTGGCGAACGGTCGTCATCAGGGTCGGGCCAGGCGCAACTGGAACAATCGAAGCCACCTTTTTTATTCATGTTAAACAGGCCTTCCATACCGCGCGCAAAGCCGGCTTCGTGCAAAACATCGCCCAATGCTTCTGTTACTGCGGGTATGCCTGCCGCCCATGTTTTGGGTTCGGTTACTTTCAGGCCGAGTAATTCTTCCGGGTTTTCGGCGGCGGGTTGTTCTTTTACTTCCTTGCTCATTGCTATTTTTTGGCTAGGGGGTTTGGATAATTATCGCTTTGGTCTTCGTCAACATTATCAAGGCAGGTGAAATCCTTTTCTACCAGTAAATGCAATTCCTCATACCTGTTCTCAAAACCAATACGGTCGGTATCCAAAAGTTCCAATATCATTTTATGCGATATGCTTAAGGTGATCTTATTATCTATATAACTCGCAGTTAATACCTTTCCTTCAGTTAATTGTATTGCATAGATTAGTGAATGGCCGGGGAAGTTTACATATTCCTCAAGGTAACCTTCCTTTGATAAAGTATCAACATCGCTGCGGGTAAGCCTGTAGCGCAACGAGTTACTTTTAATG
>CAIWRU010000195.1 GCA_903915155.1 uncultured Mucilaginibacter sp.
ATAGGAGCTCAGGAAAAACGCGGGTTGTTTTTGACGATATACTTTTTCAAGCAGGCTCCTGCGGTCGGGATCGTAACGATGTTCAAATTTTTTCTTTACGTTGGCAGGTAAGGTTTCATTCATATAGGCTTTCAGTAATTGCCTTCCCAGCCAGTTTGCCGATCCTTCGTCAGCCAAAATAAATCCGAGTCCGTAATTATTTGGTTTCACTTTACGACCGTCGAACCAGGCGGCATTGGAGCCACTTTCGCAGATGCAAATAATTCCGGGTCTGGTTTTGCAGCAGGCAATAGCTGCGGCATCAATATCATGTTCGACTGTTGTTTTTCCGTGTTTAAAAAAAATCGAAAAAGCGTTGTTGACGATATTTTTCAAGTCGTTCGAGAACGAACCGGCGCCATAAAAGTATATCCGCTTTATTTCTTCGGCGTGGTGGATTAGATTGATATTTTTACTTAGCAGCTGAATAATCTGCTTTTCGTCATTAAAATAGGGATTTATACCCGCTGTTTTGAAAGAGGCGATGGTTCGGCCTCTATCAGCGAGTCGCCAGTCGGCATAATTTGATCCACTATAAACAACTGCGATCATGGTCAGATTGAAAGAATGTCGGCCATCTCCATCAAATCTTCTTCCAATTTAAATTCGTGTTCAGTTAATGCTTCTTCAAGGCTCGTTATCTTGATATAGTTTGCCTGAAGCCCTACCATTTCACGCGTATGCCCTTTGATCAACGCTTTTACCGCTGCATAGCCCAGCCGACTACCCAAAACACGGTCAAAAGCAGATGGGCTTCCCCCACGCTGCAAGTGCCCAAGTATGGTAACTTTGATATCATATACCTTTACTTCTTTCTGAACCCGACGGGCAATATCGTAAACGCCACCGTTTTTGTCGCCTTCGGCTACGATAACGATGCTTGATGATTTTTTGTTATGCTGGCCAGCTTTCAGATTTTCAATAAGCTCATCTATGGCGGTAGCCTTTTCGGGAAGCAAAATAGCTTCGGCACCACAACAAACGCCTGCACGGAGGGCGATAGCGCCCGAATCGCGACCCATTACTTCTATAAAGAACAAGCGATCATGTGCATCAGCAGTATCGCGGATCTTGTCTATTGCTTCAACAACGGTATTAGTAGCGGTATCAAATCCAAGCGTATAGGTTGAGCCATACAAATCATTGTCGATTGTGCCGGGTACACCAATTACATGAATGTCAGGATATTTTTTCGAGAAACGCAGCGCTCCGGTAAATGTTCCATCGCCACCTATCACCACCAATGCGTCAATGCCTTGTGATTTAAGGTTCTGGTAAGCTATTTCCATGCCTTCATCAGTGCGGAATTCGAGGCAACGAGCAGTTTTAAGTATAGTTCCGCCCAGGTTTAGTATATTGCTGACAGAACGGGGACCCATGTCATACATGTCATTTTCAATCAACCCCTGGTATCCTTTTCGGATGCCCACCACCTGCAATCCATTATATATACCTGTACGTACTACCGCCCTTATGCAGGGGTTCATACCGGGTGCATCGCCTCCGGATGTTAGTACGCCAAGTTTGGTAATTTTATACATCGTTTGGCAAAAATTTTTTCGGTACGAATATAGTGTGTGTAAATTACACCATTGAATTTTATTTTATTTTTTTTATATTCGAATTTTTACAACATACCTTTAGCCGATTAAACCTAAATAGCTAATATATTGGAAGTAAAGTTACCAACATTTAATTCAGTATTTTCGATCGACTGTGTAATTTTTGGATTTGAGGCTGGTGAGCTGAAAATATTGCTGATCGAACGTAACGAAGAACCCTATAAGGATTGGCTTGCTCTGCCCGGCTATATTGTTGAGCAGGACGAAAGCATTGACGATGCCGCCGAACGTATTCTATATGAGCTTACCGGACTGCGCGACCTCCATATGCAGCAATTCCACACCTTTGGCGAGGTTAATCGTCACCCGCAGGGTAGGGTTATAACGGTTGCTTATTACGCCCTTATTCGCATTAATGGTCAAAAGGAACTTCGCCCGGTAACCCAGTATGCCCGTAAGGCATTTTGGCACCCCGTAAATGAACTACCCAAATTGGCATTTGACCATAGCGAAATATTTCAAACCGGTTTTAATAAGCTGCGCCGGCGTTTAAATTACCAGCCAATAGCGTTTGAATTACTCCCCGAGAAGTTCACATTAACCCAATTGCAATCGCTATATGAAGCGGTTTTGAATAAAAAACTGGATAAACGTAACTTCAGGAAGAAGATGCTTAGCTATGGTTTTTTAAAGGAATTGGACGAAAAACAAAAAGGTGTTTCTTACCGGGCTGCCAAGTTATATAAATTCGATCGCCGTAAATATTCCAAAATATTCCAGAACGAATTGAACCTGGAAAATAAGCAGAAGGTTTTTTAGTTTGAATTATAAAGTAGAAAGTCTTAAATCCGGAGGCAGTTTTAACCGACTCAGGATTTAAGACTTCCGACTCAATACTATTTTACAATTGGCTTGGCGCCAAATCAAGGTGGTATTTCACCAGGTTATCTATCGGTGAACGTATGATATTACCTACAACCATTCCGTTTTCGGTTACCACTTCTTCCAGCACATTCCTGAAATTGTAGCCTACCGAACCGATACAGTTAAAGGTATAGTTTTGATAATTTGGATAATGAGTTACCAGGTTACGGAAGAAATCCTCAAAAGAGGTGCGTACAATATTCCTTGAATATTCAATATTTACCGGGTTATCGTACACAAATTTGCTAAAGCTTGCACAAAAACGATTGGCACGCGGTTGGGTATAAACTTGTTCATTTACGTCATCCGGCGTAAGTTTAAAGGTATCCCAAAACAGCTTACGAACGGCTTCCGGCATATAACCGCGAAGATAGTCAACCAGTAATTTTTTACCGATATAGCAGCCGCTGCCCTCGTCTCCTAAAATATAGGCTCCTGAGTCTATGTTATGTGTAACCTCCTTGCCGTTGTATATACAGCTATTGGTACCGGTACCCAAAATTGCAGCAAACCCTTCGCTGGTTCCCAGTAAAGCTCTGGCGGCAGCCAGCAAATCGTGTCCGATATAAACACGGGCTTTCGTAAAAACAGCACGCATGGCTTCGGCTACAATATTTCGCATTTCGTCGGTAGAGCAACCTGCGCCATAGTAATTAACTTCGGTTATTTCATTTTTTTCCAAATCGGTTGGCAGGTTTTCTGCCAGCGATTGAATAATATAGGCGGTACTTGAAAAATACGGATTATAACCCTCTGTATTGAAATACACTTTCTTACCCTCTTCAGTAACCAGGCACCAATTGGTTTTGGTGGAGCCACCGTCAGCAATAATGATCATAATTAAGATTATCTAATATTAAATTGGTTAAAAGTATGATTTTACTTATTGTAAAAAAATAATTTGAAAGTTTAAAAGTATAAAAATAATATAAATCTGTATACATGCTTTTTATTGAAGCAGGTATAAATTTTCAAAATAAAACCACGGAAACAAAAAACATTAACCGATCATATGCTGCTCTGTTTGATAAGTGTTTATTTTTTGAAGAGATTTATGCATCTTTGCAGCGAATTTTGGTCCCATAGCTCAGCTGGATAGAGCAACAGATTTCTAATCTGTAGGTCTTAGGTTCGAATCCTAATGGGATCACTCACCAAAGCTGTTTCTTAGTATAAGAAACAGCTTTTTTTGTTTAACTGCACCTTAACGTGGACCGATATGGAGCTAAGCCTGTGGCGTTTATCGCTGCTTTTCAGGCTGAAGTTTTGCCGATAGCTAACGGGAGGCTTGCTACTTTTTTGTTTGTAGCGTTCAATAAAATAGTGTTCACGTAAAACGCCTGTAAACGCCTGTTAATAGCCTCTAAAAATGTGTTTGGAGGCCAAAAAGGGGCTTTTTATGACCATCAGATTTCCGGTCATTTTTGGGTTTTTTTGTAAGTGTTTTACTGCCAGGGGCTTAAGTGTTCAAAAACGGGCGCCCGACCGGAAATAGCATCTCGCTGTAAACCAGCTGTTTGCAAGCCTGTAAACGCAAATATTTCCGGTCGGTTTTAAAATAAGCTGTAAGCCGTTGCCTGCCAGCAGGTTAGCTCCACCAACAACCGGAAATTATTTAACCCCGATAACACGCTGATAATCAATAGGTATTTTTATTATTCGGGCTTTTTGTAAGAAGCGATTTCCGGTAGTATTTACTAATTGTATTAAGTTATTGGTATTGAGTTATTTACAGAATTACTGACCGTGCATTTTTCTGCTTTAGGCATTCCCGAGGCGGCAGGGTTCTCTGCGAGAGACTGGGCAGCGAATAG
>CAIWRU010000196.1 GCA_903915155.1 uncultured Mucilaginibacter sp.
ATCAGTGGAAATTGAATGGTCAAAACCCGCCCGTGAACAATTAGACAAGGCCTTAGATTTTATATTGGAGAAGGGTTTTATCGAGTATGCTTTTGAGCTGAATGATAATATATTATTAAGAATAGAGAATCTTACTGAAAATCATAATATATATCAGATCGATAGATATAAAAAAAATAATAACGGTAGTTATCACGCGTTCGAAATTGATGAATATCGAATATCATACCGGATTATGAAATCAAAGATCAGGATAATAAGGATAAGGCATACCAGCAGGAGAACGCGTAAATATTGATCTTACTCCGTTCCTGTTTGAATTTGCAAATCGATTACTTCTTTTGCAAAACGTAGAAATACATTTCTTTGCGAATTGTAAAACCTATTCCCTCATAAACTTTTATGGCGCGTTCGTTTGTAAGTAACACATGCAGGTAGGGGATGTTGCACTCCGCCTGTATGCGCTGTGCCTGGTTAAGTAATAATTGCCGTGCATAACCTTTGCCTAAATAATCGGGATGAGTACAAACGGCGCTGATCTCGGCATAATTAAAGGCATGTATCCGCTGCCCGGCCATGGCTATCAGTTCTTCACCATCGAATATACCGCGATAATGGCCAAACTCAATGGTACGCTCAAGGAACGGGCCGGGGTTGGTTAGTTGGGTGAGCGATAACATTGCGGGGACATGCTCATGTGTTAAGTCGACAATTTCGGCAGTTGGCTCATACACTGCCGGTTCATCAAACACCATTTGATAGCATTTAAAAGCACGCAGTACATTCCAATCTTTGGGTATTTCCTGTTCAATATGCTTTATAAACACGCCCGGGCGATCATAGGGAAGCAATTCATACAATTGGTTGAAATCATCTTCTGAATTATCTTTCAATCCAACAAAAGGCGCTACATCGTCTGCAAAATGTTTGGCTTGTTCGTTGCCGTTTGAGAGGTTTTTGTTGTTTGATATTAGCGCGTTGTAGACAGGGTTATCCAAAGGGTGTTCCATAGGGCAAACGTAGGAAATTTGTGGATATGGGTTGTTGGGGGATTGTAAAAAGTATTTGGGGAAGTTGGCGTATTAATACAAATCATAAGTTTTATATCCTTCATCAGATCTTTCTCTATCAAACTTAATATGTAAAGACTTCAAGCTATAAGTATAACTTTTTAATTGTTCAATGACATGATTGCGTGTATAGCCCCAAGCATTTGAAATAAAATGATAATGTGGTTCCCCAACGTGTGGTGTTTCATTTCCAGACAAACCGGACATAGTTCTAAAGAAACAGAGCCAAGTTTCTCCGTTGTCCAGAACATCGGCAATTGTATATCTTCGATTTTTTAAGGCCACTTTGAGTTGTCCCTCAGTTAAATCTGTATAACCGTTGACAACAAATTCATCTTTTTCGTTTTTATAGAAATATTCTGGATATATTTTTTTCTCTAAATCCTTCGGACGAAATTCAGTAATATATCTACTCCACTTGTATTTATGCTTATCACCAGCTTGTGCCACAAATGCCATAAAATCAGAATTCTTCAATATGAAAGATTTTAATAATTTTTCTTGATCCTTCTTTTTTACTGCCTCGAAAAGTGATGATAGATTTTCTGGAAGATGGTAATTCATTAGATTTTGAAATTGAATTTGCCAGTTATCATCGTTTTTTTTATTGACTTTTTACGAAAGAGAATATGACGGATTTTTGTTTATAAGCTTAAAAGTAGAATGAAAAATATTTATAATTCCTTGTCTGTATAAAATTGATAATTGATAAACAGGGTTTTGATATTCAAATTCTCTTCTGTTGGAATATGAAACTAATTCAATAATTGGTTCTTTAGCTTTCCCCATTTTTTGTAAAATCATCTATAAATATTGGATTTATTGGCGATAAGACCAACAATGGCACGAACTCTAAATAATCATAATCTAAAAACCTTAAAAACCATTTGCAAATCATACAAATAAGCGTATCTTTGCAGTCCCGAAAATGCGGGGTATAATAAACGTTTAATTAATTTAATTTAAAGCAAGTGAATACGTTAAGTTACAAAACTGTCTCAGCCAACAAAAAAACCGTTAACAAGCAGTGGGTTGTTGTTGACGCACAAGGCGAGATTTTGGGGCGCTTGTCCACTAAGATCGCAATGATCATCAGGGGAAAAACCAAGCCAGATTTCACCCCGAACGTAGACTGTGGTGATAATGTAATAGTTATCAACGCAGACAAGGTAAAGTTGACCGGAAACAAATTCAGCGAAAAGCAGTATGTTTCTTACACTGGTTACCCGGGTGGTCAGCGTTTCATTTCTCCTAAGGAGTTAATGGCAAAACATCCAACACGCGTAATTGAAAAAGCGGTGCGTGGTATGTTACC
>CAIWRU010000197.1 GCA_903915155.1 uncultured Mucilaginibacter sp.
ATGCTCTACCAGCTGAGCTATTTCCGCTTTAATTTGTTTTCAAACATAAATAAATTTCTGGTAAGGTGAAAGGTTAAAGCAGAAAGGTAAAAGGATATTATTATTATTTTGTAAATTATTCACTCATTCAAGCAATCACTCATTCACTCAATAATATATGCCGGTTATATTACCTGTAAAAGATAAAAGCCCTGCCTGGGGATCCGATTGTTTCATCGCACCCAACGCCACCATAGTTGGCGATGTGGTGATGGGTGATAATTGCTCGGTGTGGTTCAACGCGGTTATACGGGGCGATGTGAATTATATTAAGATAGGGAATAACACCAATATACAGGATGGTGCAGTGATCCATTGCACTTATTTATATGCAGGCACCGACATAGGTAATAATGTTTCCATTGGCCATAACGCGTTGGTGCATGGCTGTAAACTACATGATAATACCTTGATAGGCATGGGCGCTATTGTGATGGATCATGCCGTTGTTGAAGAATTTGTTATTATAGCCGCAGGAGCAATTGTGCTCGAAAAAACTGTTTGTGAATCGGGCTATTTGTACGCAGGGATACCCGCGAAAAAGATAAAGCCAATTACCGACGAACAACGCGAAATGCTTAAACGCTTGCCGAATAACTATATCATGTATTCAGGTTGGTTCAAGGAATGATTTTAGCTTGCTATCTAATTAGATACCACACCTCTGCGACAGCACAATTCCGACACACCCCATTTCAAGAGTAATAGCCCATAAAAAGACATTTTTAGTGCATTACTTATTATGGTTAACATAACTTAACATAATTTCAAACTTTTTTGTTAATAAAACGCTGATTGTCAGCTACTTATTAAGTAAAAAGAGTAAAATCGTGTAAACCATGTAATTACGCCCTTGTTGCTTTGTCTTCAATAATGTTAGGGCAATTGGCCAACACTTCAATAGGTCACTTGATGGGCTATTATTTTCTCAAGAGGGGAATCCCGATTAGAATTACTGTACCAGTTTTTCCTTCGGTATGTCCAGTTTTTCTTCTGCGTCCCAATTGGCCCTGAGGGTAATTATGGTAGGAGATATCCAAATGTTTTCAGGATATTTTCTCAGCTTAACATTACCGCTGTCCCATCGTCCATTCTTGTTCTCATCATAAATAACCCGAAACGAATACTTACCCGTAACAAAGTTTTTATATACCAGCGAAGTGTTTTTGGTTATCACGTCACTTTTCAAAACGGTTTTCGGGTCCTGGAAAATCTCGACGATATATTGCTTTGAAGTATCAGGCACTGTAACCTTTAACGTAAGGTTGCTGTAGTTTTCTAACTTATCAACCAGGAAGGGTTTATAGAACTTTTTATTTTTGTCGCCATTTATGCTTGTAAACGCTCCATCGTCCATTGAAAGGATATACTTTGCGTCAGGCTTCCAGCGGTACTTTATAAGGAACCTTTTACCGCTCGATGTATCTCGGGTTAGGTTCAGATTGCTTACCGCAACTGAATCTTCGTATAATGTAACCAATGAAGGATCAAAAGTATCAATGAGCGACGTAGCGGTAATAATTAGGTCGGACGTTGGTTTTAATTTGTTTGACAGCCCAATATTTACCCGGAACGTCAAAGGCGCTTTAAACACCTCTTTTCGCCCTTTGGTCTTAGATATGCTATCTGTTGGTTTGCCGTTGTCGTAAAAGGCTATCCTTAGCGAATCAAAATTCATATTGCGCATATATATGCGAGCCGTATCATTTGTAGGGGTAAATTCAACCACCTTACTGCCATCAATCGCTGGGGGATAAATAATTTTTGCAGACGGATTGTTAAACCGTTTATTAAAAACAAAGAAGAGACTGCCATCAACATCAAACTTGTTTTCGGTTATTCGGTATTTCACAGGGTCCTGCTTAAACAGGCTTAGTTGTATACCCGATGTATCGGTATATAAATGGATAGGCTGTTTCAGGAAAGCGATCAATTCGTCGTCGCGGTCAAATATTTTGTTCGGGGCAGTTTCCTTCAGCGCGTAAATAGTGTAATCACCATCGTGCAAATTGTTCAGAGAGAAGTTTCCGGAGGTGTCGGTGCTGGTGTAGATGGTAGGTTTCTTTTTACCAAAATAAGTTGAATCCTTGTTAAGCGGGAAAAGCATAACTGTTACGTCTTTCTCTTTTTGCTGGGTAAGTGTGTTGGTCACATTTCCAGAGATGCTCAGTGAGTCGATGTGTTCGCCCGTTGAAAAAACGTAGGTGAAGTTTTTTAAAACGTTGCCTTCGTTAACGTCGGCTATCGCTTTGCCAAAGTTTATGACATAGGTGGTGTTTTTTTCTAAAGTATCCTTTAGTTTTATTACCAGGCTTTTTCCGTCAGTTTTAAATTCCGGTTGTTTCTCCGGGGTAGGGCTCATGCTTATTTCGGTAAACTGATTATTCAGTTTAAAAAATTCGTCAAAATCAAGTTTGATAATTTTGGCGTTAAAATGCCGGGTGTTGTTTGCCGGGGTTGCCTTTACCAAAACCGGTGGGGTAACGTCTTTTGGGCCGCCCTGGGGCCTTACCTGGTTGGCGCAGCCCAAAAAGGCAAAAATCGGGGTTAATACCAATAAAATTTTAACAAAAAACAGCGACTTTTTATTTAACATGGTTTTTACGGGCTATAATCGATTTTTGCTTTTTTATGAAGATTGATATTCGAAATTAAAAATAATGGCTCTAAAATAAAATTTATACAAATTATTGATAATCAATTTGTTATATGGCTATCTCGACATGTGAACCATTAAAACTGAAATATCAGACGGTGAAACGCCCGAAATGCGTGATGCCTGGCCCAAAGTACGCGGTTTAATTTTCATCAGCTTTTCGCGTGCCTCTTTTGAAAGCGAAACCAAAGTGTGATAATCAAAGGCCGCATTTATTTCTTTGTCCTCCATTTTTTTCATGCGTTCAACAATGTCCATTTCCTTTTCAAAATAACTCTCATATTTAATTTTTATTTCAGCCTGCTCAATAGTTTCTTTATTATAGTTTGATAATAACTGATCAAGGTCAGCATCGGCCTTTCGCAGATCATCAAAACCAACCTGTGGCCTACTCAATAAATTAAATAATTTTGCGCCCTGCGAAATGGCGCTGGTGTCTAATGACTCTAATAGTGCGTTTACATTTGATGGGTCGATAGAACGCGATTTTGTAAACGCAACTATATCATCAGAGTTTTTTATTTTGTCGTTAACTCTTTGCAGGCGCTCATCATTTATTAGACCCAGATCGTGACCTATTGGGCTTAGGCGGATATCGGCATTATCCTGGCGCAATAATAAACGATGTTCTGCACGCGACGTGAACATACGATAAGGCTCCTCAGTTCCTTTTGTTACCAGGTCGTCGATCAATACGCCGATATATGATTCGGACCGTTTCAATATGAGTTCGTGCTTTTCGTTTATTTTTTGGTGCGCGTTGATACCCGCGATGAAACCTTGCGATGCTGCTTCCTCATAACCTGTGGTGCCGTTTATTTGGCCGGCGAAGAACAGGTTGCTGATCTGCTTAGTTTCCAAAGTCAGGCTTAATTGGGTAGGTGGGAAGTAGTCGTACTCGATAGCGTAACCCGGCCTAAACATTTTGGCATTCTCGAAACCGGGTATTTGTGTTAACGCTTTGTATTGAATATCCTCGGGCAACGAGGTTGAAAATCCGTTTACATATATCTCGCAGGTGTTCCAACCTTCGGGTTCCACAAATATCTGGTGGCGCTCGCGCTCGGCAAAGCGATTGATCTTATCTTCTATAGATGGGCAATAACGAGGCCCCAATCCTTTAATCCTGCCGGTAAACATAGGTGACTTTTCGAAGCCTTCCTTTAAGGTTTCGTGTACTTTACTGTTGGTATAGGTTATCCAGCAGCAGCGTTGATCGTCTACCAATTCAACGTCAGTATAAGAAAAACGACCGCGTTCTTCATCGCCCCATTGCTCTTCCATCAGTGAATAATTCAGGCTGCGGCCATCCACTCGGGGTGGGGTGCCTGTTTTCATACGGCCCGATTCAAAGCCTAATTTCAGTAATTGTTCAGTAATTCCGGTTGCTGCACGCTCGGCGGCGCGACCACCACCAAAACGTTTCTCGCCAATATGGATAATGCCATTTAAAAAAGTACCATTGGTAAGCACCACGGCATCGGCTTCAATTTCTATACCTAACGATGTTTTGATACCACAAACCGTATTGTTCTTAACCAATAAGGAACTAACCATCTCCTGCCAAAAATCAACATTTGGTGTTTTCTCCAGTGCTATGCGCCATTCTTCGGCAAAACGCAGGCGGTCGCTTTGGGCCCGTGGGCTCCACATAGCAGGGCCTTTTGACTTGTTGAGCATGCGGAATTGCAAAGATGTTTTATCGGTTATTATACCTGAATAACCACCTAAGGCATCAATTTCACGTACGATTTGTCCCTTAGCAACACCACCCATTGCGGGGTTACAACTCATTTGCGCTATAGTGCCCATATTCATAGTCACCAACAGAACAGACGAGCCAAGGTTAGCTGCTGCCGCCGCTGCCTCACATCCGGCATGGCCGGCGCCCACTACAATTACATCATATTTCTTAAACATATAACCTCCATGTTCCACGTGGAACGTGTAATTCTTTTTCCTTATATCTTATTGTGGAACAAAATTATTCATTAATTGATGATGTTCCACGTGAAACCTTTATAAATGACGCCAACGCTACAAGCGACCAAATGCCCTCCAATACCACAAAAGGATAGAAGCTGATAAGGTATGATGAGAAGCCGCAAATAGCCGCGCCAAGAAAATTCATAAAAGTATAAGCCTTGCTATTGGCCGAAAGCTTCTTGTATAAATTCAGTAAAAAAGCTATCAATAATATAATAACACCTATTGAAGCTATGATATCTGATGGTTTCATTTATGATTCTTTTAACTCAGTTAGCTCTATCCATCGGATGCTTTTCTCATCCAATTGACTATTCAAGCTAGTAATTTTATCAAGCAAGGTATTCAATTTATCAGGGTGGATGCCTGCTGTGTTTAACTCATCGTTGCATGTGGCTATCTCTTTTTCTAGCCTACTTATTTCCTGTTCCAGTGTTTCCAGCTCCTTGGTTTCCTTAAAACTTAGCTTGCTTTTTTTAGCAGCAGTGTTTTGCACCGGGGCGGGGGCTGTGCGTTTCTGCTGTTTAGCTTCTTCCTGCTCAATACGGTATGATGAATAATTACCATTGTAAATTTTCACATGGCCCTTTTCTTCCATAATAAATAGCTGGTCGGTTAGCTTATCAAGCAAATACCTGTCGTGCGATACCATCATCAATACACCGCCGTAGTTGGTTAAAAACTCTTCTAACACGTTCAAGGTATCAATATCCAGGTCGTTAGTTGGCTCATCCAGTATCAGGAA
>CAIWRU010000198.1 GCA_903915155.1 uncultured Mucilaginibacter sp.
GTTTTGGCGTGTCTTTCAAACTATCATCTTCCAAATCCATACCCAATACCAGCATAATACCGGTAAAATGTTTAGTGATCAGCTCAATCTTGGTATCGTCATCTAAATCAAATGCGTCAGGCCGTAGCGGCGTATTAAAAGCAGAATTATAGTGTTCGTGCTCCAAATCATTTACAACCTGCTCAATTGTTAAATCTTTTACTATGTTGTTATTTATCATGAAATTATTTTGGCGTTATAATGAGTTCGCTTATTTACATTAAAGGGATATTCGCTTTCCGGCGGTTCTTCATTCTCCTATGTATTGTTGCACTAATAACCATGTATATCATAATATTCAACAGTATGAGATCCATTCCATAAAATATATCCTCAACAGGTATAGTCAAAATCCGCAGATTAACCATATGCGCAGGGTTATACCAAACTACAGCGCTTTTGAGGCCTGTGCCGGTTAGCAAGCCGTTAACAATAAAAAAAGGCAGTAATAGCAGCAAATAGGCCATGTAAAACCGTGAAAGCCAGTGCGCTTTTAAAATGAATTGGCTTGTAAACAGCAATATGGCTAATACCGCGAATGTATAGACAGTATAACTTTGCGCATGAAAGTGTATAACCATAAAAACTGAAAGGCCAATCAACAATAAACTAATAAGCATTTGAGCGCGAAAGGATATGTTCTTTTTTATAATTACCTTCAAACAGGCATAGGTAAATACGCAAGAATAAGGGATGCAGAGAAAAAACAACACCTCCTCGATAGGTAAATTACCTATATGTAATCCTGTTAAATAATCAGGATTAAATCCCCATATTTTCAGATGGGTGAAATACATATCCCAGCCAATAAAAACCAGGGCTGTTAGGATAATTGCCGGAAAAAGTGCAGACCAGTGCTTATAAAACTTAAGTGCAGGATGGAACGAAAAAATAAATGGAACCAGCACCGAAAAAAGGTCTATCAGCAAGTAGGTACATTTCATGCCGTATCGTTTTTTTGAGTGCTGCGGAAATATTTCCAGGATACCCATAGCATGCCAAAGCTCTCACCGTTATATTTTCCCGTGTGCTTATGGTGCATTTTGTGTGCCCTCCTGATCGCTTTCAAATAACGGTTTTCCGAATTACGAAGCACTTTTAACCGCTGATGAATAAAAAGGTCATGCACAAAGAAGTAACATGCTCCATAAAGCGTGATACCAGTACCAACACATGTCCATACCTGTAAATGATAGATAGTACCTACAGCGAGACAGGCAATACCCGGCAGAGCAAATATCAGGAAGAAAAGGTCATTTCGCTCCAGAAAGCCGTAATGCTCCTTCAAATGATGGTCTTTGTGCAGGGGCCAAAAAATGCCATGCATAATATATTTGTGCGTTAACCAGGCTACGCCCTCCATACCGGCAAAAGCGGTCAATACGATTGCAATATTTACGAGCAAATTCATCTTTAAACTATTTGATAATATATTTCCAATACCTTTTCAAGGCAAATTTTAAACCAAGCTGTAAACTCATCCGGGTTTTCCGATATTTCAAAACCCAGAAGAACGTTATCCATATATCTAAAACTGGCTACTTCAGCTGGATCGGGCAATGGGAGCTCGTCGGTTATGCCCATAAATACATGATCATATTCATGTTCAATTAATCCGTTGTCAAATTCATGCCGGTAACTGAACTGAAATAACTCTGTCAGTTCACAATCCATTCCCATTTCTTCCTGTAACCGCCTGTGCGCAGCATCAAGTGTCATTTCGCCTAAACGCGGATGACTGCAACAGGTATTCGTCCAAAGGCCGCCTGAATGGTATTTATCAAAGGCCCGTTGTTGCAGTAACAACTGGCCTTTACCATTAAAAATGAAAACAGAGAAGGCACGATGGAGCGTCCCTGATCTGTGAGCGGCCATTTTATCCATTGTACCCAACGCCTGTCCGCGGTTGTTAACTATCATTACACTTTCTTTCAATTTTTTAGTTGTTTTAATTCTTCCGTTTTTATAACAGATGAGGTAGAAAAATAGTTAAAAATCATCTCTTTTAATTCGGTGTCTTTGCTATTCCTGCTATTAGCCAGCAAGAATCGTTTATCCGAGTTCAAATCATCATTATAACCCAAAAAAAACGGGAGGTTGCTTTGTATAGAATAACGTATAAATCGCATTTCAAGGTTAAGGGTGTCGCGGCTAATTGCTTTACTTATCATCTCTTTTCCTTTTTTAAAGTCCGCAAACTTTACTATCGGATTAAACACATACTTAGCATCGATCATTTTACTGGCTCCCTTATAGCAAACCAGTACAGGTGGGGCTGTAGTTGGGTTAACGCTAAGCATCAATTGTTGTAACTGATTAGCTTCTGATTTAATTAACGGCGCCCTGCAATAAAGGCTGCGGATCTTACTCATACTGAAGGTTTGCGATGCCCCGATATTCCCATATATTAGGCAAAGCCACATTAAAAATTTCATAGCACATTTAACTTATACCTGATCAGTGAATCGAACATCAAATAGAATTTGTGCCCGTTGGATACCCGTATCCGTTCGGACATTACCTTTTCGGCAGGAACGTTAGCGATCTTTCGGAAAAGCTGTTTGTAATACACATAAGCAAGGTAAACTCCTTTACGGCATGAACGCGGCAGTTGCCTTATTCCGTTTAAGGCCTCATTGAAATCCTGTAAAATATTTTCTTCAATAGCGCGCTTATTTTCGTCAGAAAACGCAGAAAGGTTTACATCGGGAAAATACGTGCGATTTAAATCCTGGTAGTCGGCACTAACATCGCGTAGAAAATTCACCTTTTGGAAAGCCGAACCTAATTTCATTGCCGGCATTTTTAAACGTTCGAACTCATCATCATTACCATTAGTAAATACATGTAAACACATGAGGCCAACAACCTGTGCAGAACCCATAATATATTCCTCGTATTTTTCGGCAGTATAGCGCTGTTCGCCGAGGTCCATTTCCATGCTGTTCAGAAATTGTGTGATGAGGGTGTGTTTAATGCCATACCGGTTAACCACCTGCTGAAAGGAATTGATTACGGGATTGATACTGATGCCGCGTTCAATTGCGTTGAAAGTCTCCACTTTCAATTCAGCAATCATTTGCGATTTTGGATAATCATGAAAACTATCAACTATTTCGTCGGCCAGCCTTACAAAGCCGTAGATAGCATAAATGGGATGGCGAACATCCTTTTTGAAAAACAATATCCCCAAGGAAAAACTGGTGCTGTAAAGCCGGGTAGTTTCCCGGCTGCAGATAGCAGATAAAGTATCAAATTTTTCTTTCATTTATTATTGAGGTGTTTAATTAGCAATTGAGCAGAAACTTTACCGGAAATAATTGAAGGCGGAACTCCCGGCCCGGGAACAGTAAGCTGACCGGCATAGAAAAGATTCTTAACCTTTTTATTTCTGATAGATGGCTTTAAGTGCGCGGTTTGCATCAGCGTGTTGGCTAATCCGTAAGCATTACCTTTAAACGAATTATAATCTGATTTAAAATCTTTGATACAATAACTCTTCTTATAGTCGAGTGCGGCCCGGATAGCCACCCCCGTATAGGTTTCAAGGCGTTCCATTATTTGGCCAAAATATTCTTCGCGCAAGGCTTCAGTATCTTCAATACCGGGTGCCAGCGGCATAAGAATAAACAGGTTTTCATGCCCCACAGGCGCTATATTTTCGTCAGTCTTAGAGGGGCAACAAACATAAAAGAGTGGTTTTGTTGGCCATTTTGGCTCTTTATATATTTCTTGCGCATGTAAATTCAGATCAGCATCAAAAAACAAGGTGTGGTGTTCAAGCTTTTCAATCCTTTTGGTTATGCCCAAATAAAATATCAAGCTCGAAGGGGCCATTACCCGTTTACTCCAATAATCCGTATCATAGTTTCTAAATTCATCATCAAGCAGTTGTTCTTCCACATGATGATAGTCTGCCGAGGCTATAACCCCATCATAACTATAATCCCCATCGCTTGTGCTGATCTTTGTTATTTCCCCTTTGGTAACATGAAGCCTGTTTACCGGTGAATTAGTATGAAAAACAACTCCCTGTGCTTCGCATACTTTCTGCATACCTTCTATCACTTTACCAAATCCGCCTTTGGGGTACCAGGTACCGAGCTTTAGCCCGGCATAGTTCATCAGGCTATACAATGCTGGCGTGTCCTGTGGCATTGCACCAAGAAAAAGTACCGGAAATTCCATTAAAGTGATAAGCCGCTGATCTTTAAAAAAACGCCGCACGTGTTTGCTGAACGACGTAAATACCTGTAGTTTAAATACTCCCCTAATCAGGTCCCAATCTGCAAATTCCAATAATGATAACCCCGGTTTGTGAACCAGTTTGTTCATGCCTGTGCGGTATTTATAGAAGGCTTCCTCTAAAAAAAGTTCAAGCTGTTTAGCACTTCCCGGCTCAATAGATTCGAACAATGCTTCTAAAGCGGTATAATCTGCAGGCACATTTAAAACATCCTGTTTGCCGAAGACTACAGTAAAACCGGGGTCGAGTTGCTCTAATTCATAAAAATCTGAAGATTTATAGCCAAAATCATTAAAAAACTTTTCAAATACTTCGGGCATCCAATACCAACTTGGCCCCATATCGAAGGTATAACCTTCGCTAACAAGCTGACGTGACCTCCCTCCTATATCCCCATTTTTTTCATAAACATGAACATCATAACCGGCTTTGGCCAAATACGCAGCTGCACTTAACCCTGAAAATCCCGAGCCAACTACAGCCGTAGACAATTTTTTAACGGAGGCAATGTTTATTTCAGTAGAATGAGGCTTCGACATTTATAAATTGTTTTGGACAGGGAATATTTAATTCCGCATCAAATATAATACAATGTTGTATTATAATTTAAATAATAGTATAATATTGTATATTTTTAAACTAGGCACCTTCCTAAATGCAGGCATCCAGCTAATTATTAGTGCATA
>CAIWRU010000199.1 GCA_903915155.1 uncultured Mucilaginibacter sp.
AACAGCTCTAAAAACCATTACCACGCACTTTTCTCTTTAAGTAATTAAAATATTACACCAATAAATATTACATAATCAAACATTTATAGTCGAAAAAAACCTAAGCACTTAGGTTTTATCGATCACAAGATGCAGATATAATTACAGATTGAATATTTAATTGACCTCCGCGCTTTTTACCTTAAACTCAAGCGGTTCATCAAGGTATTGCGTCCGTTGTCTATAGGGTATCTCAATTCCACCTACATCATGATAATCAGAATAATCAGTAGCATTGCTGCCCGGCCCGTCAATTACTTCTCTTTTCTTTAAATAGCTACTTCCATCGTAGTAAACTCTTATTTTCAGGCTGTCGGGTGTGGTTACGGTTACCAGGTACATCAAACTATCATTCACAACCTGCAGCCTTGGCGCTAATTTTATGGTATACCCCTGTTTAAGATAGTCCAATTCTGGGAACAATTTATGCTTTTCTTTTACGGCGCTTTTATCAACAATACTCAGGCGCATATTGGTGTTTTTTTCATTTACCAAAACACTATCGCCGTTTATAGCTATCTGCGAAAAAACAGCGTTATCATAAGCAGGCAATGTTACATCCTGGTGAAAGCTCACCGGCATTTTATAACGCGTGCTGCGTACCAGCGTCATGCCGTCCAGGTCGGCAGTATCAACTACCTTTAAGTTCTTCACATCGCGAAGTTTACCCTCGCCTCCTATGGCCTTTAGATATTTCTTAATAATATCAACACCGGTTATGCCTTCGGCCACCGTTAAACCGCTGTAAGCGTTGTTATCGGGGTTAATATCAGGCAGCGTATGGTCAGGATCGATAATTGCCGAAACTATTTTTGTGGTTGATTTATACGGAAATGCCCATTCAGGTCCGTGTTGCCATATTTCAGCAGGTAGTTTTACTGTATTTGATTTGCCGTTCTCTTCTTTGATCAGAATAGTGACAGGCAGGGCCATTTCCTCTAAATTATCAATGGTTATAACCGAGCCTTGTGTGGGGTCGTTATTTACATAATCCACCCTGCTTATAGCTTGGTCAACTTTCCAGGTGGTAAAAACCCACTCGTTCCAAAACCAGCTTAAGTCTTCGCCTGAGGCGTTATCCATGGTATGGAAAAAGTCCCATGGCGTAGGATGTTTAAATGCCCAACGTTTAATGTAGGTTTTAAAGGCGTAGTCAAAACGTTCTTCGCCAAGTATCTGCTCGCGTAATATCTTTAAGCCTAACGCTGGTTTGTCATACTCCGACATTGGCGCGAAACCTTCCGGTATTACATCGGGCAGCGTCATGATGGCATTCGCATCCTGTGGGAACATGGCAAAGGCTATCTTTTGTTCATCTACCGTTTTATAAAACTCGCCGTTATTAAATGTTTTGGTGTCAACATTATTTAAAAAAGTATTAAAGCCTTCATCCATCCACGCATATTTACGCTCGTTCGAACCTACTATCATCGGAAACCAATTATGGCCAAATTCGTGGTTAATAACATCCCACAGGTCGCTTTTCCTGCTGTCCATGCCGTTAAACGTTATGGCAGGGTATTCCATTCCGCTTACTTTCCCTGCTACGCTTATGGCCACAGGATAGGTATAAGGGAACCATTTGTTTGAATACAGCTCGATACACCCCTTAGTAAATTCGGTCGACCTGCTCCATCCGTCGTTACTTATTGTTTCAATGGGATAAACGGACTCCGCCATGGCCTTTTTACCTTCGGGCAGGTTAATGCGTGCAGCATCCCATAAAAACGCTTTGGATGCAGCCCAGGCAACGTCGCGCGAGTTTTTACAGAAGAAATGCCAGGTTAGGTTGGCTTTATTAGTGGGGTAAGCCTTTCCGCTAATTACATCTGTTGAATCTTTAATTAATACCGTTTTATCACTGTTTTTTGCTTCAGCAATGCGCTTCATTGCAGTTGGCGTAAGTACTTCCGATGGGTTCATCAATTCGCCCGAACCAACCACCACCAAACTTGCCGGGGCGGTAACAGTAAAATCAAAATTGCCATAGTCAAGGTAAAACTCCGCACCACCCATATAAGGTATTACATTCCAGCCGGTAACATCGTCATAAACCTCCATACGCGGGTACCATTGCCCAACCTGGTATATCCAGCCTTGTTTGGTATGCACACGGCCCATCCTATCCGAACCATTCTCGGGTATGGTAAAAGCATAATCAATTTTCAGTTGTATTTTGCTGCCACCTGCGCGCAGGCTATCATTTAGCCTTATTTGCATGCGTGTATCATTCACTACGTAATCGGCCTTTTCCGTTTTACCGTTTTTAATAATGTAAACGCTTTTTATCTCATCGCCATTAGTAAACACTGTACTGGTAAAGCGGCCCGAACTGCCCATTACAGCAGTAGCGTTGCCCCTGGAATTTTCTTTATAAATATTCTGATCAAGCTGTAGCCATAAAAATCCAAGCGCATCAGGGCTATTATTGGTATAGGTTATGAGCGTTGTGCCGCTCACGCGATGCATGGCAGTATCGAGTGTTACGTTTATTTTGTAATCGGCGCTGTTTTGCCAGTATTTGGGGCCCGGAGCGCCGCTTGAGTTACGGTATTCGTTGCCTTTCTCGGGGTAAAATAACGGGTTAAAAACTTTATACTGGTCATACCGGGTAGTCGCCTCCTCTGTATCCTGGGCATAAGCATTATGTATAGTTATACATAACATTACCAGCAAGATAGCTTTACAATACTTCATCGTTAATAGAAATTTTTTTGCTAAAGAGGGCAAATGTAAAAATATTTGCGTTATAGTTTGCCCAATAATGTATAACGCATAATTACCGGTTATGTTGGTTGTGCCGTTAGGAATTAATATTAAAACTAATGAAACCGCTCCAAACATTGTAATTAGCAATCCTTATAACAAATTTTTATATTTTTGCGGAATGTTCCGGAAAGCATTTACCTCCGGAGCCATATTCCCGAAAAATGGATATATCAGTAGTAGTACCTTTATATGATGAAGTAGAATCGTTACCCGAGCTTACCAGTTGGATAAGCCGCGTAATGGATGAGAACAGCTTTAGCTATGAGATAATTTTGGTTGATGATGGTAGCAAGGACGGATCGTGGGAGATGATAAAAAAACTGCAGCTGAACAACTCCAATATAAAAGGCATAAAATTTAGGCGCAACTACGGAAAATCAGCCGCTTTGAACACAGCTTTTGAGGTTGTAAAGGGCGACGTGGTAATTACTATGGACGCCGATCTGCAGGATAGCCCCGACGAAATACCCGAATTGTACCGCCGCATTACCGAAGAAGGTTATGATCTTATTTCGGGCTGGAAGGCAAAACGTTACGACCCGATAACCAAAACAGTTCCTACAAAACTGTTTAATGCTGCTACCCGAAAAATGTCGGGCATTGATAATTTGCACGATTTTAACTGCGGCTTGAAGGCTTACCGCAAAAATGTAGTAAAAAACATTGAGGTATATGGCGAAATGCACCGCTATATACCGGTTATAGCCAAATGGGCGGGCTTTACCAGGATTGGCGAACAGGTGGTTGAACACCGGGCACGCAAATATGGTAAAACCAAATTCGGGATGAGCCGTTTTGTAAATGGGTTTTTAGATCTGTTGTCTATATTTTTTGTCGGCAAATTTGGCAAACGCCCCATGCACTTTTTTGGCATGATGGGCACGCTGAGTTTTTTAACGGGTTTAATCATCACCATATGGATAATAGTAGATAAATTAACAGCCTTAGCACACGGTGCCAAATATCGCGATATAACGGCCCAGCCCCTGTTTTACATTGCCCTAGTAGCTATAATTTTGGGTTCGCAGCTATTTTTAACAGGCTTTGTTGCCGAATTGGTAGCCCGCAGCGCCAGCGAACGCAACAAGTACCAGGTTGAGGAAACAATTTGATTTGAAAATTTTATGATTTGAGAATTTGAAGATTATTCTCAAATCATTAACAATTCATTTTCAAATCTTCAAATCATCACATCTACAAATTCAATACATGTTTTTCTCCATCATAATTCCTTTATATAACCGGCCGCAGGAAATAAAAGAACTACTGGAAACCCTTACGTTGCAAACTTATAAACAGTTTGAGGTTTTGATAATAGAAGATGGCTCGGTTAATGATGCAGCCGAAATTATTAAAGATTTTGTGGGTAAACTGGATATAACATACTTTGTAAAACCTAACAGCGGCCAGGGCTTTACCCGTAATTATGGCTTTGAACGGGCTAAGGGCGATTATTTTGTGGTGTTCGACTCTGATTGCCTTATCCCTGCCGATTACCTGCAGATAGTGAACGACAGCCTTGCCAAAAACTGGCTGGATGCCTACGGCGGCCCTGACGATGCTCACCCATCGTTCACTCCTACTCAAAAAGCTATCAGTTACGCTATGACCTCGCCGTTTACTACGGGTGGTATGCGCGGTAATAAAAACAGTATTTCCAAATTTCATCCGCGTAGCTTTAACATGGGTATATCCCGCGAGGTATGGGAAAAAACACGCGGATTTATTATTACCCGCATGGCTGAAGATATTGAATTCAGCATCCGCGTACAGCGGATGGGATTTAAAACCGGGCTTATACCTGAAGCCAAAGTTTATCACAAAAGACGTACAAAATTTGGCCAGTTTTTTAAGCAGTTGCATTTTTTTGGCCGGGGCCGCATTAACCTGTATACATTTTATAGTAACGAACTAAAACCCATGCATTTTTTGCCGGCCTTTTTCGTACTATTTCTTGTTTTTACAATTTTAGTAAACAACTTTAGATGCCCGCTTTGGCTCACTTGCGATATATTATTAGGAACAATTATTTTGTTGATATTTTTTCACTCATGGTGGAAAAATAAGTCGTTAAAAATTGCATTTTTGAGCGTTGCCGCCACCTTTACACAGCAAACTGCCTATGGCATAGGATTTATGCAGGAATTTTGGAAGCGGATAATATTAAAACAAAAACAATAGCGCATGTACCACCCATTTTCCATTGCTGAAACACTAAAAACCGCATGGAATATTTTAAAGAAAAATTTTATTCCGCTGGTGGTATACTCGGCTATTTCGCTGTTTATTACTGAATTTATAAAGTTTTTTAATAATTTCATTTTTGTAAGTGACGACAAGGCAACAATATTTACAACTTTTTTCATTCAACTTATCGTCCAATCGTTTCTTGCACTCAGTTTTTATAAATTGGTTTTGACTTTGCTTGATAAGGAATATTATGAATTTGAATTTAAGGAGATCATCCCATCGTTTAAAATGACTTTTAATTTCATT
>CAIWRU010000200.1 GCA_903915155.1 uncultured Mucilaginibacter sp.
ATCAATAAATACAACAACAAGTCGATCACGGCCCTGGAGATGATGGAACTGCTGCTGGAGTTATCTCATGAAGTTAACCAGGAAACCGAACGCGGTGCAAACCTTGGGTTAACCGAACCAGAAAAGGCATTTTATGATGCCCTTGCCTGCAATCAGTCGGCAGTTGATATGATGGGTGACCTGGCGCTCGTTGATATCGCCAAAGAACTCGTAGCACGTGTACGCCGCAGTACAACTACCGACTGGACGATCCGCCAATCCGCAAAGGATCGTGTCATGCTGGAAGTTAAAAGGGTTTTACGTGCCCACCGCTACCCGCCGGATGATGAACTGAGGGCCACCAACACGGTGTTAGAACAGGCTGAAATGTTTGCGGGCGAATTGGTGTAAAAATGCGTAATTCTGTTAAAGTAATCATTAATCAGAAAAAAAATATAAGCTTGTTGTTTATTCTCCTAAAGAATAGACTAAAAAACTAAATGTGGTTCCAATGAAAGTGAGATCTAAAAAGGCGCCTATCAAATGGCCTAAGTTTAATACTCATCTAAATAGGTATGAATCGGTTACCGATCACACTTATGCTAAATTTGACTATTCTGACTGTCCATACAATGATTCACTACCGATTGAAGCGCGTATAAAGTGTCGTCTTGTCCATATGGATGGGAACTCTATTGTCGTACCAGACTTTATATTATTAAACGACGGTGGTTGGATACAGCCTTTATTTTTTAATGCTCCCCGACTGGCTCAGTTCAGTGAAAAACCGCATTCTTGTGATTTGTATATTGATATCCAAAATGGGAAGACCATAAAAATTAGATTTTACTCAAACGGTTTATTAAAAGAGTTCGCTGATAAGAGTCATTTATATAAGTGTGAATTATATGGACCCTCAGATATACAGAAATATTCGAGTGGCACCTATTTTGAGGAAAATGGTCAAATTTTGCTACATCTTTTTCATCATACAAATGACGCAGGTTTCGATGGTATTAACAAAAGTCTTAGTCTCTGGGCGTCGCGATGGAATTACCGGGGAAGTAAAGAGTGTATCAATTATAACTTTGTATATTTTACCCACATACCTGAAATAACTTATGACAGCGATTTAATTACTGTTGCAATGTCTGTAGATGGTAAATTGGATTATATTGTAGACTCCTTTAATGGACCTGCGCCTTCCTCACCTAATTTCAGGGAGGATTATAAGGAATTTATTTACACAGCCGAAGTGTATCGGTCAACATCAGCCGATCGGAATTGTCCAATAGATTTTGACATATCAATTGAAGCTATAGATATCAAGCACCTATATTTACATCATCAAGGATATTCCTACTTTTATGAAGTATGCTTCCCTTATATCCATAGATTAAAAACCCTGCCTGAAGCTGTTGTTTCATTTAATAAGGAGTTTATAATTGAAAGCAACCCAGCCATTGTAAATTCTGACTACGCAATCGTTGGGGACGCTCGCAGCAAAGAGGGTTTAGCTGCGCCGTTTGACGAAGAAGACACTTCTTTTATTTTCAAGATAGAAGATTGCCAAGGACGAACAATTCATGACTATTGGTTTAATCATTCAAACCAAGATCTGTTTACACTCAAAAAAGTAAAAGAACTCAAAGTTGAAGCTGTAACTGAAAATCCGACGAATAAATAGTTATCAACACCCCTGTATAGCGCGTGTATGAACAACTGGCCTATAAGAAGCGCAATCCTGCGCCTGTAACAAGCAAACAAAATCCATCCCCAATTTCAGTTATCCCCCAAAATCCCTACCCTTACATCATCATCTCACTTCCACCATATGGCCCACATGCCTTAAATGGGGATAGCCGAGCGGTAAAGCCGATAAAATTCGGTGGCGGCCTACAACTGCGTTCCACCGGTACGTTTTAGCGGCTTTTTTTTTGTAGAGGCTCGTTTTTATAGGTGGGTACCTGCCAGCTTATACCAAATAATAATAGCTATTGATATTTACTTAGTTGTCTGCGACTGACCTGTAGCCGTTGTTTGTCCTTCACCAAACAGGCTTACACCAATGGCAATTCCGATCCATGGTTTGCCCTGGTACGCAAACTTATAGGCATTGTCACCCACAAAATCTTTTCCGATAAATAAACCTATTTGAAATTTATCGTATTGGAACATACTTCCAAAAGAGAATGATAGAGCAGGGGCAGTAGTAGCAGGTGATGCTGCCTTTGCTGGAATTTCGGGTGTAGTAGCAGTCGCAGGAATTTCAGGAGTCGCCGGGGAAGCATCATTTAAAGGAGCGTTGACCACCGAAACTCCGAAAAGGTAGTTTAACGAAACGTTCTCATGAGATACAAATTGGTGCTTGGCACCTAATGTGAGGCCAAAGTTTAAATTCTGTTCAAAATCAAAAATACCATGCCGGTTATTATCGAATCTAACTTTCAAAGGTAAAGTTAAAAAACCCCAAGTGAAATTATTAGAGGCTGGATAAACAGTAGCAGTATTCGGCGCGAAATCGGCTGCACTTATAAAAAAGAGTTTATCGTTCGCCCATGAATCAAGGTAAGCCAGCTTGACATATTTAGCATATTCACTATTGGGGTCAGATGGCGTAGGGGGGTCTACGCCCAGATTGTCTTTTTTTAATTTTTTATAATTAAGTCCGCTGTGGCCGTTACCTGACGATTGATTGCTTGATAAAAAACCGGCTAATGAACTAATTTCATATTTATTGCTTGTATTATTCAATTTCAGGCTGTCTTTAGGAACTCTGATATAAGTTTCAACATTGCCGCCTGTAATTGTTTTAGTATCGCTTTCCTTTGTTGTATTTCCCAGAGTCTTATAAAATTCTTCCTTATAGTCTTTAACCTGGAAGTCCCAAACTTTTATAACGTAGCCTATAATTGTCCCATTAACGTTGATAATCTTCGTTAGATAAAAGTCTGTGCCTTTTTTTATTTTGTAATAGATTGATTGATCGATATATCCTTGAGGAGGATTAAACTGAAGCCCGGTGGTAACAGGAGCTCCATTATCTTTTGGGGCATTTTTTTCGGCAGCTGCACTTTTACTAGTCTGGGCGCTATTTTGAATTTCTATGTAGGGATATACTATGATATCGCCGGGTGCAGTTACTTTGTAAGAACCGATAGACAAATTATCGGAATTTAAAGTGCTCGTTTGTGCACTAATAAAATTGCAGAACGAAAGCACAATTGCTGCAGTAAGAATGAATTTAAGTTTCATATTAGTGAGTTTAGGTTAATTAAATAATTCAAGCTTTTATGAAATCTAATTTAATTTATTATAAATCAATATGATATGGTGTAAACACGGTATTTTGTACCGTTAAAAGACCCATTTTTTCGAGCGCTTTTGGCATGTACCCAAAGCCGGATCTTGCGTTAAGGATTGCAGTGGATACCGGCCCGCGCCTAAGGCCTGCGGGCGTATGAACGAATGGCCCGGCCCCGGCTTCTAACAGCCGGGGAGGCGCCCTGTTTGTTAGTTCATGGTTCATAGTTCATAGAACATATTCTATGGTCCATAGTCCATTGTTCATAGTCGATGTTTAGGTTTATTACTCCTACAACTAATACAACTACTGCAACTGCTACTACCACCTTTCCGCTCAAGAAAAAGTTCGAACCCTCTCCTCGGGTTCTCAAAACACTGCGTCGATAAAAACAGAAAGCTCAAACTGCTATAGCAGCCTGAGCTTTCTGTTTTTGTGGAGCCGGAGGGATTCGAACCCTCGTCCAAACATGGTATAAGGTAAGCTTTCTACATGCTTAGCCCTGTTAGATTGTTGGGAAGGGGAAGGTCAGTGGCTCACCTGTACCGTCTTCCTTAGGTGCTTGTTCTTACCCGCTTGTCGCACCACCAGCGGGCCAGTTTCATCTTTCGATGCCCCGGTTGCCGGCCCGATGAAACGGAAAACCGGCGGGACAAAGGCTATGCTAATTCTAAATTAGGCAGCCAAGGCGTAGTTATTTTCGCCATTTGTGATTTTGAGCGTTCAGATTATAGCGCTAATTCACCCAACGCGCTGCATGCTTACCTACTTATCTCCATCCTGTCAATTCCGGTCGACCCC
>CAIWRU010000201.1 GCA_903915155.1 uncultured Mucilaginibacter sp.
AGCTGATAATCATAAATATAAAACTTAAATTTTACCACACTATTTGCCGATTGTTGCAAATAACTATATTTGAAAAATACTATGCACGCATAATGATCGGCCAAATCATATTCATCATCATTTTAATAGCTGCCATTTACCTGTTCAGTAAAAATGCAGGCAAAATAAGGCGCAACATCCTGTTAGGGAAAGATACCGACCGCTCTGACCGTCCCGCCGAGCGCTGGAAGATTATGGCAAAGGTGGCCCTGGGCCAAAGCAAAATGGTAAAGCGCCCGGTTGCAGCCGTGATGCACTTTTTTATTTATGTAGGCTTTGTCATCATCAACCTTGAGGTGCTGGAGATAATGATCGACGGCATTTTTGGCTCACACCGCATTTTTTCGCACGTTATTGGTGGTTTATATGGGTTGCTGATAGGTGGATTTGAGATATTGGCTGTTTTGGTGCTTACCGCTTGCGTGGTGTTCCTCATCCGCCGTAATATTATCCATTTAAAGCGCTTTAGCGGCGTTGAGATGACCGAATGGCCAAAATCAGACGCAAACTATATCCTATGCATTGAAATATTGCTCATGACCGCCTTCCTCACCATGAATGCAGCCGACTACAAGTTACAGGCCCTGCATTTTGGCGAATACATTAAAGCGGGTAGTTTCCCTATAAGCAGCTTTATAGCTCCACTGTTGCCCGATAACGCACATGCGCTGGTTATTACCGAGCGTGTTTGCTGGTGGTTCCATATTTGCGGGATATTGGCGTTTTTGAATTACCTGCCCTATTCCAAGCACTTTCATATCCTGCTTGCATTTCCGAATGTTTATTATTCCAATTTAAACCCGAAAGGAAAGTTCACCAACATGGCATCGGTAACCAACGAAGTGAAGGCTATGCTCGATACATCGTTCACGCCACCACCTGCACCTGAAGGTGAAGTATTACGGTTTGGTGCGAAGGACGTTACCGACCTTACCTGGAAGAATTTGATGGAAGCATACACCTGCACCGAGTGCGGGCGCTGTACATCCGTTTGCCCGGCCAATATTACCGGCAAATTGTTATCGCCCCGGAAAATAATGATGGATACCCGCGACCGGATTACCGAGGTGGGCAACAATATCGACCTGCATGGCAAGGATTTTAAGGACGATAAAAGCCTGCTGGATAACTACATTACCCGCGAGGAACTATGGGCCTGTACCACATGCAATGCCTGTGTTGATGCCTGCCCCGTAAATATAAATCCGCTTGAAATTATAACCGAAATGCGCCGCTATGTAGTGATGGAAGAAGCACAAGCCCCCGCCAGCCTGAACAATATGTTTGGCAACGTGGAGAATAACGGTGCGCCGTGGAAATATTCGCAGGCGGATAGGGCTAATTGGATAGAGGAGAATTGATGTGCAAATGATAGAACGATGTGCAGATATGCAAATGTGCGTATGTGCAGATGTTTAAGAAATTAGAAAATGGAAAATAAATCCAAAATTGAAAATTCGACATCCGAAATTTTTAAAGTACCAACCATGGCCGAAATGGTAGCTGAAGGCAAAGAGCCGGAGATACTTTTTTGGGTGGGATGCGCGGGTAGTTTTGACGAACGCGCACAAAAGATAACCCGCGATATTTGCAAGATACTGCAGCATGTTGGCATCAGCTTTGCCATATTAGGTACCGAAGAAAGCTGCACCGGCGACCCTGCCAAGCGTGCCGGTAACGAGTTTTTGTTCCAGATGCAGGCCATGATGAATATTGAGGTGTTGAACGGCTACAACATTAAAAAAATAGTAACCGGCTGTCCGCATTGTTTCAATACCATTAAGAATGAATACCCCGGCTTGGGCGGCACCTATGAGGTGATACACCACACCCAGCTGATACAGCAATTAATTGATGAAGGCAAACTAAAAGCCGAAGGCGGCGAAAGCTTTAAAGGCAAACGCATCACCTACCACGACCCATGCTACCTGGGCCGGGGCAACAACGTTTACGAAGCCCCACGCAAAGCTTTGGAAATACTGGATACCGAACTGGTAGAAATGAAACGCTGCAAAAGCAATGGCCTGTGCTGCGGAGCGGGTGGCGCACAAATGTTTAAAGAACCCGAAAAAGGCAACAAAGAAATAAACGATGAGCGTATTGACGAAGCGATAGCTACCAATGCCACAGTTGTTGCAGCAGGCTGCCCATTTTGTATGACCATGCTTACCGATGGTGTAAAACACCGCGATAAAGAGCAGGAAATACAGGTATTGGACATTGCCGAGATAACTGTTAGGGCAAATGGTCTATAAAAATCTTTGCAGATTTACTGCATATTCTCAATATGCACAAACCGCTCCAATTCCTGCCGGCATAAACGCACGCAGCTCAAGTCATAAATAAGTATTAGCGCCAGCACCAAAGCCAATACTGGCAGTGGGATATTCACCAATTTAAACCCGGGATCTTTATCCATCAATTCATAAGGGAGTTGCGGCAACCACAACGCACAGTTCAATAAAACCAAGGGAAAATTAGCCAGTACAAGTGTATGCGCATAAACTAATGATGTTTTCCCGCGCGACGGCCTTATACTTCTCAATTCAATATATGTAAATACAGTTGAAAAAAGTGCTGCCGCAAAAATGGCTATCACCAACACAAGCGAGGTAGATTTATTGTGAGGCAATTCAAAACTTAATACTATTAAAACAATGGTAAACAGCAACGTTTTAAAGTTGAGATAATACCGGTAATTGGCCCATATCATCTTTCTCACCTTGCTTCTGTAAGCGTTTTCATGCGATTTTGCTAACTCTTCTATCTCGTTCGCCACACCATAAAAGCCCCTAAACTGTGTATTAACTACACCTTCATACATCCGTTCAATACTATCCGTATCCCCTGCTGCACGCCTTTCTTCAATCGCGGTTACAATATGGTCAAACAGTTCGTTATATATCTCCTGGAACTTTATATCGTAATTTTTCATCCGGGTGTGGATGTAGTCCATTTCCCAATAGTCGAGCCTCATTTTACAATAGGTTTAAGGTTCAACAATAGTTGCAACTGATCAATAAATGCCTGCGCTTCGCTTAGTTTACTTTTTACTTCATCCCCACCTTGTTCGGTTAGGCGATAATATTTGCGGGCGCGACCGTCGACCACTTCGGTAAACGTTTCCAGCGATCCATCGGCTTCCAGTTTATGCAGGGCCGGGTATAATGCCCCCTCTGTAAGCATAATTTCGCCGGTGGTTAATTCCTTTACCTTTTGAGTTATCTCATAACCGTACATACGGTTATTATCCTCCAGCAGCTTTAAAATAATGGTTTGCAGTGTGCCTTTCAGCATTGGGTTAGTGCTCATATATCAAATATATGATTATCTACATACATAAGAAAATTATGTATGTAGATTTCTTATGTTACTTTTTTCTATCACTCAGAATGATGCTCCGCTATCTAACCTTAATTTTCGTAACAATTCTTCATTTGTGGGTTCGTATTTCAAGCCTGTTTTTAGTACCGCGATAGCCTTGGGTTTTTCTCTCTTTTGCCAGTAATATACACTGGCCCGCGCAAATACGCCGGCTACTATTTGATGAAATTTAATATCATTGCTGCTATTATTAGTATTAGCATCAAGCTGGTGCATTAGTAATTGCAAATATTTCTCGCCCGTAGCCCCATCGCCCATACTAAATCCGTTGACACTAATAAATGCCAAATAATATTCACCTATTGACAATATTACAGGGTTCGTTTTTATCGAAGGGTAATTGTCTATATACTTATTAAACGAACTTAAACTTTGAACCGACGGCGTTTGAGCTGAATATTTATGCAATATCATCTG
>CAIWRU010000202.1 GCA_903915155.1 uncultured Mucilaginibacter sp.
ACCCTCAATTATTTGAGCGAAGGTGTCAAACGGACTGGTTTTAACCGTTAGCCCCTCGCCACTGTCGAATGACATAATACTAATATTGCTCGTCGATTTTTTAATAATGGTTTTAATGACAACGGCATTGGGTACATATTCAATTATTTCCACAACAATGTGTGCCTTTCCCGGTTCCAGCCCTGCATCAGCAGGTAATTTACTTTCCATGACCTTTTCATTTTTTTAACCCCTAAATCCATCAAGAGTTTAAGCATTGATGGTCGTTTTAAATTAAAGTTTGAACAAACCGGAACAGTCCGGATCCAAACCATAAATGTCGGCGCAATTGTTATTTAATTAGTTGCATAACTCCCTGATTATATTACATGATTCACACCCGGGTAAACCAATACGAAAACAATTAAAATTATTCCAGGATGATTGTGACGGGTTTTTAGTTGGAAAATGGCCGGAAAAGGGTATGTAAATCCGAGAGCCTTAAATAGATTATACTGTAAACTAACAGCCTGAATTTATTTTATTGGTTATCAAAACCATTGTTGATTTTATCGCTTATTAGAGCAGGAGGCAGCTTTGTTAGTAAAGTTCAATACCCATCGGGTTAAAAATGATAGTGCTGGTGTAAAGCGCCTCGTTTTCTTAGAATTCCCCCGCTTATCAGGGGGCACAAATGATCATAAACAGTTTAGAAGTTCCCATTACCAGGCATGAAAATCTACATCAAAAACATGGTTTGTATCCGATGCAAAATGATCGTTAAACAGCAGTTGCATAAACTTTCAATCAAATATCATCGGGTAGTGCTTGGCGAAGTTGATGTGGCTGAAGATTTAATTGCTGAACAACTTTGGGAGCTTAAAAAAAACCTCCTGAAATTCGGACTGGAGATTTTAGACGACCGGAAGAGTATCCTCATCGAAAAAATAAAAAAAGTGATCGTGGAAATGGTGCATTATGCTGATGAACCGGTTAAAATTAATTTCTCCGATTATCTGAGCGATAAACTCAACCACGATTATACCTATATGGCTAACCTGTTCTCGGAACTGGTAGGTATCAATATCGAACACTATATCATTATGCATAAGATTGAACGAGTTAAGGAATTGCTCGTTTACGATGAGTTATCATTGACCGAAATATCTTATCAATTGCATTACAGCAGTGTTGCACACTTATCAAATCAATTTAAAAAAATAACCGGTTTAACGCCATCACACTTCAAAAAATATCGGGATACTAAACTGATGGGGTTGGTTAATCCCTGAAATTGGTTTTAGCCTGTCTTATTTTTAAAGCCTTCCATTCAAAAACAAAAAAACCGCTACAGAGTTTCGCTGAAGCGGTTTCCAGTACCCAGAGCCGGTCCCGATAGCTATCGGGACGAACCGGCACGGCCTTGCAGCCATTAATGTTTGAGACCAACGCGTCTGCCGCCCCGATAGCTATCGGGGCCGCCATCAGGGGCATTAATTACATTAAAACAGAAAAGCCTGTAAACAATGTTTACAGGCTTTTTCTGCTTTATCCAGTACCCAGAGCCGGGGTCGAACCGGCACGGCCTTGCAGCCATTGGTGTTTGAGACCAACGCGTCTACCGATTCCGCCATCTGGGCATTGGGTGAACAACGCTGGATTAGTTCGTTTGTTCAGAATCGGGCTGCAAATGTATTTAAACTCTCCTTAATCCGCAACAAATATTTTTCGCGATAATAAAGATCCAAAATTCCATTCAGGCGGCTTTCTTTTGCAGTATCATCAAGCGTCTCATAATCGGCGGTTAATCTGTTGATATGCAATTTGATATCCTCATCAGCAGCCAATACCTCGTTATTAATGGACGCCAGTTGTTCGGCAGTATCAATTTCCATCAGGCGTTCATTAATGTCCATCATTTCCATCAGGAAGTCGGAGGGAAGCTGCGGTTTTGCACCATCTTCCAGCAAATTATGCTGGCGCAGAATATATTCCAATCGTTTCGCCGGGTCCGACAAAGTTTGCCAGGCTTTATTATTGATGGTAGAAAGTTCCAGTATTTCCTGTTGTTTTTCTTCGCTTTCTGTTGCGTAAAAATCAGGATGGTATTCCTTACTGAGCTTATAAAACTGCTTTTTCAATAAGGCTACCTCAGGATTAAAAGATTCGGCAATACCGTAAAATTCGAAATAGTTGATCATAGACAAGACAAAGGTCAGGAATTTGGGCGAATGAATAACACGAATTAGGCAAATTAAACGAGTTATACGAAAATAGTGCAGGTCGCTTACAGGCCATAAGTCTGGCAATTTGGGCAATTAGCCTAAATTCGTGTAATTCGTGTCTAATTATCATCTTTGTACATGTCTTTATACCAACAGATACGGCAGAAGCCGTTCTTCATCATTGGTCCCTGTGTAATGGAAAACCAGGACCTGCTTTATACCGTTGCCGAAAAAGTAGCCGAATTGGGTCAGAAATATCCGATAACCGTTGTTTTTAAGTCTTCTTTTGATAAGGCGAATCGTACTTCTATCCATTCGTACCGGGGTCCTGGTATTGACAAAGGCATGGAAATGCTGCAAAAGGTAAAGGAACGGTTTAATTTGCCGGTTACCACAGACATTCACGAACCGGGACAAGCAGCAATAGTGGCCCAGGTTGCAGATATTTTGCAAATACCGGCCTTCCTGTGCCGCCAGACCGATTTATTGGTAGCGGCGGCAGAAACAGGTAAAATTGTTAATGTTAAAAAAGCCCAGTTCTTATCTGGGCAGGATATGTTTTATCCGGCGCAGAAAGTAATAGAGGCAGGCAATGAGCAGGTGATCCTTACCGAAAGGGGTAACATGTATGGCTATAATAACCTGGTGGTGGATTTCAGGAATATATATGATCTGAAAAAATTTGGTCACCCCGTTTGTATGGACTGTACCCATTCGGTACAAAGGCCAGGTGGAGCAGGTGGTAAAACCGGGGGCGACCGTACTTTTGTGCCTATGATGGCCCTGGCTGCCAAAGCCTTTGGCGCAGATGGCTATTTTATGGAAACACATCCCGACCCCGACAACGCGCTGAGCGACGGCCCTAATATGGTTAAACTGCATGAACTGGAAGAGGCGATCAAACCGTTAATTGTCTGAACCGGGATTGAACAGATTAAGCGAAAAAGGATTTATTGTATAATTTAAAAAAAAGTAAACCCCCTTTCGTCTGGAGAGGGCCGGGGTGAGGCGAAGAATACCGTCTGAACCGGGATTAAGCAGATTAAGCGGATTTAAAGAACAAAATAATCAAACCTCCTCTCCCCTGGAGAGGGCTGGGGTGAGGCAAAGAATACCGTCTGGACCACGATTAAACAGATTTACATAAGAAACTAAAAAGCAAACCCCCTCTCCCCTGGAGAGGGCCGGGGTGAGGCCATGAAAGAGATCGCTAAAAAAGTATTCGGCATTGAAATTGAGTCGCTGCAACATGTTGCGGACAGAATAAGTGATGAGTTTACCGCAGTGGTGAACACTATATTAGCATCCAAAGGGAAGTTGATTGTTGCCGGTGTGGGTAAATCAGGTTTAATCGGTCGCAAAATAGCAGCCACGCTGGCCAGTACCGGTACACCAAGCTTTTTTCTGCACCCGGGTGAAGCTTTTCACGGCGACCTGGGTATGGTTGAGCAAAATGATACGGTGATATTGATCTCTTATTCGGGTGAGACCGACGAAGTATTAAAGATCATCCATTTCCTGAAATGGAATAATAATAAGATCATCAGCATTACCGGAAACAGCAATTCAACCATCGCTAAAAATAGCGACCACCATTTAAACGTTGCGATACCCCGTGAAGCCTGCCCGCTTGAGCTGGCACCCACTTCATCAACAACAGCAACCCTGGTGATGGGCGACGCCCTCGCCGTTGCACTGATGGAAGCGCGGCAGTTTCAGCATGAAGATTTTGCGCGTTTCCACCCGGGTGGAAGCCTGGGCCGCAAATTGCTGGTGAAGGTTAAGGACCTGATGCGTACGGAAAGTTTACCATTTATCGCCAAAACAGCTTCATTTACCGAATTGCTATTGAGGATGTCGGAGGGAAAGTTGGGTATGGTGATTGTTGGAGATGCCGCTAACATTGACGGTATAGTAACCGATGGCGACCTGCGCCGTGCCCTTTTAAAAAATTCTGACACCACGCAATTACATATCGACGAAATGATGACCCTCAACCCGGTTATTGTTGACCCTGAAGAATACATCAATCAGGCAGAGCAGATCATGCTTGGTAAAAAGATCACCACTATCCTTGTCGGCTCCGCTGAAAGCAGGAGGGTAGATGGGGTGTATCAGATTTATAGTTTTTAGATTTTTTTGGGTTAGTAATAGTGGTTGTCACGACGGCTATTGGGACAACAAATTCAACTAAAGATGCCCCTTTTCCACGACCAAATGCACCGCCAGATCGAAATCCCAGCTAAACCGCAGCGGATCATTTCTATCGTGCCTTCACAAACCGAGCTATTGTTTGACCTGGGTTTGGATGCAGCGATAATTGGCATTACTAAATACTGTATACATCCGGGCGAAAAGGTTAAACAAAAGATAAAAATAGGCGGCACAAAAGAGCTTGATATCAATTTAATAAAGTCGTTAAAGCCCGACCTTATTATTGGCAACAAAGAAGAAAATGAGCGCTCACCGGTAGAAGAACTGATGCAACATTTCCCGGTATGGATGAGTGATATCAGCGATCTGGAAAGCGCCCTGGATATGGTCAGTAAAGTTGGAGAAATTACCGACTGTGCAACTCATGCGCAGGATCTAATTACCCGCATCACCCAACAATTCAACAAACTAACTATAAAACCATCAAACCATCTATCAATAAAACCCTCCCAAAATCGTGTTGCTTATTTTATCTGGCGCAAACCCTATATGGTTGCCGGTAAGGGGACATTTATTGATGATATGCTAAAAAAATGCGGTTTAATTAATGTTTTTGAAGCCGAAAGATACCCGGAAATAACGTCAGTACAACTTCAAACTGTAAATCCGGATTTTGTACTACTTTCATCTGAGCCATACCCCTTTAAAGAAAAGCATATACATGAGTTTCAAGCGCTGCTGCCCAATGCCACTATTAAAGTAGTGGATGGCGAAATGTTTTCCTGGTATGGCAGCCGCCTGTTGCAGGCCCCCGATTATTTTGAGCAATTATTTGATAACCAATAACATCACCCCCAGAAAATTCTTTCGGACTTCCGGACCTCGGCTGACTTCCCGACTTCAACAACAAAAACATTTTTATCTTACCGAAATAACCCTATCTTTGCCACTCTTAAAATCCTAAATGCGGAAGTGGCGTAATTGGTAGCCGCACCAGACTTAGGATCTGGCGCTTCACGGCGTGGGGGTTCGAGTCCCTTCTTCCGCACAAAGCCCTTGTATGAAAATGCAGGGGTTTTTTTATGGGATGCCTGCTCCAGGGCAAAAGGGTTATACGTATTACATTGCAGCCATTTCGTTCAAGTTTACGCGCTGTCCTGCTGTCCGTAGGCTCTGACCATGGACGCCTATGCCTGAAGTATTCAAATAGCAGAACAATCAATAGAAGCAATATGCAGCGTTGGCCAGTAGAAAGAAAAATTTCCCTTACGGACTATAAAGTTATTTTATGAAAGTCAGGGCGCTTTCAATATTTGTTCATCCCGCAGATTGCAAATCTGCTTATATTTAGGTGCGGGATGAAACACACGGACTAACAAAGGGCACGAGTACTTTGCCCACAGGCTATGCGCTGTATACTCGCCAGTTTGGGGGGAGGAATTCCTTTGTTACCTGCGCTGTTCGAAGTCTATAGACTTCGAACGACAATGCCTGTAGTCTCAGACTACAGGCATCAAGGGAAGATGTTACATAACTTAACAAGGTTTATTAGGTTATCGTTATCTCTAAAAAACTTGAAACAGTTGTCACTTTTTTAGATTGACATACGTCTATGTGAAAAGCGATTTGAATGTGAAAAGAAACGTCCTGTTTATTCTAATATGCTTGCTTTTTGTTAGTATAACTAAAGGGCAGGATAGGGTTACGACTAATCCTGACTCTGCAAGCATTATTACCACCGACATTACCAATTTTTGGCGGGCATTTGATTTATTGCAAAACCAAAGGAAATGGGCAGATAGCCTAAAAATTGTCAAATTAGTCTTCATCGATCAAGCGAGTGAAGGTCTTAAACAATATATGAAAGCGGCCAATTGTGATGAAAAGCAATTTTTGGACGCAATCAAACGAAGGAAGGCTGATTACCTCGCTGCCCGCGAAAACACAATAGCTGTCAAGGATAAAAAACAACTGATTATACAATACCTCAAGAAGTTTAAACGATTATACCCTGCATTGAGGATTCCTACTATATGCTATTCGATAGGTAAATTTGAAGTAGGGGGCACCCAGTTTGGGAATACACTCTATATAGGTTGCGAAGTAGATATTATGTACCATGTCTATATTATACCGCAGAGTATCCATGAACTCGCTCATTTTCAACAAAAAGATCAAAATCCGGTGACGAACTTAGACTTGGCGATGATTGAAGGAGGAGCGGAGTTCGTTTCTTACCAGTTAACCGGCAAACGCACGATTTACCATACATGGAAATACGGGATAGCTCATGAAAATCATCTTTGGAAAGAATTTCAGCCAAAACTCGATTCCGCAATCCACATGAAATGGTTTCTCGATGTGCCCGATAAAGAAAAAAAGCGGCCAGGTAGTCTGGCTTATTTTATTGGATTTCGGATATGCGAAGCCTATCTGAAAAGTCACAAGAATAAAAAACTTGCGCTAAGAGAGCTTATAGAGATGGAGAATCCTAAAAAAATATTTTTGACAAGTTCGTATAAATAGTTTTACTTCGAAAAGTTCTATCCCCCCCCTGGCGCGAGGTACTGTCATCAAAAGCAAGCGTTTTTGAACAATAATTTTCTATAAATTTGTTTTGCGAAAGAAGGCATACGTTGATACGTTGACGGATGATCTATCTTGTGTAGCCCTGGTTA
>CAIWRU010000203.1 GCA_903915155.1 uncultured Mucilaginibacter sp.
TCAAACTATTCCAGAACGTAAGCCAGCAAAAAGCCCAATATTAAAAATATTGGGCTTAAATATATTTTTGTTAATAGGTATCAAATTATTGGTCGTCGTCATCAGCAGAAACGCTGGCTATGCGATAGCCGGTATTGCCATCACTATCGACAAACGATTGGTAGTAAATATCATTAGGCGATACATAATATTTTTTGCCGTTCAATGTTACCTTGCGGCAGCCATCAGGCAATTCGTTCACAATATCGCCTACTTTAGGTGCGGCATCATCGGGAGCAACGCCACCATCATCATTGGTATTTAGTACGCCATCTCTACCTGCAACTTCATAAACTGTTTTGTTCTGATCGTTTACAACAGCTTTGTAATATACACCGTTCAATTCATAAAACTGCTGGCCATCTATCATTATCGACTTGGCACCATCGGGCAAAGTTGGAACCGCTGCACCAACCGGCGGAGTAGTAACTTCATAGCCACCGCCATCATAAGGCCTGTAAAATACACCGCCAGAATAGTAGTACAGATCGGCACCCCAATAGAACGGATAATAGCCAAAAGGCAGACCGCCAAGATAGAAACCCAGGTGCGGGTAACCATAATAGCCAAAACCCGGCCTGTAAAAGCCGCCGCGCGAATAAGCCGTTACGCCATGTACGCCAGTAAAACGATTCCCGAAATTGGAACGTACGCCAAATGAACTTCGGGCCGAAACGCCGGTGCTATGGAAACCGCCGCCAAAACTCGACCCGTGAAAACCACCGCCCATGCTTACGTGGCCGCCGCCATGCTGGGCGCTTGCTGTTGTTATAGCAGCCACCGAAAGGAAACCGGTTAAAGCTAAACCGGAAACGTATTTATATAAGCTTTTCATTGTTAATACTTAAACACTAGTTAAACGAAATTTTATTAAAAAGTATATTAAGCCTTTATTTAATTTATTAGACCAAAAATAACGCTAAAGGTTTAATATGTTTTGTAAAATTTATGATGTGAAATTAAGTGACTAAAATGAATATTTCGGGAAGATTTATATTGAAGTTTAATTTATTCCGCGGGCACTATTTTTAAACAAACAGGGCTGCCTATTTGCATTTCGTACATAATACCGGCGGGTTTGCCTGTTGCCTGGTCTAACTTGTAAACCACAATGTTGTTGCCTACCTGGTTGGCTATCAGCAGGTATTTGCCGGTGGGGTCGATAATGAAGTCGCGCGGCCCTTTGCCTAATGACGGGGTGCGCGAAACGAAGGTTAATTGGCCATTATCGGGGTTGATGGCGTATTCAACAATATCATTACCATTGCCACGGTTACTTGCGTACAAAAATCTACCGTCGGGAGACAAATGTATAGCTGCCGAACCAACGTTGCCGTTCATCTCCGGGGTTTTCATATCTACTGATTGCACCTGTTTAAGCGAACCGTTATCGTAATTATAAACATTGATAAACCCGCCTATTTCTTGTAGAAGGTAAACATATTTGCCGTCAGTCGAAAAAGTTAGGTGGCGTGGCCCGTTTCCTGCATCTACTTTTACAAAAGGTTGATCTGCCGGTGTTAAAGGCGGGGTTTTTGATGCTTTGTAGCGCATCACGTTAAGTTTATCGGTACCAAGATCAGTGTATAACAAATATTTCTCACTGGGCGAAAGCGCGGCCATGTGCACATGTGGGCCTTCCTGCCTGTCTTTATTAACACTGCCGCCTGCATCCTGTACATGCTGTGATATTGCCCCAATTGAACCATCTTTATTTAACGGGAAAACAGACAGGCTTCCGCCGCTGTAGTTAGCTACAAACATATTGCGCTGGTCTTTATCAACGGTTACATAGCAAGGGTCGGCACCCTGTGTTTCCTGTTTGTTGATGAAAACCATTTTGCCGGTTACCGGGTTGAATGTAAACGAACTTACGGCACCCTGCGGGCCTTCGTTTACAGCGTATATGAATTTGTTATTGTTGCTAACGGTAAGGTATGATGGGTTCGAAACATTGTCTATTTCGCTTAAATAAGCCAATTTGCCGTTACGCTCATAAAACCTGTAGACATAAATGCCCTTACTGGTACTGGTGCCGTTGGTATAAGTGCCTATTAATACATCAAAGGTTGACGGGCCCTCATTTTTCTTTTGGGCATAAGTAAACACAGGGCTTAACAGCGCAATAACAAGCAGTAGTTTTTTCATGGCGGGATAGAATTTTTGAAATTGCAAGGTAGTGATTTTCGCGCAAAGCGAAAAGGCAAAAGCAGAAAGCTTTTTTTGAGCTAAAAGCAAAAAGTCCAAAGCCGAAAGTTTGCTTTTTTGCAATATCTCCCGGCTTTGGACTTTCAGCTTTGGACTTTCAGCTTTTATTGTATCAAATGCTTTAACATTATTACTTCCTTTTCGTCAAGGTAGCGCCAGCGGCCGCGGGTAAGGTCTTTTTTGGTAAGGTTGGCATATACCACCCTGTCAAGCTTTACTACCTCGTAACCCAAATGTTCAAATATGCGGCGTACGATGCGGTTTTTGCCACTGTGTATTTGTATGCCTATTTCGCGTTTTGAGCCACCTTGTACATAAGAAATGGAATCGGGTTTTATAAGGCCGTCTTCAAGTTCCAAACCAAACTGAATTTTGTTCATATCGCCCTGCACTAAATTCTTGTTCAGTTCAACCTGGTACAATTTAGTGATGTTGCTGCGCGGATGAGATAATTTATCGGCAAGGTCACCATCGTTGGTCATTAATAACAAGCCTGTGGTATTCCTGTCCAAGCGACCGATAGGGTAAATGCGTTCACGGCTGGCTTTTTCAACCAGGTGCATTACGGTACGGCGTTCCTGCGGATCATCGGTAGTGGTGATGTAATCCTTTGGTTTATTCAAAAGCACATACACCATTTTTTCGCGTTTCAACAGTTCACCATTGTAGCGTATTTCGTCCTTCATCGGGTCGACCTTATGGCCAAGCTCGTTAATAACTTCGCCATTAACCGAAACCACCCCCGCTTCAATCAGCTCATCGGCCTTACGGCGCGAGCAGATACCTGCATTGGCTATGTAACGGTTAAGCCTGATGAGGCCTGTATCTTTATTTTCTTTTTCCTTGCGGCCACGTAAAGTTTTTACGGGTGCATCCCTGTCGGGAGTAATTTTGCTGTACGAAGATTTTGGCGATTTGCGGAAAGGTTCGCTACCACCTTCGCGTTTTTTAAACGTGCCACCTGTTGATGGTTTGCCTGCAAATTTGCGTTCGCCTGAGCGTTCGCGCGATTGTGGCCTGTCGGAAGAAAACTTACGTTCGCCGCCTTCATCGCTACCGGTATTTCTTTTTGGCCTGTCTACATCACCTGGCGGGCGACCTGAATATGATTTTGGGCGCGATGAGAAAGGTTTTTTCTCATCAGTATCTTTGCTGAAACTTCTTTTTGGCCTGTCGCTGCTGCCGCTATCAGCACTGCTTACCCTGCCTGAATATGGCTTACTACGGCCCGCTGGTCTTCCGCCATCACTATCTGATGGGCGGCCTGTATATGGTTTACGTGGTGAAAAGCTTTTCTTTTCGCCACCGGTAAAACTGCTTTTAAAATCGCCATCACCTTTGCCTGCATAAGGTTTTCTTTCGGATGCCGAAGATACCCGTCTGCCTGATGAAGCTGATTTTTTATCGCCTGAACGTTCTGTGCTTTTTTTAGGGGCCGGTTTGTTCCAATCTGTTTGGTCGGCTGCCTTACCTCTTGATGAGGTTCTTTTCGGCCTGTCATCGGGCTTGTTAGCCCTGCTTGATGATCTCCCGGGTTTATCGTCCCGGCCGTTGCCTGGTCTTTTAAATACCATAGTTTTTTGTTTAGCGCTTTCGCAGCGTGAGGGTCAAAGTTACGATTTTTTAAACACTTTTTTAAATTTTTTGTTGATGTCCAAAATCTGCGTTTAACGCTTTTAAACCATGATTTCAGGTCGATTTTCGACCTGTTGAAACAGTCCGTTTTTAGTAAGTATTTGATAATGTGCATAATATCACTTACCTTTGCCGCAGTTAAATACTTAACTTGTTATTTATGATAAAAAACGAAATGATAAAAAAACACTTAATTACGTGCTCCGTAATGTTTGTGCTGGTAGTCATTTCAGTGCTTGCAGTAAGCAATACATCGGCTAAAAAACCCGCCGTAATTGCAAGTACCCGCCCTACAAAATTTATCTTCACAGAAGCTAAACCAACAGATGATTATAGTTTTGCTAACGAAGCTATACCGGTTAACGACAAGCATGTTGACCGCAAACTGAGGCGCACGCTGATACAGCATGATTACCACAACATTCAATCGAACATTCTGCAGTTAAAGGCAGAAAAATGGTTCCCCATCATCGAGCCTATTTTAAGGGCTTACGGTATCCCTGACGACTTTAAGTATATCCCTTTGGTAGAATCGGGCCTGTGCTGCGGTAAATCGCCAAAAGGCGCGTTTGGGATATGGCAGTTTATGCCGGGCACTGCGCGTACTTACGGCTTAAAAGTTGGCCACGGAAGAGATGAACGCTTAAGCGTTATCAAATCGACCGAAGCGGCATGTAAGTATATTAAAGAGTTATATGGTGAGTTCAATAGCTGGACACTGGCTGCCGCTGCGTACAACAACGGCGAGATAAAGTTACAGCACCAGATAAATAAGCAAAACGAGGATAATTATTTCCGTATGCACCTGAACCACGAAACTGGCATATATGTGTACAAGCTTATTGCCATGAAAGAAATTATAAGCAAACCAGCCAGTTACGGCTACAAGGTTGCTTATACCGCCGCCATCCCAACACAATGGCTGGCATATAATTAATTTGTAAAAATTACGGAGCACCCGCAAAAGGGCCGGCTTGCCAATGGCATACCGGCCCTTTTTTTGCGTATATTTGTAGCAAAATAATGAGTGATTTTTGAATGAGTGATTGAGTGAATGAAGCTTCTTTAACATTCACTCAATCACTCATTCGCTCAATCAATAAATATGAATAATAAACCTCTCGACCTGGGTGAGCAAAGTGAAGTTGAAGTGTTCGGTGCCCGGGTACATAATTTAAAAAATATTGATGTTTCATTTCCGCGCAACCAGCTGGTGGTAATTACCGGCCTGAGCGGTAGTGGAAAATCATCGCTGGCATTTGATACCATTTATGCCGAGGGGCAGCGCCGTTATATGGAAACATTTTCGGCTTACTCGCGCCAGTTTATGGGCGGCATGGAACGGCCCGATGTGGATAAGGTGAGCGGCCTTAGCCCGGTTATCGCTATCGAGCAAAAAACCACCAGTAAAAACCCGCGTTCGACTGTGGGTACTATTACCGAGATATATGATTTTATGCGCCTACTTTTCGCGCGTACCGGCGAGGCTTACTCGTACGAAACCGGCGAGAAGATGGAGCGCATGAGCGAAGACCAAATACTAAAAACCATTACCGAACGGTTTCAGGATCAACCTATAAATATATTGGCACCGGTGGTAAAAGCCCGTAAAGGCCATTACCGCGAGTTGTTTGAACAGATACGCAAACAAGGCTATTTAAAGGTTTGGATTGATGGCGCGATTGCCGATGTGGAGCCAAAAATGCAGCTCGACAGGTATAAGATACACGATATTGATATTGTAGTGGATCGCCTGCAGATCAATGAAGAAAATACAAAACGCCTCTATACTTCTATCCAGGCGGCATTGAAAATGGCCAAAGGCATTATCCGTATTGCCGATAAGGATAATAATGTAAGCTATTTCAGTAAGTTTTTGATGGACCCGGTATCGGGTATATCATATGATGAGCCGCAGCCAAATACCTTTTCGTTCAACTCGCCTTATGGCGCCTGCGAAAAATGTAATGGGTTGGGTTATATTTTTGAGGTAGATGAAGCATCGGTTATTCCTAATCCAAAATTGAGCATATTGAATGGGGGCTTGGCTCCTTTGGGCGAATACCGCGAAACATGGATATTCCAGGTATTGAAGGCACTTGCCAAAAAATATGAATTCAGCTTATCAACCCCGATCGAGAAACTGGAACGGGAAAAGCTTGACATCATCTTGAATGGCTCGACCGAAATGATAACCGTTGCGGTGGAATACAATAAGTGGAACGTACAGAGCTACCAGATAAGCTTTGACGGCATTATCCGTATGCTGGAAGAACAACAAGAACGTCGCAATGATGAGGGCATGGACGATATGGAAAACTATCGTGTGCTGCGCACATGCCCGGTTTGTGATGGCGCAAGGCTGAAAAAAGAATCGCTGCATTTTAAGGTAGATAATAAAAATATCTTCGAACTGGCTACGATGGATATTAATGAGCTGCAGGCCTGGTTCGATAACTTGGAGGACAGACTTACAGAGCGGCAGAATGTCATCGCCAAGGAAATATTAAAGGAGATACGCGCACGCATTGTGTTTTTGCTGGATGTGGGTTTGAGCTATTTAACGCTCGACCGTACTGCCAAAACATTATCAGGCGGCGAGGCGCAGCGCATAAGGTTGGCAACGCAGATAGGTTCGCAGCTAATGAATGTAATGTACATTTTGGATGAGCCGAGTATCGGCCTGCACCAGCGCGATAATGCAAGGCTGATCAATGCCCTGAAAAACCTGCGCGACCTGGGTAACACCGTGTTGGTGGTTGAGCATGATAAGGACATGATACTGGAAGCCGACCACGTAATAGATATGGGCCCGGCAGCGGGCGTACATGGTGGCGAGATTGTAGCGCAGGGTACGCCCGCCGAATTAATGAAGGCGCATACGCTTACCACATCGTACATAAACGGTGAGCGCGAGATAGCCATCCCTAAAAAAAGGCGCGAGGGTAATGGCAAGGTGTTGTCGCTGAAAAAAGCCACCGGCCATAACCTTAAAAAGGTGAGCGTGGATTTCCCGCTGGGTAAAATGATAGGTATAACCGGTGTATCGGGCAGCGGTAAATCAAGTTTGATAACGGAAACTTTATACCCTATTTTAAATCACCATTTCTTTAGGGCCAAGAAACATCCTTTGCCTTATGAAAAAGTTGAAGGACTGGATAATATTGATAAGGTAATAGAGATAGACCAAACGCCTATTGGCCGTACGCCACGTTCAAACCCGGCAACTTATACCGGTGTTTTTTCGGATATACGTAATTTATATGTTGCCTTGCCCGAATCAAGGATACGGGGGTACAAACCAGGTCGTTTTTCGTTCAACGTAAAGGGCGGCCGTTGCGAAACCTGCCAGGGCGCGGGTATGAAGGTAATAGAGATGAACTTTTTACCCGATGTGCAGGTACCTTGCGAAGAATGCGGCGGCAGGCGGTATAATCGTGAAACGCTGGAGGTGCGCTACCGAGGTAAATCCATAAGCGATGTGCTGGACATGAGCATTGAGGATGCTACGCCGTTTTTTGAACACATTCCATCTATCTACCGCAAGGTTAAAACTTTGCTGGATGTGGGCTTGGGTTATATCCGTTTGGGGCAGGCATCAACTACCCTATCAGGCGGCGAGGCACAAAGGGTTAAACTGGCCACCGAACTTTCAAAAAAAGATACCGGTAATACTTTCTACATACTTGATGAGCCAACCACAGGCTTGCACTTTGAAGATATAAACGTGCTGCTGGGTGTATTGAATCAACTGGTTGATAAAGGCAATACCGTATTGGTTATCGAGCATAACCTTGACGTAATAAAGGTTGTTGACCATGTGATAGACCTTGGCCCGGAAGGCGGTTCAGGCGGCGGTAAAATATTGTTTAGCGGTACGCCTGAAGGTTTGTGCAAGGTGAAGGATAGTTTTACAGGCCAATTCTTAGCCAAAGAAATGCATTTTGTTAAAAAATAAAACCGTCTGGACAATCAATATTTCAGTGGTTTTCGGCTGGTATGCCTGATCCTTACTATTCTTATTTCTTGTTTTTTATTTCTGTATGATATTCGGTAGTTATCAATCTCGAATGCATGATAGGTGCCGTCATTATTTTTTCTGTATTTGTCTAAGGGATAAATTGTTGAATTCTGCGGGATATTTCTAATCCTTAGAAGGATATTCTTTTCTAATTCTTCGGCATAAGAGTGAAAGCCTGTTTCTTCAATAAAGTCGATAGCATCAAATAATTGTTTGATGGCGGCCTTATTCCATTTAATCACCATTTAGCTTTTTTCTTCTATCGGCAAATAATTGTTCTACTTGGTCCTGGGTTAAGTAGTCGCCCCTTTCAATTTCGGCTTCCGCCTCATCAATTTCTTTATTATACTGGTCAAGAAAGGCTTGCATCACATCTTCTTCATTCGAGCCAATGTCAGGCTTATAGTCATATTTCATACTATTCAGAAAAGCTATTAATACCTTTTCTTCTTGCTCATTATGTGTATTTACTAGGATACTCATATAACAAATTTACAAAAATTATTAGTTAATAAACACCACAAGCACTTGCTTTAGATTGTTACTGATTATTCACCAAAACAAAAAACATATATCCTAACTTTACCATATATGCTGCCACTACTTACATCCCCTCAAATTCGCGAAGCTGATGCTTATACCATAGCTAATGAGCCCATTACTTCAATTAATTTAATGGAGCGGGCGGCGAAGGCGTTTGTGGGCTGGTTTGTTAACCATTTCCCTGATAAGAACCAGGCGGTTTCCATTTACTGCGGTACGGGCAATAATGGCGGCGATGGCCTGGCTATTGCCCGCATGTTGTACGGCCATCATTACCGTGCTATAAATGTTAAAATAACCCGCTTTTCTGATAAGGCTTCGGATGATTTTAACGTAAACCTTAAACGACTGCAAAAGCTGCCTTTGATCGAGATAAAAAGCGGCGATGACCTGCCCACCGAAGAGAGCCCGGTTATAATTGATGCCATGCTGGGTAGTGGTTTGAACAAACCTTTGTCCGGCGATTACAAAAGAGTGGTGCAATACTTAAATAGCCTGGAAAAAACAGTAGTAGCGGTGGACATTCCTACCGGCTTTTTTGCGGAAGGCAAAATAGACCCCAAAGCTGAAGTTTTAAGATCAGACCTGGTAATTACTTTTCAGCAAGCCAAAATAAATTTTTTGCTGCCCGAATCGGGGCCTTTTATGAATTGCTGGGAGGCGGTTAATATTGGTATTGATGAGGGTTTTGTGCACTCATTAGATTCGCCTTACCAGTTTGTTGCCGAGAAGGATATCCGCAGGTTGTTAAAACCACGTCATAAATTTAGTAATAAAGGCACTTATGGACATGCGCTTATAGTTGCAGGGCAGGCTAAAACCATGGGAGCAGCATTGCTTTGTTCCTCGGCGTGTGCACATGCAGGTGCAGGGTTAACTACTGCCTGTGTGCCTGAAAGCGGCCTCATAGCCTTAAACAGTTACCTGCCTGAAATAATGGCAATTATACGGCAGGGTGATGATATGCCCGAGATTGGCTGGGATAAATTTACTTCGATGGGGATAGGCCCAGGACTGGGCGATGATGATAACTCACTGGTTTTATTAACTTATATTTTTACCAATTACCGTAAACCGGTTGTTATTGATGCCGATGCACTTAATTTATTGGCAGCCCATAAACAACTTTGGGCGTTGATACCCGACGGTAGTATTTTAACGCCGCATATGAAGGAGTTCGATCGTTTGTTTGGCGAACATGACAGCTGGTGGCGGCGTGTACAAACTGCTATTGAAAAGGCTAAGGAGCATAAGATATGCATTGTGCTAAAAAATGACTATACCATAACGGCTACACCGGGCGGTAAAGCTTATTTTAATTCAAGCAGTAACGCGGCCATGGCCAGCGGTGGTATGGGCGATGTGCTTACCGGCATAATAACCGCATTGCTTGCCCAAAAATATTCGCCAGAAGATGCCTGTATTATTGGTAATTATATTCATGGTAAAGCAGGTGATGAGCTGGCATTGCCCAACCGCATGAACGTAGTTCTACCGGGCAAGTTAATTACCCAGTTACCGGTTACTATGGCAAAATTCAGGGCATAAAAAAAACGGTTGCAAGTATTACACAACCGTTTTCTATTAACTATTAACTGATCTTATAAAGAACTAATACTTCAACTTAGTGTATATAAGACGCACATGGTATCTTATATGTTACAAAAACGGAAGAAGAAAATTATTGTTTTATAAGATCATTATAATCAGCACCTGAAGGGGCGATTTTAACTTTTTTTAACAAATATTAGTATTTGTTGAGGTTTAATAGTTGCCTATTACCATCATTTCGTCCATAGTAGGGTTTACACTGCCACCGCGTGGTTCAAGTGTTACCGCGAAAGCCTGTGGTGCGACTACTGAACCCATTTCTTTCATTTCGACACTGTCGGCATCAGTTTTATCAAATACACCTAAGCTAACCGGTTTTTTATCTACAATAGCCCATAATTGGTATTGATGACCTTTGTCATTCTTAGGCATATCCACATTTGCCATATCAAGTATCACCTTCTTTTTTTCGGGGTTGAAGGCAACGACTATTGAAGCTGTATTTGGCGCGTGTACAGTTGGATTCAGTTTAATAAATTTAAAAGAAGGATCGCGGTAAACACTTAATTGGCGATCCATAAATTTAACCGTACTTGTAAAATGCTGGTTGGTTGAATTTAAAGCGATCAATTGTGTATTCGCGTTATCCAGTTTATTCGACAAATTTACAACCACTACCACGCTGGCTATTAATAACGCCAAACACGCAGCAAAAGCATATTTGTAAAAGTTATTTTGCTTTGGCGGGGTTAAGGTAACCACGTTATTTTTAACAGGCTTTGCTTTTGTAGGGAAATTATTATCATCGGCCAGGTTAACAACAAGGCTGTTTAATATTCTGTCGCGCATGTGTTCTGTTGGCTCAATAGCATTTTCAGCAGCATATAATTCCATTGAACGCTCTATCTCCTCCAACTCGGCCTTAATTGCCGGATGTTTGGATGCCATCTCCTCCACCTGCAACTTTTCGGCCGGGCTTACATCGCCCAAAACGTAAAGTTCCAATATCCCTGATTCAATATATGCTTTAATATCTTCCACTTATCAACTTTTCAATTAAAATGTTTCCTAAGCTGTAGTATAGCCATTCTTAAACGGGTTTTTATGGTGCCAAGCGGTATGCCTAACTCATCGGCAGCTTCCACGTGGGTGTAACCTTTAAAATAAACCAATTCAAGGATTAGCTTCTGTTCGGGCTTTAGCGTTTGCACTAAGTCTTTGATGCCCAGCAGCTCGGGTTTGTAAACCGTATTCCTTTGTTCGTCTATGAAAGTTACGTTATTTTCGAGTTCCTGGTTTTTATTCTGGTTCTTAAAATCTTTCGAGCGAAGTTTATCAATAGCCAAATGGCGCGCAATATTTACCATCCAGGTAAACAAACGGCCCTTTTCGGTACTATAGCTCGAGAAGGAGTGCCATATTTTTACAAAGGTTTCCTGTAAAACATCTTCGGCAGTGGCAGTATCGGTTATGATCCTTGATATTACACCAAATAACGATGAGGAATACATGTCATACAATGCTTCCACCGCGATTTTTTCACGGTTTTTTAGTGCGGACACTAGTTCCTCTTCCGATAATGATATTTTACTTCTCCTGGTCAAAGTGCGGTGAAGATATGAAGGAATAATTAAATTTCAAACAAGTGTTTTTCAGCATGATATGATGACCGGACTAACGGCCCGCTTTCAACATATCTAAAACCCTTATCGAGACCAATTTGTTTGTAAAATTTAAATTGATCGGGATGTATCCAGTCGATAACAGGGTGGTGGTTGCGTGTTGGCTGTAAATATTGACCCAGGGTTAATATTTGTACGCCTGCGTTTAACAGGTCGTCCATTGCTTCCAAAACGTCTGCTTCTGTTTCGCCCAAACCCAACATAATGCCCGATTTTGTGCGCAAGCCTGCTTTGGCAATATGACTAAGCGCTTCAAGGCTGCGGTCGTATTTAGCCTGTATGCGTACTTCTTTTGTTAAGCGGCGAACCGTTTCAAGGTTATGCGATACAACTTCGGGCCTTGTTTCCAACACGCGCTCCAGGTTTTCCCACACCCCTCTAAAATCGGGCAATAAAGTTTCTAAAGTAGTTTCTGGGCTTTCACGACGGATAGCGTTAATAGTTTCGGCCCAGATTATTGAACCACCATCTTTCAGGTCATCACGGTCGACCGATGTAATAACACAATGCTTAACCTGCATCAGTTTAACCGAGTTTGCCACACGGTTAGGCTCATCCATATCAACTGCCAGCGGCCTGCCTGTAGCCACCGCGCAAAATGAACATGAGCGGGTGCAGATGTTACCCAATATCATAAAGGTAGCTGTACCAGCGCCCCAGCATTCGCCCATGTTTGGGCAATTGCCGCTCTCGCAAATGGTATGCAGCTTATGTGTATCAACCAAACTGCGCACCTGGGCATATTCTTTCCCAACGGGTAACTTTACCCTAAGCCAATCGGGCTTGCGGTTAACAGGTGCAGCAGGAACTACCGGCAATTCAATCATAGTACAAATGTATGTAAAAACTCAGCCCCCTAACCCCCTGAAGGGGGAATATTAGCATATTTATTACTTCAATATTACAGATTAATTTTTTTCTGCCTAGAAATTATCATTCATAAATATAAATTTGCCTTATCCTTAAGCTCCCCCTTTAGGGGGCTGGGGGGCAAATGGCAACAATAGACTCTACCTACCTTGGCGACTTACGCACCGAGGCTACTCACCTGCAATCAGGCACTAAAATTATTACCGACGCACCTACCGATAACCAGGGCAAAGGCGAAGCTTTTTCACCAACCGACCTGCTGGCCGAATCGCTGGCGAGCTGTATGCTAACCACTATGGCTATTTTAGGGGGTAAGCAAGGCATAACTATTGATGGCACCACCTGCGAGGTAACCAAAATTATGGCAGCTAACCCGCGCCGCGTTGCCGAAGTGGTGATCAATTTTAAATTTCCGAAGGAATATACTGATACGGAAAAGAAAATACTGGAAGATAGTGCCTACGGTTGTCCCGTGGCTGTTAGCCTGCACCCTGACCTGAAAAAGACGGTTAATTTTGGGTGGTAATATATAAGTCTTAAGTCTAGAGTTCTAAGTCTTAAGTCGAAGAAGTGAACTTTGGACTAAAGACTCTGGACTTTAGACTAGTACTTCAAGCGCTTCTTCAACGGAAATACCGCCGTGCGATTGATCGAGGATACATTCGCCGTCCTTAATTAAAAGCATTTGCGGTGATTCATGGTGTACCTGGAAGTCCTGGGCCACCAGGCTTGATATGTCGCGGTATTTTATCAAATCCAAAAAGTATAGGGGCATATCGGCAGGCAGCTTGTCCATATCCATCTCAAAGCGCCTCTTAGCCATCATGCTGATAGAGCAACGTGTGCTGTGCTTAAAAATTAAGCTATAGCCTTCATTTTGCTTTATAGCTTCTACCTGATCCGCCGAATCCAACGATTTCCAATTCATAACAACAAAAGTAGGATGTTAATGCCTGTATAACGTAATTACAGTGTAAACCTGCATTTAGTTTTAAGCAATTGATAATAAGATGACAATAAAATTAGCGGCCGCGCTGTGGGTATGTGTTATACGCAGGGCACAATTTGTTTGAGCATGAAGCAAGGGTGCCTAATGCTAAAGCTATAACAGCTATGTAAAGTATCTTTTTCATTTTCATTACCATATCAGTTTTTACGCAAATTATGCTTTTAAAGTTTCAGCAAGATACGCCATTTTTATTGCAGTTACAGCGCCCTCTTCGCCTTTATTACCATGTTTGCCGCCGGCCCTGTCAATGGCCTGTTGTTGGTTATCGGTAGTTAATACACCAAATATAACCGGTTTTGAATATTTTATGGCTACGTTGCTTATACCGTTGGCTACGGCATTACAAATAAAATCAAAATGCCTTGTTTCGCCCTGAATAACACAGCCTAAACATATTACAGCATCTAATTTATGATTTTTTAATAACAAATCGGCACCCGATGTTAATTCGAAACTACCGGGAACGGGATAGGAGAATAGGTTTTTCTTAAGCGCACCGTGCTCCAACAGGCTTTGATAGGCACCTTGATATAAGGCATCGGTTATTTCGCGGTTCCATTCGGCAACCACAATGCCAAAGCGGTATGGCTTGGCCGATGGTATCTCGCTGCCTGAAAAATCGCTTAAGTTTTTATGCTGGCTGGACATTCTTATTTCGGATTTCGAATTTTCAATTTCGGATTTTGCTTTTAAAGCGGCGAAAATTTCAATTTAAATAAATTCGAAATTGAAAATCCGAAATCCGAAATAAAACTACATCTGCGCTTCGGCGCGGGCAATATATTCGTCGATATTTTGTGCTTCGGTGCTGGTGTAGTAATCGCTCTTTATTTTTTTGTAGGTTTCGTCAGCATCTTTAAAATTCTTTTCAGCTTCATAAACAAGGCCTAATTTTTTAAGGTACAATGGCGACAGGAATTTATTTTTAGCCATATCAGCAGCCTTTTTAAAGTAAGTTTCGGCCTTGTCGTAATTTTTCAATTCAACATAAGCATCACCTGTACTGCCTAAAGCTTCGGCGGCAACCATGCTGTCATCGCCGTGGTAGTTGGTCAGGTCCTCGATGGCTTTGCTGTATTGGCCTTTATTTAAGTAAGCTACGCCTAAGTAGAAATAAGCAAGGTTTGCAGATTTTGTGCTGCCGTAATCGCTTATTATTTTTTCAAAGCCAGGATAACCGGCGTCGCCGTTAATGGCTTTGTCCCAGTCTTTTTTCTCCCAGTAATCCTGTGCAGCGTGCATTTTGTTCGCTGCCTCAATTTCACGGGGTGCCAGGTATAAATTTAAATATATTAAGTAACCCGCAACCAGTAATATAACGGCTGCAATTATAAATAATAAGCTTTTTTGGTTCTCGCGCACAAAATTGCCTGTTTTCCCCAATCCGTTACCGGTTTCTAAAACAATCTTTGTGTTATCCTGCATTTTGGTCATTTCTATTCTAAAATTAAGTTTGCAAACTTACGGTTTTATAATTTTTTCACAATACCTTTTGTATTAATTATTTAGTGAGTGAGTGGTTTAGTTGGTAAATAGCTATAAATCACGGATTTTTTATTGGTTAATTCCCCACAATCGCTTAATCACTCATTCGCTATTCACTCAATCAAAAAACAAATCGCTAATTTTACCCACCACATGTATCTGCAGCAATTATCAGTAATCAACTTTAAAAATTATGCCGAAGCTGAACTAACCTTTAGCGATGGCGTAAATGCGTTTACAGGCGATAACGGCGCGGGCAAAACCAATTTGCTTGATGCAATACACTACCTGTCGCTTTGCAAGAGCTATTTTAACCCTATCGACAGCCAGCAGATAAAACAGGGCGCCGATTTCTTTATTATCAACGGCAACTTTAATAAGAACAACAAACACGAAAAAATTGCCTGCGCGGTTAAGCGCAACCAGAAAAAGCAATTTAAGCATAACAAAAAGGATTATCAGCGCCTGGCCGACCATATCGGGTTGTTCCCGTTGGTGATGATATCGCCCTATGATACCAGTATTATTACCGAGGGCAGCGAAGAAAGGCGCAAGTTTATTGATAACGTACTTTCGCAAACCGACCATCATTACCTTGATGAAGTTATAGCCTATAATAAGGTGCTGAACAGCCGTAACGCGTTTTTAAAAATGATAGCCGATACCGGCCGCTACGATCCACATTTACTGGAAGTAATGGATGAACAGTTGATAGCAGCGGGTAACAGCATTTTTAAAAAGCGCAAAGCTTTTATGGAGGGCTTTACCGAAATATTTAACCAGCATTACCAATTTTTAACCGAAGACGCCGAAAAAGTTGAGCTGATATATGAATCGCAGTTATTGCAGGATGATCTTTCGACCTTGTTAAAGAAGAGCATCGAGCGCGACAGGGCGCTGGAACGTACTACTGCCGGTATACATAAGGACGACCTGCAGTTTATTATACATGGTATGCCCATGAAAAAATTTGGGTCGCAGGGGCAGCAAAAATCATTTTTGATAGCGCTTAAGCTTGCGCAATACACTTTTTTAACCAGGCAAAAAGGTTTTAAACCGTTGTTGCTGCTTGATGATATTTTTGATAAGCTTGATGATAAACGCGTTACAAAACTAATGCAAATGGTGAGCGATAATGATTTTGGGCAGGTGTTTATAACCGATACCAGCGTAAACCGGGTACAGAATATTTTTACCGCTATGGATGTGCCTATAAAATTATTTAAGGTAAAAGGAGGGGAGATAGATGCGTAGAACTAACGATAAATCGTTAAAAGAAGCCATTGAGCAAATGCTTAATGTTTACAAAATAAAAAAACGTTTTGAAGAAACCGGCATTGTAGCCCATTGGCCCGAATTGGTGGGAAAATCAGTAGCTAACCGTACCAAAGAGATATTCATCCACGATAAAAAATTATACCTGCGGATAGAATCATCGGTAATAAAAAATGAATTAATGCTGATGCGAGCCCAAATAATAAGCAAGGTGAACGACAGGGCTAAAGAAACGTTGGTTGAAGAAATTATTTTCCTCTAGCCATACGCAAACGTGCAGCAGCACTTACGTACATCTCGTCGCGGATCTTGGAGTAAACGAAGATAAATACGCCCGGTATTAAAAATGCAAGCTGAACTTCAGGGTGATTTTTAAATATAAGCGCGGAAGCCGTAATTAACAGTACTACTATAACAGAGTACAACAGGCATTTCATTATTAGCTTCATGATCAGAGGTTTAAAAAAGTCGTTTGTAATTAAATAAGCTATAAAAATATTATATAATTCCTGGTAAAACAAATAAATATGCTATCATATTCCACTTTATTCTACCAGGAATGCTTTCACGACGTGAACCTCTGATCAGGCATTAAAATTTCTCAAATGCTGAGAAAAAGAAACTGCCTTCAATTTCAGCGTTCTCGTCTGAATCCGACCCATGTATCGCGTTAGCATCAATTGATTTTGCGAACAAATTGCGTATGGTACCAGCCTCAGCTTTAGTGGGGTCGGTTGCGCCAATCAGCTTGCGAAAATCTTCTATCGCGTTATCCTTCTCCAGTATTGCTGCAACAATAGGGCCAGATGACATAAAGCCAACCAAATCGTTGTAAAAAGGGCGTTCTTTATGAACAGCGTAGAATTGCCCGGATTTTTCAGCGGTTAAATAAGTGTATTTCAGTGCCACTAATTTAAAGCCGCTTTTTGTAATTTGGTCAATAATTGCCCCAATATTCCCCGCTGCCACTGCATCGGGCTTAATCATTGTAAATGTTCTGTTAGTTGCCATGTCTGTTTAAAATTGCTGCAAAAGTAGTGTTTTATATCAAACTATAAAGTTGAAAACCAATTATTAACCAATTGATAATACACTATTTGATACTATACATGTTATGCTTTCGTTTATAAACTCAGGGTAAAAAAATGTTTTACTATATATATCAATGAGTTGGAAATTTATTTAGCTTTGCAACTCTTTTTTGAAATTGATGTTAGATACTGCTTCGGTTATTGATCTTTTAGCACAACCCCGCAAAATTGTTATAACAACCCATAACAAGCCTGATGGAGATGCTATGGGGTCGTCACTAGGTTTGTATAATTATCTTATACAGCAGGGCCACCATACAACAGTAATTACGCCTACGGATTATCCCCACTTTTTTAACTGGATGCCCGGCAATGGCGACGTTCTTATATATACTGATAACACCGCGGCGGCCGATACACTTATTTTCGGTGCTGATATAATTTTCTGCCTTGATTTTAACGCGCTTGGCCGCATTAACGAGATGGGCGAAAAAGTGGGCGAAAGCAGCGCTATTAAAATAATGATAGATCATCACCTGGAACCCAGCGATTTTGATGATTACCGTTATTGGGATATTAACGCATGTGCTACCGCGCAACTGGTTTATACTTTTATTGTTGAGGTACTTAACAATAAAAAACTGGTTAACCGCGATGTGGCTTCTTGTTTATATACCGGTATCATGACCGATTCGGGCTCGTTCCGTTTTCCTACAACTACATCGGCAGTGCACCGCATTGTTGCCGATTTGATTGACGCGGGCGCGGTTAACTGGCGCATACATGAACTGGTTTATGATAATTCGTCGGAGGGCAGGCTTAAGTTCCTGGGCAATTGCCTGGCCAATAAGCTGGAGGTATATGACGAGTTTAATACAGCCGTCATCACCGTTAATAAAGACGACCTGGAGAAATATGATGTAATAACCGGGGATACCGAAGGCATTGTTAATTATGCTTTATCGATAAGCGGTGTGCGCCTTGCCGCGTTTATTGTTGAACGCAGGGATAAGGTTAAACTTTCATTGCGCTCGAAAGGCGAATTTCCGGCTAACGAGATCTGTAAGAAATATTTTAACGGAGGCGGCCACCGTAATGCGGCCGGCGGAACATCAACCGATAGCCTTGAACAGGTTCTCGATCAATTTAAATTAATATTACCCAAGTATAAAACCCTTTTAACAGAATAAAAACAAAATGAAAAAAAACTTGATTTTTTTGGCGCTTGTATCATTAGGATTAGCAAGTTGCAACGGAGGATTTAAACAAGACGATGGCGGCATGCTGTATAATATAGTGGTTGATAAAGGCGGCCCAACTATACAATCAGGCGACTTTGTTAGTGCAGATGTTGTTATAAAAACAGATGCCGACTCCGTATTACAAAGTACCTATGAAACAGGTAAACGTATTGAAACGGCTATCCCTAAGCCACAAAGCAAAGGCGATATTATCACAGGCCTTTTAAAGCTGCACGAAGGCGATAGCGCCATTATCAAGATCAACATCGACTCGATGTACAAAAAACAGGCAAAACCTCCGGGCATTAAAGGCAAATACATTGTGTATGTTGTTAAAGTTCAGAAGGTGATTGCAAAAGGTACCCTGAGCGAACAAGTGTTTGAAGGGCGTGTGACCGATTATGTAAAATCAGAATCAGACGGGCTGAAAAAACAAGAACCCGGATTAATTAAAAAATACATAGCCGATCACAAACTTAATGTTACCACAACAGCCGATAGCCTTAACTATGAAATTACCACACCAGGCGTTGGCCCGAAACCAGCAATTGGCGATACTGTAGTAGTAAACTACACCGGCAGGTTTGTTAGCAACGGAAAGGTTTTTGATTCATCAATTAAAGATACCGGGTACAAAGCTAAAATACAAGGCTATAATATGCGCCCTTATGCCCCAATACATATACCTGTAGGCCAGCAACGGGTAATCAAAGGCTGGGACGAAGGTTTGCAGTTATTAAATAAAGGTGCAAAAGCTACTTTAGTTATACCATCAAGCCTGGCTTATGGCGAGCATGGTATGCAAATTATTGGCCCATACGCTCCAATAGCATTCGAACTACAAGTAGTTGATATTATCCACCCAAATCCAAACGCGCCAAAACCGGTAATGCCATCAATGATGCCGCCGCCAACAGCGCCAACAGGAAAACCTGTTGCAAAATAATTTAGGTTATATGCCTTCCCGGTGTTGAACCGGGAAGGCTTTTTTATTTGTTATGAAGAAATTTATTTATTGCGCTTTATTACTTTGCGCATTTGCAGCAACTGCAAATGCACAGGCCAATTTGCAGAAGACCCCCAAAGGAGCATTATACACCATTTTTACGCAAAGTAAGGGTGATAAAATAAAAGTGAATGATGTGATCACATTCAACATCATCCAAAAAACGGATAAGGATTCGGTGTTAGCAAGCAGCTATACTATGGGCCACCCTGTGAAATTACAGGTACAGGCACCGGAAAGCGCTACCGACCCAATAGTAACTGCTTTAATGGAAGTGTTGCCGCTTGCATCAATTAATGATAGCCTGCTGGTAAAAGTTTCTACCGATAGCCTGTTAAAAGGGCACGAAGAAAACAGGCCGCCGTTTTTCCCGAAAGGCAGCTACCTGAATTTGTATATTAAAATAGTTAATGTACAAACGCTTAATGATGCTATAGCCGAAAGAAATGCCGACATAGCGAAAGCTAAAGCAGCCGAAACTGCTGCAGCCGATAAATATATTACCGACAATAAACTTATTTTAAAAACAACCACGTCGGGGTTAAAATATAAAATTACCAAGATAGGCCTTAAGCCAAAGCCTTTGAGCGGCGATACTGTATTTGTAAACTATGCCGGCAGGTTGCTTAACGGAAAGGTGTTTGATACAAGCATTGCCAGTATAGCCAAAGCGTCGGGCTTAGATCAGCCTGGCAGGCCCTATGAGCCTATAAAATTTGTTGTAGGCCAAAGTAAAGTTATACCCGGATGGGACGAAGGGCTACTTTTAATGAATGAGGGCAGCAAAGCAACTTTTGTTGTGCCATCATCGCTTGCTTATGGCGACCAGGGCACCCCGGATGGAGCCATACCCCCATCAAGCACATTGGTTTTTGATGTGGAACTTGTGAAAGTTATACGCATTAAGCATGTGGCTACTGCTCCGGCAGCTAAAAAGCCCCTGGTTAAGCATCACTACCCGGTAAAAAAGACTAATTAAAAAATGAAGCCTCCTGATAAACCGGGAGGCTTTTTTATTTTTGCACTATGTTACTTACCGATACGCACACCCACTTGTATTACGAAACAGATGCCGCAAAACGCGCCGCTTTAATGCAGCGTTGTGTGGAAAACCATGTCGACAGGTTGTTTTTACCAAATGTTGATGCGGAGTCGGTGGCTAAGGTATTTGAGCTTACGGTAGCTTATCCGGCAAATTGCTATCCTATGCTCGGGCTTCACCCTTGTTCGGTTAAGGAAGGCTGGGAGGAGGAATTAGCAACTGTTGTTAATGCTAAAGGTGATCATAAGATATATGCCATAGGCGAAATTGGGATAGACCTTTACTGGGATAAAATCACTTTAGAGGCGCAGGTGACCGCTTTTAAAAAGCAAATAGCATGGGCCAAGGAGTTGAAATTGCCCATAGTAATCCACTGCCGCGATGCTTTTAACGAAGTATTTGAAGTACTGGAACAGGAAAAAGATGATGACCTAAGGGGGATATTCCATTGCTTTACCGGTACGCTTGAACAGGCCGAAAAGGTTATTGCTTTGGGCTTTTACCTGGGCATAGGTGGTGTGCTTACCTATAAAAATGCCGGCTTGGATAAAATTTTACCCGAAATTGATCTGCAGCATATCGTTTTAGAAACGGATTCTCCGTACCTTACGCCCGTTCCTTACCGTGGTAAACCTAATGAAAGTTCGTACTTGATATATGTTGCCCAAAAGGTTGCGGAGCTGCACCAAATAAGCATTGAGACTGTGGCCGAAATAACCACACAAAACTCAAAGCTGGTATTTGGCGTATGATAAACTAAATAATACTTTTGATCGTCATTTCCTGATATATATTAATGAGCCAGATACTTATCATTTATACCGGTGGTACCATAGGTATGATGAGCGACCCTACTACCAAGGTGCTCAAACCCATCAACTTTGAGCAAATAATGGATAACGTGCCCGAGCTGGACCGTTTGAACTGTAAAATAAAGGTGCATTCGTTTGATAAGATCATTGATTCATCGAACATGAACCCGGCAATTTGGAGCGAACTGGCCGGGTTGATAGAAGCTAATTACGATACTGTTGACGGCTTTGTGATATTGCATGGTTCGGATACAATGGCTTTTACCGCTTCGGTAATGAGCTTTATGCTCGAGAATTTGGGCAAACCCGTAATATTTACCGGCTCGCAATTGCCCATCAGCGCCATCAGGACCGACGCAAAGGAAAACCTGATGACCGCCATTGAAATTGCCAATGCCAAAAAGCATGATCGCGCCCGGGTGCCCGAGGTTGCCATTTATTTTGATTACAAATTATTCAGGGGCAACCGCTCGTTTAAATATAACTCTTCAAAATTCGAGGCTTTCCGGTCGCCCAACTATCCTATTCTAGCCGAATCAGGCGTACACCTACGTTTTAGCGCGAATGATATAAGGCAGCCATCGGACAGCCCCATGGTAGTGCATAGAAACCTGGTGAGCGATGTTGCCGTACTTAAACTATACCCCGGTATAAGCCCTAAAGTGGTTGATACCATATTAAAGGCTGATGTACGCGGCGTTGTGATGGAAACATTTGGCGCAGGAAATACCACCGACGAGGAATGGTTTACCGATATGCTGCGTGAGGCCATTGACAGCGGTAAAGTGATACTGGATATATCGCAGTGTAAAGTAGGCACCGTTGAACTTGGCCGGTATGAAACCAGCAAGCAATTAAAGGACATGGGGGTAGCTAATGGTTATGATATGACCTTTGAATCGGCTGTTACTAAAATGATGTACCTGCTGGGCCAGACTGATGACCCGAAACTGGTTAAAGAGTTATTGGAGACAGATTTGAGGGGTGAGATAACGGTGTCGTAGGTAGCCTTTTCTACATATCCTTTCTTCGTAACGTTAAAGACACGTGGCAAAAACAGTGTTCAAAATGTTCAATCCTCTTGAATACTAAAAAATTATTAAGGCAATGATAAACACCCGTTTAAGTGTTTAGGGCTGTATGGGTTTGTTCGGCTTTGTTTCGGTTTGTTTCAGTGTGTTTGGGTGCTGTTTATGGGGTGTTTAGGTGCTGTTTAGGTCGTGTTCAGGTGCGTTCAGGCACTGTTTAGGCTATGCCAAAATGCTCATATACAATGAAATATGAACACTTAATACATACACTAAATCGCCTACTTCGCCTTAAACAACCCGTATTTCAAAATGCAGTAAATGGCCCTGAAACCATCCTTCCAGCCAATTTTTTTACCCTCGGCATAGGTACGGCCGTAATAGGATATGCCCACCTCGTAAATGCGCACATTGGGTATTTGTGATATTTTGGCGGTTACCTCGGGTTCAAAACCAAACCGTTTTTCGCGCAGGTTTAGGCTTTGTACCATGCTGGTATTGAACAATTTGTAGCAGGTTTCCATGTCAGTAAGGTTTAGGTTACTATACATGTTTGATAGCATAGTTAAAAACTTGTTACCTATAGTGTGCCAAAAGAACAGTACGCGATGCGGATTACCTCCCATAAACCTTGAGCCAAAAACCACGTCGGCAAAGCCTTTTACAACGGGTTTAAGCAGATAATTATATTCTTCGGGGTCGTATTCAAGGTCGGCATCCTGAATGATGAGGTACTCGCCGGTGGCTTTTTGTATGCCGGTGTGCAAGGAGGCCCCCTTGCCTTTATTCACTTCGTGCTTGTAATATTGAATATTTACGCCTGTGTTTTGCGCTATATAACTTTCAATAGCTTGCTCGGTATTGTCGGTTGAACAATCGTTAACAATTATTATCTCTTTGGTAATATCGTTAATTAACTTAACCGCTTTTACCTTATCGAGAATTAAATGTATCGTTGCCCCTTCGTTATAGGCTGGAATGATGATCGATAATTTTGTGAGGGGCATGGGTTTAGGTTTTTTTTAGGTTTCAATCACGTCGGCTTTCAACCGTATAAATAAAGCCATCGGCGCGGTAATAGCCAAGGTTATATTCTATCGGTCGGTCGGCCTGGTCATATACAAATCTTTTCCTGAACAATATAGGGCTGCCTAGTTCTACGTCGAGCTTACCAGCTATTAGTTTATCAGCAGCGCGTGCGCTTATCTCTTCTTTTGATAGTTGCGCGGTGACTAAATGGTCCTTTTCTAATATTTCGTAAAGCGGGCGCGAAAAATCTTCTTCTCCGGTCAGGCCAACACGCGGATGAAAGTATGAAACAAAATACACGAAAGGCCCTTCTGTTTTCCCTCTTAAGCGTTCCAGTTTGAGTACCTTTTTATCAGGTTTTATTTCAAAAAAATTGGCGACTTTTTCTTCGGGGAATACCCAGCTTAAATGGAGCTCGAAGTTTTTGATGGTAATTCCACGTGCTTTCATTTCCTGCGAAAAGCTCATCCAGTTCATTGATTTTGAACTTACTGCCATGCTGGCCACTTTGGTGCCTACACCTTTTTTTCGTGTCAACAGCCCCTCATAAACCAATTTATTGAGCGCCTGGCGCAAAGTAGTGCGCGAAATGGCAAGGCGCTTTGATAATTCGACTTCGTTAGGGATAAATTTACCGCCCTGGTATTGCGGATCGGAAATTAATTTGCGCAATAAATTCTCCGCCTGTACATGCAGCGGAATAGGGCTTTTATGATCAATTTTTAATTGCATAATTTAGGTTAACAGGTTTGGAAACTATTATAAAATAGCTGTTGGATGTAGCCAATAAAACATACTTTACCGTTTTTTTACCGACTATTATTATTCAAATGTATATAATAGTTATGTATTGCTACATAAATAATATCATAAATAGTTTTTATGCTATAAAAGGCAGCTATGTTTAATTGTACCAACAATTAAAACGGTGCTATTTTTAACTACTAAGTTACTACAAATAGAGCGCAATTTTAATACATACATTATTGCTTGCACCGCTACTAAACAAGCGTGTTGCAGAAAAGCCTTAAACGAGTAATGTAACAAAGCTAAATCGGTTTTTGGATATACTGACAAAACATTTATATTTAACGAACCAATAGCTTCGGACCTAAAAAGCCCAAAAAATTAAAAAATGTTCAAAATGAAACTCAAACATTTACTATCGTTTGTCCTGTTAGTATTATTTACCAGTAGTTTAACTTATAGTTATGCCTTAAAAGGAAGAAGTAACAATATTTTTACCGGTACCGATTCATTATTTAACACCGCTAATCTATTTCAACCGGGTATGGTTATCCAGCAGCAAAAGCCCTTTGCCATTTGGGGAAACGCCGAGGCAGGAAGTACTGTTACCATAAAGGCAGATTGGGCAAGTAAAACTGTTACAGTAACTACCGATGGGGGTAATTACTGGAAAGGCTCGATACCAGTGCCAAAAGCCATACCGGGTGATTTTAAAACCCATAAAATTACTATCACGTCAGGTGATAAAACCATCAATCTTACCAACCTGTTGATAGGCGACGTGTGGGTAGCCAGCGGGCAATCAAACATGCAATTTGGGATGCAGGGGCAGGAAGGGAAGGACAATGGTGTTTTGAATTATACCGAAGAAATTGCAGCGGCTAATTATCCCAACATCAGGTGGCTGTATGTCGACCTGAATTTTAAGGCGCAGCCTTATGACCAGGTTACCGGTAAGTGGGTGCAGTGCTCGCCGCAAACGGTTGGGCGTTTCAGCGGCGTTGCCTATTATTTTGCCCGCGACCTTTACCGGCACCTCAACATCCCAATAGGTATAGTGCTTTCGAACATCGGCGCTTCTACCGGCCAGGCATGGACAAGCAGGATAGAACTGCAATCAGACACCGCGCTTTATAACAAATACCTTAAACCGTATGACGATAGCCCAAAATCAAAAGAGGTGATAGATGGGGGTTTTAGCTGGGATAAAGTAACCCGCCCAACCCTGTTGTATAATGCGATGGTCCATCCGTTAGCCGGGCTTAGCATTAAGGGTATTATATGGTATCAGGGCGAATTTAACCATACCGATAAAGGCAAATACACACTTTTGGAGCAGCACATGATAAAAGGCTGGCGCGATGATTTTGGACAGGGCAACCTGCCATTTTACTTTGTACAGATGCCATCGTTTTTCTGGAACAACCCCGATCCGAAAGCTTTTGATTATGCCGAATTCCGCGAAGCGCAAGCCAATATATTAAAAGTGGTGCCTAATACCGGTATGGCTATTACACTTGATGATAATGTGCCTATGATACTGCACCCCCGCAATAAAAAACCAGTGGGTGAACGCTTGGCGCAAATAGCGCTCAACAAAACTTATCACCAAAAAGATATACCGTATTTGGGCCCGCAATTCAGCAAAATGAAAGTAAATGGCAATGAGGTTAAATTGTATTATAAGAAAGAAACGTTGGGCGGGGGCTTAACTACACGCGATACACTTGCACCCCGTCAGTTTTTTGTTGCCGGTAATGATAGTTTATTCCATGCAGCAAACGCCAGGATAGATGGTAATAACATCATACTTAAAAGCGATAGCGTTGCTAAGCCCGTAGCAGTGCGTTTTGCGTATACTAATATGGCTGTTATTAATTTGTTTAATAAAGCGGGCTTACCTGCTGAACCATTCAGGACAGATGACTGGAACCTGAAATATGTCGACCCGAAAATAAAACTTGATTATGATAAACTGAATAAGGGCAAATAGCTATTTGCTGTATCCGGCAATAAATTATTGTCAATTTTACAAGTAGCCGGTCAAATTTATTTAGATAAGTTTAACCGGTTTTTTATTAAAAATAAGTTTACTTTAGCACAATTATAATATTGGTTTAATTTTGTAATTGCTATATTTACAGGCATTTTGGTTAAATTATTACAAATAAAAGCTGATATTTTTAATGGTATGCTAATTAAAGACAACAATGGGGAATAGCGGTAATATTAATATCAAAGAATTGGCGCAGCGGCTTAACCTGTCCAAGTCGACTGTTTCCCGGGCATTCAGGGGGCATAGCGATATTAATTTGGAAACCAAGGAACGCATACTTAAAGTTGCCAAGGAACTTAACTACCAACCCAACCACCACGCCAGTAATCTAAGGGCCCAGCAAAGTAAAAACATTGCCATTATAGTACCCGAAATTGCCAATAACTTTTTCTCGCAGGCAATTGATGGTATTGAAACGGTAGCACGAGAGAGAGGCTATCACCTGCTTATTTATTTAACAGCTGATAATTTTGAGAGTGAAGTTGCCTATGTGAACGACCTGTATAATGGCCGGGCCGACGGGATCATCATGTCGGTATCGGGGGAAGCTAATGATCACAGCTATATGAATAAGCTGGAAAAAAAGCATATCCCGTTGGTATTTTTCGATAGGGTTTACGATGATATAAATACAGCTAAAGTTACTACGAACGACTACGCAAGCAGTTTTGAGGCTACTATGCATTTGATTGAGGCCGGTTGTAAAAATATAGCGTTTTTAGTAACCAACAAGCAGCTATCAATAGGTAAAAAGCGTATGCAGGGATACCTTGACGCCTTAAAGCACTCAGGTTTGCCTTTTCGCGATGAGTTGATAGTTGATTGCAGTAATGATATTAACAAGAATTACGATATACTCACCCATGCTTTTAAAACGCTGGCTATTGATGGCGTGTTTGCATCGGTTGAACGTTTGGCATTTGCTGCCTACTATGTTTGTCACGACATGAACATTAATATCCCCAACCAGGTAAAAGTTATTAGTTTTTCAAGCCTTGAAATTGCGCCGCTCTTGAACCCGGCGCTAACTACCATTACCCAGCCTGCCTATGATATGGGCGTGCAGGCCGCAACATTATTATTCAGGATGTTTGCCGGTGAGGAAGCAGTTAATGACCAGGTAGTTTTATCGTCAAAAATCATCACCAGGAACTCCACTTTATAATTATTGCCTGCGGGTTCTGTTTAGTCGCATCCTACTTCAAAACCGTGTTCATTATTTACTGTATATCAGCATTTTGATATAACCCAAACAGCGCCTAAACGCACCTAAACAGAGCCCAAACAGTACCTAAATGCCCCATAAACAGAACCTAAACAAGCCCAAACACACCGGAACAAACAAAAACGCTACCCATACGCCCCCAAACACTTAGCAGTTTAATTATCAGCATATTAGTATTTTCCGGCGTTCGCCGGAGATGAAACTCTTTTGAACGTTTTTCGCATTAAATGGCTAAAATAATTTGCCGGATTATAAAACTAAAATGCCACATACAGGGTGCCCGACATAAAAAGAGAGATCAATTAAAGCCTTGCGAAATCACAATCTAATTGTTAAAAAAGTTAAATTAATTCCTGTTTCAGGAAGTTTTTGGGCAGAATTTCAGACCGCAAAATCCAAAGTTATTACAAAGTTATCAACAATCGGGAATGTTCCCGAAAAGCCGAACAAAAATATTTAGCGTATGAAATATTGATTTAGCTAATATGATTTATATTTAAGTATTTGATAATCAGTAATATTTATTACCCTTCATTATAATGGTTAATATTAAACGTTATAATGACGGGTAATATTAAAAAATGTTAATAACTTAACCATTTGAAAGTTTGCCAATAGCTGTCATACCCATATTTTTACATGTGTACACTTGTACAATTCTTATAAACCAGTTTTTAAACTAAAACCCAAAAATTAATGAAAAAGACTTACTTAATCAAGTATGTATTCCTTCTGTTTTTTGTATTATCGGCTGCAGCTGCATTTGCGCAATCAAATGTTGTGAGTGGCAAGGTAATTGATGAAACTAATCAACCGCTTCCGGGCGCTACAGTAGCAGTAAAAGGAACACAAAAAAGCACGGGAACAGATGCCAATGGCAATTTCCGCTTAACAGGGGTTCCAAACGGCACTGTTACATTACAGATTACCTTTGTGGGATACCTTGCAACAGAAAAAACTGTAAATGTTTCCGGGAACGTTACCGTTAATACCATTCAACTAACGCCAAACGCTAAAAATTTAAGCGAGGTGGTAGTAGTTGGTTATGGTACACAACAAAGGAAAAATGTTGTGGGTGCCATTTCGACAGTTTCGTCTAAAGACTTTCAACAAGGTGTAATTACTTCGCCTGAGCAACTGATTGCAGGTAAAATTGCGGGTGTGACCATCACTTCAAATGGTGGCGCGCCAGGTGCCGGTAGTGTTATCCGTATCCGCCAGGGTGCATCTTTAACCGCCAGCAATGATCCATTGATAATTATTGATGGTGTGCCTTTGAGCAGCAATGGCATCTCAGGTACTGCCGATCCGCTTAACCTGATAAACCCCGATGATATTGAAACCTTTACCGTACTAAAAGATGCTGCATCAACAGCTATATATGGTTCAAGGGCATCAAACGGTATCATCATTATCACCACTAAAAAAGGTAAGAGTGGTAAACCACAGATAAATGCCAGCGCTGATTATTCAGTTGGCAAATTAGCGCATGAGATTGATGTTTTAAGTGCTGCACAGGTAAGGGCTTACGTTAACCAGAATGATCCGGCAGCTGCTTCGCTATTGGGTAATGCAAATACCAACTGGCAAAGCCTCATTTACCAGCAATCGCGTACAAATACAGATAATTTATCAATAAGTGGGGCAACCAAAAACATGCCTTACCGCGTATCTGTTGGGTATATGGATGCAACCGGTATTGTACGTACCGATGAATTAAAAAGAACCACAATGGCAGTGTCATTAAGTCCTAAGTTTTTTCATGACGATCTGAAGGTTGATGTGAATTTAAAAGGCGCGGCCGACCAAACCAGGTTTGCCAATACGGCTGCTATAGGTAATGCTATACAGTATGATCCTACCCAGCCGGTTTATTTAGCAGGTTCACCATGGGATGGGTATAATGAGTGGTTCAATACACCCGGTCAGCCAGCTTCGGGCATTAACCCCAATACGCCGCATAATCCCGTGGGCGATTTGTTAGATAACCATAACCTGAGCAGCGTTTACCGTAGCTTTGGCAATGTACAGTTTGATTACAGGCTGCCATTTTTAAAGGAGTTGCACTTCAATTACAACTTTGGTTATGATATTTCAAAGGGCCAGGGCAATACTTATGTACCCGCAGGCGCTGCACAGGACCATACAGTACCAGGCGGGGGTGCTAACAACCCTTACCTGCAAAAAAACAATAACATAGTAAGTGAATTTTATATCAGCTATAACAAGGATCTGAAATCGATAAAAAGTAATATAAACGCGGTAGCAGGTACCGGTTATTACAATAACCAAACCGATGGCTATAGCTTTTATCAATATAATGCTGCAAAAGACACCGTTGCCGGCAGCAAGCCAACTTTCCCTACTTCTGTATCTGATGTTACCCTTATTTCGTACTATGGAAGGTTAGTTTATACCTATGACGATAAATATATTTTACAGGGATCTATCAGAACTGATGGTTCTTCAAGATTTGCCAAAGCTAACCGCTGGGGTGTTTTCCCGGGTGGAGCATTTACCTGGAGAGTTAAAGATGAGGATTTCCTTAAAAATTCTACCACTATATCCGATCTGAAATTGCGCCTGAGCTTTGGTGTGACCGGTAACCAGGACGGTATTGGCTATTATGGCTATATACCAACTTATTCATTGGGCCAAAGCAATTCGTTGTACCAGTTTGGCAACACATTTTATAATACTTATACTCCTGCACCATATAACGCTAACCTTAAATGGGAACAAACAGCATCGACTAACTTAGGTGTCGATTACGGATTTTTCAACGGCCGTTTAAGTGGTTCGATCGATGCTTATTATAAAAGCACAACAAACCTATTGGAGTACGTACCGATACCTGTTGGATCGAATTTTTCAAACTATTTAACTATCAACGTGGGTGATATGACCTCTAAAGGCCTTGAGTTTGCCGTTACTGGTGTACCAGTAAAAACAAAGGATATAAACTGGAGCGTGTCATTCAATGCAACTTACCAAACCAGTAAAATAACCAAGCTGGAAAATAATCCTTTACCAACCTTTGTAGGCGATCCGGTGGGTGGCATATCAGGTGGTACAGGCAACCTGGTACAAGTACAATCCGTTGGTTACCAGCCATTCTCATTTTACGTTTACAAACAGGTATACAATGCAAATGGCAAACCGCTTGAAGGCGTATATGACGATTTGAATGGAGATGGTATCATAAACTCATCAGACCTGTACCGCGATCATTCTGCGCTTCCAAAATTCATCTATGGTTTCAGCACTCAATTCAGCTACAAAAACTGGACTGTAAGCACTGTTTTACGTGCAAACGTGGGTAACTACATGTACAATAACGTAGCATCAAATTTTGGTGTTGAAAAAAATATCATAAGCCCGGTTAATAACATTAACAATGCAACTACCGATATTTATAATACCGGTTTTGTAAATAACCAATACCTGTCCGATTATTATGTGCAAAATGCCTCGTTCCTTAAAATGGATAATTTGGGTTTAAGCTATAATGCAGGGCATATATTTTCAAAAGATTTTAACCTTAGTGTTAGCGCTAATTGCCAGCACGTGTTTACTATTACGAAGTATAAAGGCGCTGATCCTGAAATTTATTCAGGTATCGACAACTCTTTCTACCCTAATCCACGTACGTTTACATTAGGGGTAAACCTGGGCATTAAATAATAAAAAAATTAAAGAAACATGGATATGAAAAAATTTCAGATTTTAGGTTTAGCGGTTCTAACCTGTGTAGTATGCCTATCATCCTGCACTAAAGAATTGAACCGAAACCCGCCTAACACACTAACGCCAGCAAATGCGCTTAGTAATGCGGCCGGTTACAAAACGTTTTTGGCCAAAGTATACGGTTCGTTCGCCTTAACAAGCAGCACCGGGCCGGGTAATACTGATTTGGCGGGTATTGATGCAGGAACATCCGATTTCCTGCGTTTATATTGGAATGCTGAAGAATTGCCAACAGATGAAGCCGCATGTACATGGAATGATCCGGGCGTACCCGATTTCCATAACATGAACTGGACATCGAACAACGTGATTTTATTGGGCTTGTATGTTCGCAGTATCTACCAGATAACTGTAGCAAACCAGTTTATAGCCCAAAGTAGCGATGCAGCTTTATCAAGCAAAGGAATTTCCGGCGAAGATGCAACGAACATCCGTTACTTCAGAGCCGAAGCGCGTTTTTTAAGGGCTTACCAATACTGGGTATTAATAAACGAATTTGGCAACCCGCCATTTGTTGATGAAAATACACCCATTGGTGCAACGCTTCCTAAACAAATAAGCAGAAAAGCTCTGTATACCTATATCCAGTCTGAGCTAAAGGCTATTGACCCTTTACTGATGGCGCCGCATAAAAATGAATACGGCCGCGCCGACCAGGCAGCAGACTGGGCCCTGCAAGCGCGTTTATACTTAAATGCTCAGGTTTATACAGGCACTGCAGATTGGGCCGATGCTATAACATATGCTCAAAAAGTAATTGCTGCAGGTTACCCGTTAATGACAAATTACGCAAACCTTTTTGAGGCAGACAATAATTTGAACAACACCGAGGTAATATTATCTATAAATTACGACGGTACAAACACCCAAAATTATGGGGGTACCACCTTTATTATTAATAGCAGCATAAGCTCACAAATGATACCAGCGAGCTTTGGCCTTCCTAACGGTGGATGGGGCGGTAACCGCGCTACGCAATCGTTACCAACCCTGTTTACAGGTAGCAGCGAAAGCGGCGATGTGCGCAACCTGTTTTTTAGCAAAGGCCATACATTAAATATGGATACCCTGCAATCATTCACCAGCGGTTATGCTGCAACTAAGTTTACTAATGAAACTTCGGCAGGTGTACCGGGAAATAGTACAGGTGGTGTATTTGCATCAACTGATTTTCCGCTGTTCCGCTCGGCAGAAGCGTATCTTATTATTGCTGAAGCTGCTTTACACACCGGAGATGCTGCTACAGCCTTAGCCGCGTATAATGTGGTAAGGGCACGCGCGCATGCGACTATTGCCGGCTCAATTACTTTACAGGATGTATTGGATGAACGCAGCAGGGAGTTTTATTGGGAAGCAACCCGCAGAACTGATTTGATCCGCTATGGTTTGTTTACAACCGGTACCTATTTATGGGCATTTAAAGGTGGCGTTGCCAATGGAAAGAGTGTTGAAGATTTCCGCAATCTTTATCCTATACCTTCTAATGATGTAACTGCTAACCCTAACCTTACGCAAAACACGGGTTACTAATAGCTATTATAATTTGACCCCTTAATTATTAAGAGTGTTTAATTTAAAAAAATATAAAAATGAAAAAAATATTATTGAATTTATTAGCCATTGGCAGCGTTACGCTGCTAATGCTGTCATCCTGTAAAAAGAATGATGCGCTTGTGGTGAGCAATGGGGGTAAAGCAGGCACCCTTACGGCTAACGTAACAACACTGCCATTAGACAAAGCCATGGTTAACGATACAAGCACTGTTATTCGTTTTAGCTTCCAGGCCGCAAACTTTGGCTACAGCGCTGCGGTTGTTAACACCTTACAAATTGACGCGGATGGCGATAACTGGGCAAATCCAACGTCGGTTACGCTCAATAACAGAACCTATTCACAAGGTTATAGTACGGCGGCTTTTAACAGCATATTGTTAAAGCTTAACTTACCTGCAGGCGTAGCCTCAAAGGTAAATGTAAGGATAGCGAATGCTATATCAACCTCAAGCACCGTTCCGGCGGCATACACCAATGTGCTTTCACTTACGGTAACGCCGTTTAATTTAACATCATGGATATATGTTGTAGGCCAATTCCAGGGATGGAACATTTCCGCACCAGATAGCTTGATCTCACTTACGGGTAATGGCATCTATACAGGTGTAATTAGTTTCCCGAAACAAACGGGTCATAGCAACGGTTTCTTGGTAGTTCCTGCTAAAAGCTGGAGTAATAAATACGCTACTACTGCTAATCCAGATACGCTTAATGCCGATAATTCGTCAGCTTATGCAACTGAATATGTTACCGGTGGCGGAAACAACTTCTTTGTTAAAGATCAAGGAGGCGCATTCATCGTAACTATTAACATAAATACGAATGTTCTGACGATAGTACGTGCAAATTACTACAGTGTAACCGGCGATGCGGCATTAGGCTGGGGTGTGGATTCGGAGATGAAATATGTTAATGATGGCAATGGAAATTGGACCATTAGCGTTCCTTTAGTTTCTACCGGTGCGTTTAAAGTAAGGCAAAACAACGATTGGACCTACAGCTGGGGTATCCCAAATGCAGGTTCAGAAGGCGCTGGAGTAGCTAACACATTAAACGATACTCAAAATGGAAATTTAACTATCCCTACAAGTGGTACTTATAATGTAACGTTTAATATGCCTGCTGCCAGTTTCGGCACAACGCCGGCTGTAACAACTACTTACTCGGTAACAGCACAATAGAGCATTTAATAATGTTTCACCCTATACAACTAACCCGCCGAAAAGGGCGGGTTAGTTGTTAATAAGATTTCATTACCTCATTATTTATTATATTATTGTAATTGAGTGCGTTTGCGCCCAATACGCTTAACTCATGCCCAAATATTCGGTAATGCCTAACAAATACTCAATGAAAATAAAGTTAATTATAGTCGTTTTTTTATCAGCTATATGCAGCAGTGCATTGGCCCAGCTACCGGCACTTGAACGTGTGGAACCCATGAACTGGTGGGTTGGCATGAAAAACCCTAAAGTTCAGTTATTGGTACATGGCAACAAAATAGCCGAACGCGGTGTAAAAATGAGCTATCCCGGCGTTAAGCTTGTGCAGGTGCATAAGGTAGAAAACCCCAATTATTTGTTTTTAGATATTTATATATCAGCAGGAACCAAACCGGGTGCTTTTACCATAGCTTTTACTAAGCCCGGCACCACCGCCATTAACTATAAATACGAACTAAAACAGCGCGACCACTCCCCCGGCAGGGCGCAGGGCGTTACCAATAAGGACCTTATTTACCTCATCATGCCCGACCGTTTTTCAAACGGCGACCCTGCCAATGATTCAGTTGCAGGGATGGCACAAATAAAAGTCGACCGCAGTCAGATGTATGAGCGCCACGGCGGCGATATACAGGGCATAATGAATCATTTGGATTACCTGAAAGACCTGGGTGTTACAGCAGTATGGCTTACCCCGGCAGTAACTAATGATATGCCGCACGCTTCTTATCACGGGTATGCAGTAACGGATCACTACCACATCGATCCACGTTTTGGTACAAATGAATTATATAAGGCTTTTGTTGATAAAAGCCATAGTAAGGGCCTAAAAGTGGTAATGGATCTGGTGCATAATCACACAGGTACAAATGATTTCATGATAAAGGATATGCCCATGAAAAGCTGGGTGCATCAATGGCCCAAATATACCAACTCGAATTTTAGGGATGCTACCGTGATGGATCCTCATGCAGCAGCAATGGACCGTAAAATAATGCTTGATGGCTGGTTTGACCACAGCATGGCCGACATGAACGAGAACAATCCTTATGTGCAGAATTACCTTACTCAAAACCATATCTGGTGGGTTGAATATGCCGGTGTTGATGGGTTCAGGCTGGATACTTACCCGTATAACGATGCCGCTTACATGGCCGACTGGGCGAAGAAAGTGAAAGCTGAATTCCCGCATTTATCCATTTATGGCGAAACGCTGGTATGGTCAGTTCCTAACCAGGCA
>CAIWRU010000204.1 GCA_903915155.1 uncultured Mucilaginibacter sp.
CGTGATCTTTAAAAATAAACTGGTCGATAGGCTGCGCGCCGTTCCGTATCTCATTTATCAGCGGCCTGCCCAAAAGATCTTTGAACGGCCCGGCAGGACTATCGGAAACACCAACCCCAATACCACCGATCTCTGTTTTATCATTGTGTATATCATTCGCCCCAAAAAAGAAATAGTATTTGCCACCCATTTCGGTAACGGCGGGTGCCCACATGGCTTTTTTGGCCCATTTTACGGCGGCAGTATCAATAATATCGGGATGCTTTGTCCAATGCACCAAATCCTTTGACGACCAGGCATCAAAATAAACCCCTTGCTCATAAGGCGCGGAATAGGTAGGGTAAAGCCAATACTGGCCTTCAAATATCTTTGCTTCCGGGTCGGCATTCCAGCCTTGTATAACCGGGTTGCCCGACATTGGGGTTTTTTGCTGCGCGATAGAAGGGCTGCATATAAAGCCTGCTATGGCAATGGATAAAGTAATTTTAGTAAAGGATTTTATAAATTTCATAAGACAAATATATACAATACCTTTAGAATATCAAAAATGGTAACTATATACGAGTTGGGACAAGAACAAATGTGAAACAAACATTACAAAAAGCGAAATATATTTTACATTAATTGCCTTTCAGTATATTTTTTATTTCATTTGAAAATAGAAAACACAATACAACACGAATGTAAAAACAAAGCCTCTTGAAAGCCCCTTTATAGGGGCTTGTATTTTTTTATGTTTTTTATTTAAAACTATTTGTTTCGTGTTTCTTTATTTTTTACCTTTACGTCATAGGGTAGCAGCTATGATAACAGACGAACAAATTATTAAAGAATTAAGGGGCAAAGAGCACTCCTTACTAAAGCAACTTGACAAGGTCAGGGCGGCTTTGGCGGCTTTTACTAATGAAGATGTATCCGAAAGCATGGTATATCTAGAGCCAGTTATTGAACAGCCTAAAAAAGATTTCGATCAATTCTTATCTTATGACCAACGTGTTATTTTCGCATTGCGAATAATAAGTGTCGGTTATATAGATAATATGGTTGAGGCATTATTAAAGGCCGGAGATGAGACTGAAAAGGACAAGCTATATAGTGGCCTTACTGGGGCGGCAAGCCGCTTGTATAGAAAGGGTTGGCTAAAGGCAGACACGAGGGGTAAAAAATATAAGTACTCTTTCAGTGATACGCCAGAGGCAGAAAAAGAAAGGGCAGAAATTCTGCCCTTTAATTAGTTAAGGTTGAGTGTGGGTGAAGGCGGTCTCATTTGCCGTAAAAATTGAGGGTAGCAGCCTTCAATCTTAGCAGTAGTGTAATGGACTACAACACACACACTTTAATAACAAGGGTAGGTAAAATGACTGTGAGGGTCTTGATAGGGTGGGTGTAAAGTCCCACCCCTCCTGCCTTTGCTATGCGAATATAACCGTTTTTACCTTATCAACAAAATATAAAATTATATACTTTATGTTTTATCGTGTTTTCTTGTAAAAATATTTTCACTTTTATTTGTCCCAACAGATTATTAATATTATATTTGTATAAGCAAAACGAAAAGCAATGACAACTCAATTCAACTCACTTATTCAAGTTTTGGACTACTTCAAAAATGAAGAAGTTTGCAAGGCTTATTTAGCTAATAGCCGTTGGGGTGGTGAGCCTGCTTGTCCTCATTGCGGGAACGTTGGTGCTTATATTACTAATAGGGGTTATAAATGCAAGGCTAAGGAGTGCGGTAAAAAATTTAGTGTTACCACTGGTACAATATTCGAGAACACCAAAATTAGCTTGCGTACATGGTTTGCCGCAATGTATCTATGCACAGCGCACAAAAAGGGCATTAGTAGTTTACAATTACATCGTGACTTAAACATCACTCAAAAAACAGCATGGTTTTTATTACACCGTATCCGTGAAATGTTAGCTAATAACGATGCTGAACAATTCGACGGCAAAGTTGAGGTTGATGAAACTTTTGTAGGTGGCAAAAATAAAAACCGCCATGCAAATAAAAAAATTGAGGGTTCACAAGGTAGAAGTGCCGCCGACAAAACACCAGTTGTAGGAATAGCCCAAAAACAGATAGTTGAGTACGTTGAGCGTGACCATAAAGTAATATCTGGCAAACGAGTTATTGAGAAGATAGTTAAACAACAATCTAAGGTAAGTGTTAAGGTTGTTAAAAATACAGAGGCCGAGACATTACAGTCCTTTATGGTAGAAAATGTTGCCACAGGCAGCAAAGTAGTAACTGATAGTTACCGCTCTTATATTGGTTTAGATGCTTCTTTTCAGCACGTAGCAATTAAGCACACAGAGGGCAATTACATTACAATTGGTGAAGATCATACCAATACCATTGAGGGCTTTTGGAGTTTGCTTAAAAGAGGTATAGTGGGCATTTATCACAACGTTAGCCCACAGCACTTGCACAGGTATTGTAATGAGTTTGGTTTTAGATATAATGATAGGTTGGTTACCGACCCACAAAGATTTATTGCTACTTTTAATCAAGTAGAAAACGTACATTTGACTTACAAAAACTTAATCGGTAAAAATGGCAAAAAAGATAACGGAGCAGAAACCGAAACCAAGGCAATCTAATTATGAGCCAAAGGTAAGTTTTGACGGTAGCTTAGAAGATATGATTAAGATTGCCATTAAACCCATCCACAATAAAAAGGGTTCCGATAAGTAGTTTTTATTAATCAGTGTTCCCGCACGGATTAAAATTTTTGACAATTCTTTGAGTAAACAACACTCAAAGTTAACTTTTTATTGTCAATAATCATGAAAAAAATCAATTCTTTTTGGGGGAAATTTTCGTTTCAGTTTTTATCTGGGGAATATTCTTTGTTTGAGGTAACCGTTGCATTAATGTGTCTATGCGTTTGTTTATCACTTTTAATTCTTGTTTCAACTGATTGCCTGGAACGTCTTTTCGGTAACTAATATAGGAGATAAAAGCACTACAAGTTGCTACAAAAACCGATACCCATAAAATATATCTTTGGGTTTTAAGTATATCAGTTTATCTTTTGTAATTGTGTGCTATCGTTTCATTTATATCATTTTGTTTAGTCGAGATATAAACCATTTTAGTGTTGGTGTCGACCAAAGATTTATTAGTTGCCTTAACCGATTCATTTGTTTCGTATATAGAAACATTTACTTTCTTTGTTAATTCATTAGCCGAACGTTGTTCAAGTTTAGAAACCCCTTCATGTGTTAATTCTACGACGATAACTTTTGCAGTTTCCCAATCATAACTATTGCCGTTTGGAGATGGGGTTTGTTTAATTACTATGCACCCATCTTTTTCTAATTTGTGTAATATCCTACGGATTTGATACATTGCGGTACTACCGAACTCCATAAAAGAGGGAGCAATCGGGATTATTTTAGTAATTAGCGGAGCGATGCTTGTTGGAGAGTTCAGTCCGTTATTATACATAAGAAAGTCTAAAACTTCAAAATAATCTAAATCCATCATAATTGATTAAGGTTTCCATAAACCTACCAACAACTAATTGCAAAAACAAAAGTTTTTTCGATAGCTTTATGCCAATGAAAAAAATCTATTATTTCATAATTGGTATACTGTTATTATTCATTATCACCAATCCCAGCATTAAATCATTTAAAGATTTCATAGGAAGCAATACCTATTTGGGATTACAAAGAACCTCTAATTTCTTTGTTTGTAGCGTATTTAGCGATCAAGGGCATAAGTATTTTGGGATTGCTGAGAACTTCATCGATTTAAGAAAAAAGGATTTTGTGAGTAAAGCAACAAAAGATAGTATCAAAAAGGCTATGCTTGATAGTGTGAATAGGGTAGATTCATCATCAAGGCACCATCCATACTACATTTCAGACACAACGGCTGACGGCTTGCCGATATTTAAACAGAAATAACCTTGTCCCAATAGGTATATAGTTACCTCAAAAATTATTGCTGCAATTTCACCCTGATAAAACGCGGGCGGTAATGGTGCCCCCAACGTTTTATATCGTTAAAAAAATCAAGCGAGATAACATTGTAGGTAATCAATAACTCGCCGGGGTTAGACAGGTTGGTATGTACTTTAGCGTTGTATGGCACCAGGTTTTTGTTTTCACTGTTCTCAGGCGCTGTGTAAAGGTTGATAACCGGCCCGAACGGGCCCTGCGGACTCAAGCCTAACCGCAGGCCAACATTGTTGCCTAGTCCATCGGTTTGAAAAACCAGCGCATAGCGCCCGTCGGGCAGCGGACTAACACTCAATTCATGCGAAACACGGTTAGTAACTTCAGCTATTTGATTAATATCAGCGTTCCAGGTTTTACCGTCCCAATAACGCCATTTACTAAAATCTTCGTAATCCTGCGGTAATACACGCGCAACCAGCAAGCTTAAATGATTTGGCCTTGTGCCATACACATAAATATAACCATCAGGGTTTGGTGCGCCTGCGCTCCTGGTATTCACAAATACCGCCGATCCCAGTACACCATAATCGCGTTGTGTTTTTCCCGGGATAAAGAACGGGGTATCCTTTTGTTTTTGGTCGGTAAATGGCGCTTTGCTGCCTTTGGGGATGATGATCAATGAGGTGCCATGTTCATCAAATGCAAAGGCATCATTATCCTTTAACCATTTCACCTTAAAGGCGTTGATATAAGTTTTGCCATTGGCAGGGTTCACAAAGCCATCGCCCAGCCAGTAAAAATCCGTCGGCCCGGCTTCGGGCGTATTGGGGCTGAACATGGTTTTGGGATTGCCCTGATCATCCCTGGCATAAATAAATTTTATATGATCGTTTGGCGGTATGCCGTCAACATAAGCGCAGGTATTGTGCACTAAGACATAGCCGGGTTGTGGTACGTCGTTCACCACATCGCCTATCATGGTATCGCTGAATATAAGCAGGGTTTGGGTATGGTTGCCGGGCTTATCGTTTCCATTCAACGGTATAGAATAGATGCCATCGGCCCCAAACCATCCCGAGTTACGCACGAATAACGACGTCCATTCCGGCGCCATTTCGGTAGTAAACTTTAACGTTGTGGTATCGGTATTCTTAGGCCAGCTTTGCGCGAAACTTTTATTAAAAAGGGGGATGGTAATCACTAATGTAATTGCTATCCCCTTTAAATATTTATGCATCATACTTGCCATAACGCCGTTGTTAAATTAAGTTACCCCTTTGCGCCACCGCTGAAGCTAAGGCGGCAGGGGGTTAGGGGGCTTCTATTTTATACCATAATGATCATTCATCAGCTTCACAAACAACCCGCCAGGCAATATTGATTTAAGCGTTGTGGCAATAGTTTGGCCAAAGGCACCCACCAGATAATTGTGTTTCGGGTTGCTTTTGTCCACTATCTTAACTAATTCAGCTGCTAGTTTAGACGGATCGGCGCCAATGCTTTCGTCTTTTTCCATGGCGGCAACGGCGGCGTTATATTCGCCCTTCAGCTTTTCATTTTTTAACGGGAAAGGAACTTTTTCGCGGCTTGCGGTAAAGTCGGTTTTAAAATCGCCGGGGTTTACCACCACTACTTTAATGCCTGTAGTTCGCAACTCCATGCGCAGGCTTTCGGAGTAGCCTTCGATAGCAAATTTGGATGCGCTGTACAAACCCTGGTAAGGCAAACCGAACAAACCGGCCAGCGAACCAATGTTGATCACCATACCCTGTCCTTTTTCTATCATGCCCGGCAATACGGCGCTGCTCACTCGTACCACACCAAAAAAGTTAACTTCGAATTGCTTTTTTGCAATGTCAACAGGCATAGCATAAAGCGGCCCGGTAATCCCGTTGCCGGCATTGTTTATCAATACATCAATTTTGCCTTCGGCCTTAATAATGGTATCAATGGCCGCATTAACCGAGGCATCGTCGGTCACATCCATTGATAGTGGCTTAAAGGGCACGTCTTTTATTTTTTTCGCGTCGCGGGAGGTACCGTAAACTGTATGGCCCTGGGCCTGCAGCGCTTTTGCCGTAGCTAAACCTAAGCCCGATGAGGCTCCCGTAACAAGAATTACTTTCTTCATTGGTATACTTTAATTAGATGGGGTTTATTTTTTTATAAACATACTAATTTAGTGTAAGAAGAGAAAAATTTTGTCTGAACTAGGATTAAGCAGATTAAAGGATTAACTTGATTTTGCATCCTAAAATCTGTTTAATCTGTTTAATCCCGGTTCAGGCAATCTACATCTTCATCAAACTTGGGTTTATCCTTATATAAACTTCGAAACCTATCGGCGCGCTACCATAAAGCGGGTGTAATTCCGTTGGCGAAACATTTACAGTGGCCTGCACACCGCCTGTTAAGTTGGTGCTTTTAAAGGTGCTGAGTATGTGGTTAACCCCTAAAGTAATGGCGTTGATATTAAAGTTGGGATTGGCGGGAAAATCACTGGTCAAATCCAATTCATCTGCATCTTTTTCAACAAACTCATATCGCCCATAGATGGCGGTTTTATGCCATTGGAAACTGTTTTCCAGCAATACCGACGGCAATGTTTTCTGGTTGTCGGAGAAACGGTTTTGCCCGTAGACCAAAGTGGTAGCTACATAACTATCGTCATTCAGCATTTTGGTGTGGATGGCCGAAGCGGTAAAACGGTCAACGTTCTGCAATGGCTCGTTAGCTTCGGGACTATGTATCCAGCCATTGGAAACCTGCAAAGCCCATTCTTTTGAGGGATTGTATGACAGCCTCACCGAATAGGAATCAAACCGCATCGCATCAAAATTATAACGGAACTCATCCGGCTCACGACCGGTAAATACCGAGCCTTCCAGTTTTACATTCTTCACCCTGAAGCCTAGAGTAGCCACGCCAAAAGTAATATGCGTTGCATCCTGGTAATGATGGCCCAATGGCGCATCGGGATCATTTATAGCCGAAAGGCGGTGCATAAATACAGGTGGCCCTAAGGCAGGTTCGCCGGGGTAACCGAATGAGGCGGATATATCCGCATCATTCGCCACCTTTTGGGTGTAGTTAACGCTCAGTTCGGCAAACAGATCGTGTGGATGTTGGATGTCGACAAGTTTTTTGCCCTTGTACGATTCGCCGGTTTGATAAAGCAGCGGATAACCGCCCGGCCCTACCAAAAACGGGTCGAAGGAAAACATGGTGTTGACTGAAAATAACCCACTTGTGCCAACTTTATGCTGGGTCATAACCATCAGCCAGTCGGGTGCATCAAACTTTTTGCCGCCACGGCTGCCTTGTTTAAACAGGTCCTGGTTATTGTAGCGGGCAAAAAAACTGCCGTGTATCATGGTCATCCATTTTTTGCCATGTATCATGTAGGCATAGGCCGGGGTTTCATCAGGCACCCATGATGTGCCTGAACCATCGCGGCTCATGGGCACATCAAGCGAATACTGGCTGTTCATGGTCATGGGTTTCATGCTGTCCATTTGCATACCGTCCATGTCCATATCACCCATAACCATTTTCATTTTCATGGGTTTTGCCGTTTTTTTCCTGAGCTCTTTTGTAGACTTTTTGATGGTGTCCATTTTCATGTTGCCCATATCCATTTTTTGCTGTGCGAAAACCGGCGAAGCGATCAGCATCAGCATAAATATTTTTAATGAATTTTTCATTATGATTCAAGATTAAGTGTAAAAGAAATATACCTGCAGCTTATGCTGCGGCAAGAATACGATTAGTCTTGAATCAGATACGGAAAGTGCAGTTTTTTACAAATAAAGGGGTATTATCGGCTAAAGGATGGTCGGGAGGTGCCCTGCCGATGGTGGCTTGTGTTGAGGTAACCGGGATATTAAAAACAATGTTGGCAAACGGTAGCCTGGCTATATGAAAGCTAAATAACTTGCCCAAAAAAGAAGGGAATTCACCTACATGCGAGTCCTTAATTTTTATGTCAATTTGTTTTTCGGTGCAGCATTTCATTTTGCTGCTCATCATGTTTGTTTTGCAGCCTTTTGCCGGGGCGTTAATTTTTACGGCGGTTATAGTTTTGCCGCAATAATGCAGATTAAGCGCAAAGCCCATTGCTGTAATTATATACAGCACGGTTAATACTATTGCTCCTGATCTTTTAAACATGATGTAAATATAGATGTTTTTGCCATCAATTTTACATCACAAAAAATAAAGGAAAATTGAAAATGACAATTTAATTGCCTTTGGAAGTGATTGTTTATTTCTTCCCGCTTACTACTGTAATTACTACACGGCGGTTTTTTTCGCGGCCCTCATGTGTGGTATTGGTGGCTATTTGTTCGGTAGCGCCCTTGCCCTGGGTGGCCATACGGTTAACGCTAACCCCGGTGTTAACCAAAAATATTTTTACACTTTCGGCCCTTTTAACCGACAGATCCATGTTATATTCTGCGGTTCCCAAGCTATCGGTATAGCCGGTAATGGTAATCGTAACTTCGGGGTTATTTTTCATATTAGCCGCCAGGTTTTTCAGGCTGATTTGTGCGTCGGGGTTAAGATCGGCGCTGCCTGCATCATACAGCAATACCTGGTTAAATTTAGCCAGTTGGTCCATCTTCTTGCCTATATAAGCCCCTGCGGTGCCGCCTATGGCTCCGCCTATTATTGCGCCTAAGGCCGTGTTGCCCGCGGTTTTACCTATTAATGCGCCAACAGTAGCGCCGGCACCCGCGCCTATTGAAGCACCTTTTTGTGTTTTTGAAGCTGTGCTGCAACTTACCCCTAAAAAAATCAGGAAGGCAATCAACAAAACAGAAGCAGTAGTTTTTATAGTGGTAGAATTAATCATTTATATTGCAGGTGGCTTTTTTAATATATAAGCACAAAGCAAGTGCCAAAGGGATATAAGCCCCAATATCGTTACTTATAGGCTGTGATAACTACTACGGCAACATTTTTTTAATATATAAGAAAGTAAGATACACATTAAACAGCCTTAAAATAAGGCTTATGGCTCGTTTTTAGTACAAATGTAATTATAAGGCAGGTGCAATAGGGCGAAGACCAAGCTGAATGATAAATTCGGTGCCTTCGCCAAGCTTGCTGTTTATTTTTATGGTGCCGCCAAGCGCTTCAACTTGTGTTTTTACCATAAAAAGACCCATGCCTTTGCCCTCGGCGGTGGTATCAAAGCGTTTATAAAGGCCAAATAGCTGGGTGCCATTTTTTTCAAGGTCTATCCCTTTGCAATTGTCTTTAAAACGTAGCTCAACCTTATCTTTTAATTTTCGGCTGGTTATCGTAATTACAGGATCGACGTAGGTTTGCTTGTATTTTATACTGTTCGATACCAGGTTATAAAATATACTGTATAAGTAACTGCGGATGGTAAACAGCGATTCAACCTCGTCAAAATCACAATTCAATTGTGCATGTTCTTTTATTATGGTATGATAGGTGTTTTTTACGATATCGTCGCATAGTTCTTTAAAGTGAACGGTTTCCTTTTTCTCGTTAACTGGTCGGCGGGCTTGTAAAATACTATTTAGATCCTTAATTACCGTGTCGATGTTTTTTACCGACTGTGACAACCTTTCCACAACCTCGTGCTTTGATTCAGCGTCCAGGTCATCGCTATCCTTAAGTATATCGGTCAGCCCCATGATATTAGCCACAGGCGCACGCAGGTTATGCGATACAATATAGGTGAATTGCTCCAGGTGGCTATTATGTTGTATCAGGTCGGCGGTAATGCGTTCGCGTTCAAGGGCCATTGTTTTGGCTTCGGTAATGTCCTTATTTGCTAAAATAAACCCCCAGTTTTTGTTATCATTATTTTTTACGTTTAGCCAACGCACATCAAACCATTTGGTAACTCCATCTGCATCAGTAAAATTCAGCTCATAATTGGCATTTTCACCATCGGCCACCTTTTTAAGCGTTTGCTCTATAAATGGCCAGCGTTCATCGGAAAAATAATCTTTTACGAATTTGTTAACCACCAGGCTCTTTTTATTTTGTTCTTCGGAATATTTTTGGGCCATGGCGTTAAAAGAAACGATATGTAACCCAGCATCGAATAATATATAAGCCGTGTCGGTATTGTCGAAAATGGTCCGCAGGTTAGCCTCCGACTTTTTAAGAGCTTCTTCGTCTATAACGGGCGATTGCATTATTGGCTTATATTGATTTGATATGATTGCTGTAAATATAGCAGATAATATTTACTATAGTATTATTGCAGCTTTTGGTTCACAAGCTGATTTACAACGATTAGAAAAAATTCCGGGTCGAATTAAGGATTCTCCTTCCTTTTTAACCCCAGATTCAAAAAATAGAATAGAATCAGAATTAGAAAAACTTGAA
>CAIWRU010000205.1 GCA_903915155.1 uncultured Mucilaginibacter sp.
AAGCAGTTGTAAGAAAAATTATCTGGATCTGACGAACAATCCGAACGTTCCGTCGGTGACAACGCCCGACCTGGCTCTGTCTGGCGCGTTAAAAACTACGGCCGATATTGTAAATGGGGGCGATTACGTTCAGTATGCCGCATGGGTTGGCTACATAAGCCAGAGCACAGGTTTCCAGCCGTTTACCAATATAGAGCAGTATAACTTCACTACTACCGATTTTAATGGTCCATGGAACGATACCTATTCGAACCTGGCTAATTATAACGCTTTATTAACTTCAACAACCGAGCCATATTACCAGGCAATAGCCAAAATAATGATGGCATATGATTTTGAGGCCTTGGTTGACAATTACAACAACGTACCATACTCTCAGGCGTTGCAAGGGGCAAAAAATCTGAATCCTGCTTATGATAAAGGGTCTGATATTTATACTGACCTGATGAAGCAATTGGATGCCGCTATTGTATTGATACAAAAAGCCCCGGCTTCTGCTTTAGCGCCAACATCTGCCGACATTATGTATGGTGGTAATATGACCGATTGGTTGAAGTTTGCCAATACTTTAAAATTAAAGCTTGCTGTTCGGGTATCTGGTGTTTCTTCACTTGCGTCAAGCTTCGCGGCTGCTGCTAAGGCTACTGAAACATTAGGCTATCTTGATGCAACTAACGGTGGTTTAGTAAATCCCGGTTATTTGAATAGTGATGCTGATGGCGGCCAGGAAAGCCCGTTATGGCGCTATTATGGTTTTAACCAAAGCGGAACTCCGGGAAGTGGCAGACAAGAATTCCAGGCAAATTCATATGCAGCTAACTTTTATGGAAGCAATAATGACCCGCGCCTGGTTCAGGTTTATGCTGCAAGTACCACTACTGATGCAGCTACTGCTACTAACTTTACACCCGGCTCTGCATTAAATGTACAGAATGGTGTTGCGATAATATCTACCACTTTTGGTGATTCACAACCACCCACAGCTACTGTTGATGGTAAAGCAGGCACTACTGTTGCTCCAAGTTTAGTGGGTACCGGTTTATTAACAGGGCCAACCATGAGCGCTGTAATTTTATCCTCAGCTGAATCGCTGTTCTTACAAGCAGAAGGCGCAGCAAGGGGTATTATCAGCGGTGATGCTGCTACGCTGTATGACGCTGGTATAACTGCTTCGTTCGAATTTGACCAGGTTCCTGATGCTGATAATGCTGCTGCAGATTATGCGCAATCCGCTATCGCATATCCTAGCGATGGAACATTGGATGAGCAGGTTAAGGCTATCATTACTCAGAAATGGGCTGCACTAGCCATTTTCGGCGCATTTGAGGCTTTCAACGAAAACCGCAGAACAGGCTATCCGGCTGTTCCAACATCTATATACCAGGGTGCTAACGCGCCGAACCAGGTTGCACGTATATTCTATCCTTTCGTAGAGTATGCTACAAACGCTGCTGCGGTTGCTGCTCAGGGAACTATTGATAAATTCACTTCAAAGATATTCTGGGCGAAATAACAACTTAAAAAAATAAGAAAAATGAAAAAGATATTATATATAAGAACAGCCCTATCGCTTATGTCAATAGCGCTGTTGAGTTCGTGCCTCAAGGATTCAAAATACACGGTAGATTTTACCAAAACTACACCGTTGGTTGAGTTGCCTGGTGCAGCGAATGTGAGCGGTAATGCGGGTACGTTTGAGGTTGTTGGCCTTCTTGCCAGCAGTGCGCCAAGCCCGTTTAACGTAGCTGTAAACTTGGCTGCTCCGCAACCACTAAGCAAAGCAATAACAGTTAAATTATCTGTTGATGCCGCAGCGTTAACTGCTTATAACACAGCTAATGAAACAAGTTATACCCTGTTACCAACTGCCGATTTCACTAGTAGCCTTAGCGTTACTATACCGGCAGGGCAAAACCTGGTAAACCTGGTAGTAAATGTTGAGACAAGCAAGCTTGACCCAACGCAAACATATGTTTTACCATTAACTATTACCGATGGTGGTGGTATACAGATCAGTAATTACAAAACTATACTGTATCAGTTGACAGTTAAAAATGCTTACGATGATACTTACACAGAAACTGGGTACAAATTCCACCCAAATCCTGCTTCATGCCATGCGCTTACAGGTAGTATCCCTGTTGTAACAGTTTCGGCTGTTACCTCTAATACTGCAGTAGGCGATCTGGGCGGTAGTGGTTATTCATTTAATTTTGATGTAAGCAGTTCAAATGCATTGGAGAATTGGGTGCCTGAAGGCGCTACTCCTGCGGCATCATCATTCCTTATAAGTGATGACACAGGTACCACTACTTATGCACCTTCAGACGGTTCAGGTGCACAACCGGGTACTGCACCATATGTACAAACTACGTACAACAACACTTACGATCCTGCAGCCAAAACATTCTGGATGCACTATGGATACTTTGGTGGAACAGGTTTGCGTGATTTCTACGTTAAACTTGTAGCCCAATAATAAAATAATTAATATTGTATAATAGAAAAAGCTATCTACGGGTAGCTTTTTCTATTTACGCACATTTAGCAATGATAAAAACAGCCAGGTATTTAGCCTATTTATTTTTAATCGCATTTATATTTAGTTGCAATAGCAATAATGGCACTACTGTAGTTATTCATACAAGGGCGCCTATTGGGGCGAAGTTGTATATAAAAACTGTGCCGTATTTTAGTGAAAAGGAAGAAGTAGTTGATTCGGCAACCATTGTAAATAATCATGACAGCCTCATACTGCACTTGCCACAACAGGAACAAAGACTATTTAGGATTGTAACCAAAGACCAGTATATGCGTGTAACCTTTATTAACGATGCCAAACTGGTACATGTATATGTTGATTATTTCAAAAAGAAATATACCGTCACAGGATCGGCAGCTACCACAAGTCTGATAGATTTTGAAAACAGCCAGGTCAAACTTGCAGATGAACTAAAAAAACTAAGCAAGCCGCTTGATAGCTTGAACCGGCTCCATATAAAAGGAGCGCAAACAGATACCTTGAGCAAAAAGTACTATTCGGCATACAATTCGTATCTAAAAAGATATATTTCGTATGACGATACTGTTAAAAATGCTGCCGCCTTTATACTGGAATATAATAATATCGATTTTGACACTGATTACAAAGGCTTAAAGAAATTCATAACACACAATGCAGCTCGGTTTCCCGGTTCTAAAACCATACAGCAAATAAAAGCGAAAGCACTTGCTATGGTAAGGATTTATGAAGAAGAATTTAATGTTGGCGATATATTACCCGGTATCACGCTCCCTGATACCAATGGAAAGCCATTTTCAACAAGCTCATTAAAAGGTCAATATTATCTGATCGACTTTTGGTCGACATGGTGCGACAGGTGTATGACATTTAAAATTGCCGAAAAAGATATTGTTAGCGGGGGAAAAAGCAAAGTGAATTTTGTAAGTGTGGCAATAGATGATCAGAAAGATAACTGGAAATCCCTTATTTCCAAAACTAAACTGAAATGGGTAAACTTGATTGATGAAAAGATGTGGGAGGGCACAGCGGTAAATACCCTGGTGTTTGATAGTATCCCTTTCAATTTCCTTGTTAACCCACAGGGCAAAGTAATCAAAAAGGCCATTCGGGCCGATTCGTTAAAGCAAACCCTTACAAATTTAAAACTCGATTGATTTCCTACCGAGTTAGGCAAGAGCTTTAGCACTTCCGTTTATTTTTTGTCATAATACAGCTATGGGATAAGGAAAATTTCTTCAACCATAAATTTGTTACAATAATCAACTGCGTTTTTAGTTTTAAATTCATATTTTCCCGGTGCTTAAACTTTAGGAATCACGATAAAATAAACAATCAGAAAAGAAATAATAGTATGAAAAGAATAACAGTATTATGTTTATTAGTTTTAATAGGAAAATTTGCTCTCGGCCAAACTGCTGCAATAACCGGAACAGTAGTTGACGATAGCGGCAAACCCGTTCCCTTCGCCTTTATTAAGGATGCACAGCATAATTATCAAACTTTTTCGGGTCCCGACGGTACATTTAGCCTTAGTGCCGATCCATCTTCTCGTTTGTTGGCTACAGGCAGCGGCTTTAAACAAGCAACCGTCGCTATTGATAATAAAACAGATATAAAAATAACGCTGCAGCATGGTGATGGCACTGCTAAAGCCACCTCGGGCAAAAATTCAGATGCATTTGATGTGCATGAGATTGGCGGCACCGATAGGGAATCAAGGCCGCTTACCCGTTTTGGGACGGCTCAGGAAGAATTGCATGGTAGCCCTTTTCTTTTTGATCATTGGGTGCATGGTTATGCAATCACAGCGCAGGATTCGCTTGTAGAAAACAGCAGTTATTTGTTTAACTATCATAAAATAGAAGGAACTCTTTTATATACCGATGATGGTAAAACCATGTATAGTGTATATAAAGACAAAGCGAAAACCTTTGTTTTATTTGATGATGACGGCCAGCAAGTCGCGTTTGAAAGTGTACCGGCTATTGATAGCAAACATTATTTGCAGGTATTGACATCGGGTAGTAAATATAAAATATACAAGCAATTGAACACAGAATTTGTTAAGGCTGATTTCCAGACAAACGGTATAGTGACAACCGGTAACAACTACGATTCATATGTTGATCAAAGTGTTTATTATGTTGTAAAGTTGCCTGACGGCCAGCCGCAAAAGTTAACGCTTAAAAGAAAAGCAATAAAAGCAGCCTTCGCAGCCGATGCCGATAAGGTAAACAGTTTTCTTTCGGCCCATGATTCGGATGAGATAGATGATACGTTCCTGAAAAATTTAGGGGCAGATATGAACAATTAAAGCTTAAGTGCTTTAGTTATTCATTATAGATAGGAAGCTAAAGCTCCGTTATCATTTACGGTTAGCTTTAGCCTTCTTCCTAATATCAAACTGCGATTATCGGGTACATGCCCTGCCGGGAAATCAAAACATACCGGGTAATCGTAGTTTTTCACAACATCCATAACAATTTCGGGTACAGTTTGGCCAAATGGGATCTCATTGTCTTTAACTTCGGTAAAGCCGCCCACAATTAACCCCTCCAGATTTTTTAACTTGCCAGCCCGGTCGAGACTTCGTACCATGCGGTCTATGGCGTATAAATATTCGCCTACATCTTCAATAAAAAGTATTTTCCCGGAATAATCCATGTCTGAAACAGAACCCGATACCGCTATGAGCAGCGATAAATTCCCACCAATTAATATGCCTTCCGCTTCGCCACTGCGGTTCAACTCGTGGGTATGGTGCTTGTAGCTAATATCCTCGCCAAATAGTGCCATGCGCAAACTTTCCAATGATTTTGCCGAAGCATCGGGGATGTTTACGGGCATTTGCCCATGTATGGTTTGTACGTTGTAATTGTTGTGTAAATGTGTGTGCAGTATGGTAATGTCACTAAACCCCACAAGCCATTTTGGGTTTGTTTTGAACCGGCTAAAATCAACCTTATCTATCATCCTGATGGTTCCATAGCCGCCGCGTGCAGCTATAATGGCTTTAATGCTGTCGTCATCAACAAAACGCTGCATATCGGCGGCGCGTAATTCATCATCGCCGGCAAATTGGTGGTAGGATGCATCTACAGTTTCTCCCAAAATAACGTCTAACCCCCACGATGTTAAAAGCTGAATAGCATCCGTCATAGGCGCAGGCAATTTTTTTGCAGGGCAGGTGATGGCAATTTTATCTCCTTTTTTAAGATATGGAGGGTTTAGTCTGGAAGTCCGGAAGTCCGGAAGTTGGTTATCAGTTGCAATTTGATGTTTGTCCATTGTTATCGCTAAAATAAGAAACTTTCAGTCTTTCCGACTTAAATAAATTATCTTTGCCAAATTATTAATAAGGTTAGATATTAATGTCACAACTTAATAAATTTAAACGATACACCATAACATCAGCGTTGCCTTACGCCAACGGCCCCTTGCATATCGGGCATTTGGCCGGTGCATACCTGCCTGCCGATATTTTTGTACGCTACCTGCGCCTTAAAAAAAAGGACGTGGTTTACATCTGTGGCTCGGATGAGCATGGCGCTGCCATAACAATAAAAGCCAAAAAGGAAGATACAACCCCACAGGCTATTATTGATAAATACCATAACCAGATAAAGAATAGTTTTGAGGAATTTGGGATAGCGTTTGATATTTATCATCGTACATCATCGGCCATACATCATGATCTGTCGCAGGAGTTTTTCCTGAATTTGTATGAGAAGGACGAGTTTATTGAGAAATACTCCGAGCAATATTTCGACGAAGATTACGACCAGTTCTTAGCCGACCGTTACATTACCGGCACCTGCCCAAATTGCGGGTTCGACAAAGCCTACGGCGACCAATGCGAAAACTGCGGCGCCTCGTTAAACCCTACCGACCTGATAAACCCCGTATCGACCCTAAGCGGTAAAGCGCCGGTATTAAGGCCCACAAAACACTGGTATTTGCCGTTGGATAAATATCAGCCCTGGCTGGAGAAATGGATAGACGAGAAAGAAGGCGAATGGAAGGTGAATGTATTTGGTCAGTGCCGTTCATGGCTAAAATCGGGCCTGCAACCACGCTCAATGACCCGCGACCTGGATTGGGGTATTGATGTACCACTGGATGAGGCCAAAGGCAAAAAGCTGTACGTGTGGATGGACGCGCCAATAGGCTATATATCGGCCACGAAGCAATGGGCCATTGATAACGATAAAGACTGGAAGCAATATTGGAAAACACAGGAAAACCCTGCCGATGATACCTGCCTGATACATTTTATAGGCAAAGACAACATTGTGTTCCATTGTATTATTTTCCCGGCCATACTGAAGGCGCACGGCGGCTACGTTTTACCTCAAAATGTACCGGCAAACGAGTTTTTGAACCTGGAAGGCGAAAAGCTGTCTACATCGCGCAACCACGCGGTATGGTTACATGAATATTTGGAAGAGTTCCCGGGCAAGCAGGATGAATTGCGCTATGTATTAACCTCGATACTGCCCGAAACCAGCGACAGCGAATTTACCTGGAAGGATTACCAGGCGCGCGTGAATAATGAGCTGGTTGCCATTTTGGGCAATTACGTAAACCGGGTGATGATATTGATGCACAAGTTTTACGAGGGTAAAGTTGAGGCAAGCGGCGAAAGTATTGAATTGAACGATAATTTGCTGAACGCCCAGATAGGCCAATTTTACGATGAACTGGAGCAGAATCTGGAGGCGTACAAATTCAGGCAGGCGCTGCAAAATGTAATGGATATTGCCCGCTTAGGCAATAAATACCTTACCGAAAAAGAACCCTGGAAAACCATAAAAACCAACCCCGACGATGCCCGTGAGGCATTGCACAATTGCTTGTGTATTATAGCCCATTTGGCCACTTGCCTGCAGCCGTTTTTACCCCGTACCGCTGCAAAAATATTCGCTATGCTGAATGTGGAGCCTATTGGTTTTGCTGATGACATAAAGTTTGCGAACGGTCACCAGTTAAATGCCGCCGCGTTATTGTTCGAGAAGGTAGAAGACGAGGTAATTGAGGCACAGATACAAAAATTACTGGATAAAAAACAAGCAGTAGTTGCTACCAAAGAAACACCGATTATCCCCGCAAAGGAAAACATAAGCTATGAATCATTCGCGGCGATGGATATACGCACAGGAACAATTTTAGCCGCCGAAAAGGTGGCCAAAACCAAAAAACTGTTAAAATTAACCATAGATACCGGTATCGACCAGCGCACAGTAGTATCGGGCATTGCCGAATATTACGAGCCGGATGCCATCATAGGCAAACAGGTAAGTATTTTAGTGAACCTGGAACCTCGCGAAATAAAAGGCATCCTGTCGCAAGGCATGATACTAATGGCCGAGGACAGCGAAGGTAAACTAAGCTTTGTATCGCCGGTTGATGCGCTGCATAATGGCTCCGTAGTTAGGTAGATACCCTATGTGTAAATAGGTTTGACTAATTGCCGTATAATTCGCACCTTTGCCAAAATAAATTCGAAATCGAACATCCGACATTCGAAATAAAAAAGGTCCCGTAGTTCAACGGATAGAATAGGAGTTTCCTAAACTCTAGATATGAGTTCGATTCTCGTCGGGACCACTATTACGCCCATATACGGGAACAACATGCGAAGGATTATCGAAAAGCCCTTGGATGAAGATCTGAGGGCTTTTCATTTTGTTAAACCGAAAGCTTAACGTATTTTTAGGTGGAAGTCGGGAATTTCGACTGGTTTGAGAAGAACATGACGATCGAATTATTCAACCAAGAATTTCAAATTTTTGCAGGGCAACTGAAATCTTATCTATTAAGAATAACTGCAAGTGTTGAAGACACGGAAGAGATCGTACAGGAAACCTATCTCAAAGCACGGGATAAATTAGATACTTTTCGCGGGGAATCGTCGTTAAAAACTTGGATTTTTACTATCGCGTCTAATTTAGCTAAGGACAATTTAAGAGCGCAAAGGCGTTGGACAGAAAATGTAACCGATATCACCAAAGAAGCTGCATTATCAAATACTGCATTTTTTCAGGAGGCTATGAACATACGGCTGACTTCGCCGCATGGACAATATGAAGCTAAAGAGCACATTGCTTTCTGTTTTACCTGCATTTCCAAGTCGTTGCCTTTAGAACAACAAATTTGTATTTTCCTGAAAGAGATCTATGAATTTAAAGTTTAAAAATAACATTGATACACTCATCGCACAAAAGGCCGAAACAACAAGCCAAAATGGCAACGGTATTAAAGTTTTAGTTGCAGAAGATAACCTGATAAACCAGATGCTGGTATTAAGGGTATTAACAAAACAAGGTTTTGAAGCTGATGTGGCCGAAAATGGATTGGTAGCATTAAAGAAAATTGAGGATAATAATTTTGATGTTATCCTTATGGATGTACAAATGCCTGAAATGGATGGCTACGAGGCAACTCAAAAAATACGCGCATTAACAACCTATAAAAAAGATATCCCGATTATTGCAATGACAGCACATACCTTTAAAGGTGAATATGAACGGTGCATAGAAATGGGCATGAATGATTTTATCTCGAAACCATTTGATACAAAGGAATTGTACGAAAAGATTTATAGACTTTCAAAAGCAAATTTAAAGGAGAGTTGATCTGAAAAAAATATATTATGATCAAAGGCCTTTGGACACAAGTTCAAAGGCCTTTTTTGTAATTGAGAATACCGACCTTTGTAAAAATAAATATTGTTTAATGTCTTCAGATCCAAAACAAAAAATTGCTGAAAAACAAAACCTGCATCCCCGCAATGCCCACAGGCAGGGTTATGATTTTAAACAGCTGATAAAGACGACGCCCGAACTCCGTCCGTTTGTGAAAATGAATGAATATGATGTGGAGTCGATAAATTTTAGCGATGCGGAAGCGGTTAAAACGCTGAACAAAAGTTTACTGAAGCAATATTACGGAATTGATGGCTGGGATATCCCCGAAGGTTACCTTTGTCCGCCAATCCCCGGCAGGGCCGATTACATCCATTATATAGCCGACCTTTTGAGCGAAAACAATAACGGTAACATCCCCACCGGTAAAAAAATAAAAATATTGGATATTGGCATGGGCGCCAACTGTATTTACCCAGTAATTGGCAGCAGCGTGTACGGCTGGCAGTTTGTGGGTACCGATATTGACCCGATCGCTATTCGCTCTGCAAAAGACATTATCGCGGCCAACCCGAACTTAAAGGGCCAAATATTATTAAGGCAGCAAACCAACAAGAACAATATATTCAAAGGCATTATTATACAGGATGAAGGTTTTGATGCCACCATCTGCAACCCGCCGTTCCATTCATCATTGCAGGAAGCTCAATTAGCTACCGTAAATAAATGGAACAAATTAAAAGTTGACGGCAAGCCACAATCTACATTGAATTTTGGCGGACAGAAGAAAGAGCTGTGGTACCACGGCGGAGAGGCTGCGTTTATAAAACTGATCATTGAGCAAAGCGTATTGGTGGCAAAGCAATGTATGTGGTTCACTACCCTGGTATCGAAAAAAGATACGCTGCCCGGCGTTTACAGGGCACTGAAAAAAGCTGCCGCGCGTGATGTACGCACCATCAATATGTCGCAGGGGCAAAAGGTAAGCCGAATTGTGGCGTGGACGTTTTTAGATGCGAAAGAGCAAGACGATTGGCGGAATGAATTCTGGTGTTGATATATTTCTATTTTGCCAGTTCTCGTTGTCTTTTATTGTTTAAATATCTTCGCACGGGTATATCATAAAGTACCATCACCAAGTACGCAAAGCCAACCAAAAGAATTAAGCTAATTATAATAATGAGCGACAGTTGCCCTGTAGCAGGTTTGTACTTAGCATAATAATTCCCGAACATCCATATAACCGAATAATGGGTCATATACAATGGGTATGATATTTTACCAAAGAAATTGCAAAGCCTTTCAAAGCCCTTTGTTAGGTTGGCTCCTGCGCCTAAGGCAACCACCAAAGGAAAATAGAACAACACCACTAACGTTTCAGTTATCCTGTTCCAATTGTTTGAGAAGGGCATCGTTAATGCGGCTGCCAATAGTATAGCCATGCCGATAAAACCCAGCCTGTTTTTAATTATCCAGTTAAAACGATATACAATTAACCCGGCTGTAAACGAATAAAATATACGCGCACCACCATCCCAAAAGTTCGTCGAGCTCCAGCCACCCATCAGGTTATGCGAACGACACGCCACAAAACAAAGCGCGCCTGCTGAAATTATCGCCAAACCGATAAGGTAACCGCGTTTAAGTTTGCAAAGGACAAAAGCATACACAATATTGGCCATATATTCCCAAAATAACGACCACGCCGGCGCATTGAAGCTAAAGAGGTTAAAGCCCCGGTCGGTCATAGCGCCAAAAGGTATAAGCAGGATGGAGCAAAGAAATACCAGCGCGATCCTGCCTGCGCTGTATACTTCAGTGTGTCCCCCGAAAGGATCGAACAAAAAAGCCAGCACGCCCAATACGGAACCTAGAATAACCAATGGATGCAGGCGTATCAGCCTCGATTTAAAAAACTCCATGACCCCCATTTTGCCAATGCGGTCGTCGTAAGCATAGCCGATAACAAAACCAGATAAACAGAAAAAGAAGTCGACCGCTAAAAACCCGTGCCCAATAAAGTTTTGGCTATAGTCGGAGTAAGCCATTTCCATAAAATGGAAGGTTACAACACCCAGGGCTGCTACTCCTCGCAGCCCATCAAGAATTTGAAAATGTTGTTTGGTTTTTAGAATTGCCGGGTTTATTTTTTCCATTTAAATTGAAGCTGATAGTACGCGGTATGCCGGGGTTGCATTCAGTTTCAAGGTTAACGAATAATAATAGTTTCGGCAAATCTTTTCGAAAAGTAGGGCACTAAAAAAATAATTAAGCCCAATTAAACTATCGCAATTTCCGCCCGTCATACTGATATAAAATTTATAATAACAACCTTAAATTTTGATATCATGAAAACGAAAATACAAACCATAAAAGCCGACTTATACAATGTATTTGTATTGGGTAACGCTAATAATCTGCAAATGGCAAGGGTTTATTTTTTATTAACCATCCCTGCTTTAACAGTATTACTTGCCATCGGAAACTTTAAATAAACAGCGGCAATAATCCCCGTTTGGGGTCCACATATATGTACAAGCCTTTGGATTAGTGTCCAAAGGCTTTTTTGTTGGATCAAATTCAGCTAGTTCTTATTGATAAACTATCTTGCGCTGTCGATTTTTTTCAATACTTTTAAGCAAAAAAAACCTGTATGAAACCTTTATCACTTTTATTCTTATTACTACTGTTGCCTGCCGTGTCATTTTGCCAAACTATCAATTCGCCGCTTGTTGGCAATTCTGATGATCCATCAACCACTATAGTAAAAATTGACATTACAAAAAACTATACCGCTGTTGTATTTAAACACACATCAAGGTTAAAAGGCGACTGGGTAAGATTGGACAAGACCATTTACCTGCAGGATGCCAATGGCGATGATAGGTATAACTATTTGCGGTCGGAGGGGATCGCGATAAAGCCGTTGAAGGATTCTGCAAGGATGGATAACGAGGAGATCAGTTTTACGGTGTATTTTGAGAAACTGAAACCGGGTACAAAAGCGATAAATATAATTGAAAGGGCCATTTCCACAACAGACAGGATAGCCGGTGCCAGTTATTTTAATTACTACAATGTGAGCTTGGATAAAACCGATACATCAGCATTTGCTTTGCATCGAACACACATGAGATTAATTACACCCGATACAACTTCATACGCCCCTTTTGGGAATGGCACGTTTTCGATGGGGTCGATGATGAATAATCTTTATACAACTTTATTTGATGCACAGATAAAATTTTATAGCGATAAAACGAAGGTGGAAGCAGTGGCCAAAATAAATAAAAGCTATTATGATGCCCTAATAAAAGCGGGTTTTACTACCGACCAGGCTTTTAAAATACTGGTATCGAAGCCACTGGTATCAACTGATATTGGGGGAAAATAGCAATTGTGGCCGGCAAGTTATATACCAAAACCCGCATAGCGCCCACACCGAGCGGCTACCTGCATTTAGGTAACGTATTATCGTTTGCCATTACTGTTACGCTGGCACGCCAGCATGGCGCTAAAATATTATTGAGGATTGACGACCTTGACCGGGCGCGGGCAAACCGGTTATATGTACAGGATATATTTAATACTCTTGAGTTTTTGCAGATACCCTATGATGAGGGCCCGCGCGATATAAGCGATTTTGAAGCTAACTATTCTCAACTGCATCGCATGGATCAATACCGGCTGGCGCTGTACAAGCTGCGCGATGATGGCCTTGTTTATGCCTGTACCTGTTCGCGTAAGCAAATAAATAATTGCGAATGTTATGCTAAACATATCCCTTTAACTACGCCCGGGGCAAGCTGGCGGCTTATTACCAATAATGATGTGCTTGTGGTTAAGGATTATAGCGGCAACGCCATACACGCTGCTTTGCCCGATGATATGAAGAATTTTATAGTCAAAAAGAAGGACGGCTTCCCTGCATACCAGCTAACCTCGGTAATTGACGACTTGTTTTATAGGGTTGATCTCGTCGTACGCGGCGAGGATCTTTGGCCCTCTACACTGGCGCAGCATGCGCTGGCATTGGCGCTTGGTAAGGGTGCGGATTTTGGGGCAATCAGTTTTTATCATCACCCATTAATTACGGATGCATCGGGCGAAAAGCTTTCCAAATCGGCAGGAGCGACATCAGTAAAATATTTGCGCGAAAGCGGTAAAACACCTGCCGGGATATGGACGCTGATTGCTGCTATGTTAGGCAAAGCAAATGTCACCTCGTGGCAACAACTTGGCGAAACAATGAACTATGCGCTAAATCAAACAAATAAGCGTTAATTTATTTTACTATTTTCATTGCATTAAATTATACCTATGATAAAAAAGATCTGCCTGTTTATTTTGCTGCTTTTACCGGCTTTGCTAAAGGCGCAAAATAAACTCCCTGATAATATGTTTTTGCGCAAACTGCCAAACGGGCTCGACGTATTGGTAATAGAAGATAACAGCGTACCGCTGGCCACTATAATGATAACCTGTAAAAATGGCGCCTATACCGAAACACCGGAGTTTAATGGCTTGAGCCATTTATATGAGCACATGTTTTTTAAGGCGAATAAAGAATACCACAGCGCCGATGATTTTTTGCAGCGGGTTAGTGAATTGGGTATGAAGTTTAACGGCTCCACCTCATTCGAAAACGTGAACTATTATTTTACTTTGCCCAGCTCAAATCTTAGCGAAGGCCTTGATTTTATGAACTCGGCCATACGCTACCCAAAGTTCGACCCTAAAGAAATGGCCAAGGAAAATGAGGTAGTTGATGCCGAGTTTCAACAGGATGAATCCGATCCCGGTTATGCTTTATCAAACGCGATGGACCATCACATGTGGGGCAGCCTTTATAGCCGCAAAAATTCATTGGGCGATCACCAGGTTATCCGTTCGGCTACACCGGCTATGATGGATTCTATTAAGAATAAATATTATTTCCCTAATAATTGCCTGCTTACCGTTGCCGGCGATGTGAAGCATGATGACATATTCAGGCGTGTACAGAACATATATGGCAGTTGGAAACCATCGGGTTTCGACCCGTTTAAAAAGTGGCCCATTCCCGAATTTAAGCCCCTGAAAAAGACGGATTATTTTGTAGTTGAATCAGGTCTTTCGCGCGTGCCACTGGTACTGATGGAGTGGGAAGGCCCCGATACCCGGCATGATGTGCATTCTACCTATGCCGCCGATGTTTTTTCATTCATCGTGAATCAAAACTCATCAAAATTTAGTAAGGCACTGCTGCAATCGGGTTTGGCGCTACAGGTGGAGATCAGTTATTTAACGCTTAGCCATACCGGCCCTATTACTTTAGAAATAGTACCCAACCCGGCCAAAATAAAGGAATGTATTGCGGAGGTAAAACGGCAATTGAACCTGATGGATAGCGAGGATTATTTTACCGATGAACAAATAGCCATAGCCCGCCGCAAACTTGGGATAGAACGTACCATGGAAAAGGAAGTGACCTCGGATTTTACACAGGCCATGTCGTTCTGGTGGGCATCGACTACTATTGATTACTATACCGGCTACGTTGATAACTTGAACACAATAACCCGCGCCGATCTGCAGGAATATGTACGCAAATACATTAAGAACCAACCTTATTGCGCCGGGATGCTGATAAGCCCTGATCTAAAAGCGCAACTGCATCCCGAAGAATTTTTTACCGCATCGAACTAAAATATAGCATGAAGAAAATACTATTTGTAATAACTATTATGTGCCTTGCCCTAACCGGAGTATGGGCGCAGGCGCCGACAACCGCGTTTGATGTGGATGGTATTAAAGTGATATTTAAGCCTACCGTGAAAGAGATACTGGATGTGCGCATGTTTTTTAGGGGAGGGGTAACCAATTATGGCGCCGACAAGGCGGGCATTGAAAACTTTGCGCTTAATGCTATTGCGGAATGTGGCACCGGGAAATATGCGGCCGACGCTTTTAGAGATACCGCCGATGTTTACAGCATTGGCATTCACGGCGAATCGACCTATGATTATGGAAGCATTGAGATGGAATGTGTTACCGATTATCTCAACCAGGGATGGGACCTTTTTACCCAGGCTGTCGTCAATCCTGTGTTTGATGATAACCAGGTGGAACTGCTACGCAACAAAATATTTGCCGAGCTGCGCCAGAAACAATCAGACCCGGATAACTATTCGGATCAACTGATGATAAAAAATGCGTTTGCGGGTACGCCTTATGCCACTGATCCCGGCGGCACGGAAGAAACGTTAAGTAAATTTACAGCTGCCGACCTAAAAAACTATTATCACAGTATACTCGATAAAAGCAGGTTGTTTATAGTGGTGGCCGGCAAAATAAGTAAGGAAGAATTAATAGCGAAAATACACGCCTCTTTCGCGGGCTTGCCTTCAAAACAACTTTATCAAACGCCGACTTATAAAACACCTGATTGGAGCGACTACAAGTTATTGGTTGAAAAACGTGACCTGTCGACCAATTACATAAACGCTATCATGAACTCGCCGGAGGTGTATAGCCCTGATTATATACCCTTTAGGTTGGGTATCTCTGTTGTAGGGGGCGCGCTGTTTAGCGACCTGCGCACAGACCTTAACTTATCATACGATCCCGGTGCTGACGCTGTGATGCGGCAAATGCCTTATGCTACCATGTCGGTAAGTACTAATCAGCCAAAGGCCGCGGTGCATGAAATGGTTAAAATGTTGAATTATGTACGGCACATTGGCGTTTCTTCGAGCGACCTTAAGCATTTAAAGAGCAGCTACATCACTACTAATTATATAAAGCAGCAAAGCACATCGGCAATTACAGCAAGCCTTGGCGAAGCCGAAATTTTAGGCGGATGGCAAATAGCCGAACAGTTACCGGCAATGGTTAATAAAGTAACCGTACAGCAAATTGATATTGCGCTGAACCAATATATACAAGGCCTGCGATGGAGCTATTTGGGTAATCCCACGCAAGCTGATGATGCCTCTCCTTCATTCCAGGACAGGTTGCATTAAAGCATAGCGCCTTTTATTTGGCGGTTACACTATCCATTAAAATATACCTCTTGGGGTTTTTTATGGGGATAGGCTTGCTGATGACATCTATCAACATAGCCTCTTGCGTAGCATCATTAAAGCTGTTCCACACGGGCAGGCCTTTCCCATTTGGATTACCGGTTTTTATAAAATTGGCAAAATAGCTTTCCATGGTATCCGATACCTTGTAGTCATCATCCGTCCAGGTATAGGCTTTATTGGTTGATAAATTACCTAAGGCATATTCAATTTCGGACGAGTGTGAAGCGCCCATTGCAGGTTCTTTAAAGCCACCTACAGGCTGGCGCACCCGTCCAAAAATATAATTGTACACAGGTTTGCCGCCTGTTTTACTTTGCATATCAATAAACTTCCAGGTTTCGAAGGCAATAAATCTGTCGGCCGCCAAGTCGGTAGCGACTTTTTTTACCTCCGAATCGTTAGTAGCAGGGTATAAGGCAAATACATCATTTGCATGGTCGCCATACTGTTTTGTAAGTGCGTTTTTGTAATTCTGTAAGCTGGTTGAATCATTGCCGAAGATAGCGTGATAATCATTTTCGGCCGAGTTCCATCCCGCTAATAACGGCACATGCATTTCTTTGCCAGTTGCAAAAATATCGCGGGGCATCGATGGAAGGAAATAGCCATCAATATCTTCATTAAAATTTGCGGATGCCGACAACTTTAGCAAGCTATCGGCCGATATTTTTCGAAGATCAGCTATGGAAGCCGCTCCTATTGACAAAGCGAATTTTGCGCCATTTTCTTCAGATGTAATTAGTGCCGCGGGCGATTCTCCTAAAACAGATCCACTCTCAGCAATGGCACCGGCAAACAGCGCTTTCGATAATGGCGAGGCCACTTGTGCACATACGGATGATGAACCTGCCGATTCGCCTGCAATGGTTACCCGCTTAGGGTCGCCGCCAAAAGCTGCTATGTTTTTTTGCACCCATAATAAAGCCGCGTGCTGGTCCATCAAACCATAATTGCCCGATGACTGGTGGGGTGATTCTTTGGTAAGTTCAGGATGCGCAAAAAAGCCAAATATGCCTAAGCGGTAGTTGATGGTAACCGCCACTATCCCACGTTTCGACATGCTTTCGCCATCATAACGGTATTCCGAACCATCGCCTGCCTGGAAACCCCCGCCATAAAAATACACCAATACCGGCAGCGCCCCTTTTGGCGATTTGGCTGGTGTCCATATATTAAGGTACAGGCAATCTTCGCTTTTGCCATTGCTGCGAAACATCATATCGCTATAAATAGGTGCCTGCATGGCCTGTGGGCCAAAATGATCGGTATGTAAAACAGCCTTCCAGTTTTTGGGCGACTGTGGCTCTTTCCAACGCAGGTCACCTACCGGTGGCTGTGCATAGGGTATGCCTTTAAACGAATGTATACCGCTGGTTTCAACAACACCCTGTACTATACCATTAGCTGTTTTAACCTGCGGACTATCGATCTTTTGAGCCCAAGCAGGGCAGACAAAACCAATTCCCATTACTATAAATGCGATTATCTTCTTCATAAATGATATTTATTGTTTGCTCTGCTGATATTTGTAATGCAGCTGTTTTAAGGTTTCTTCGGATGCATCATCTGTTGAAGCACCATAGCCCGATACCAATATCCCTTTGAGTCCGGATTTTGATGCCAGGGCATACACGATGGCTTCATCTGCGGGGTCGGATGCGCCCTCGTAACGATAAAGGTCGACTATCTCAAATTCGTCGGCAGCGTAAGCCTGTCCCTCGTTTAAAAACTGGTTCTCCTTTAAATTAAGGTCGAGCGTAAAGCCTTTTTCTTTTAACTGCTTTATGGCCTCGGTAACGGTGGCGTAATGGAATTGCTGTTGCATAGGAATTACAGGTTATAAGGGGATGACGTAAATTTAGGGAATAGTATTTAAAACGTAAGTATATAAATCAATAGTCGATATTAATATGATTTAAAGATAAAGGATAATGAATTTGGCTAAAGCCAACGGTAAATGATAGCAGTGATTGCCGTCCCTTTTAAGGGACGGGTAAATATTAATAAGAAAATATAGGCTTTAGCCGAAATTTGCCAGTTGCTAAAAAAAATGATAATGCTAAATCTCCTTAACGTCCGCTGATGCTATCCAGCCCGCACTGCCGTTAGGCAGCTCTATCTCGATCCAATTGGCGTTGGTTTCCATTACATTAACCTTGGTGCCTTCATGCACAACAAACATGGGTTTTCCGGTGGCGTCGGGCGTGCTTTTGGCAGTTACCGTACTGCTGAAAACAATGGCCTGGTGATGGTTATTAAAATAATTAACCTGGCGATTAGCAATGAAAATGCTGATGAAGCCAAGGCATAGTAGAATAATGCCACCGTAAAATGATGATTTTTTTATGCCGACAGAGTTGGAAAAGATATACAGGGTCAACAACCCGAAACCCGCCAGCAATAACAATACGCTTAATGCCGCCAGTGTATTGGCCGAAAAACACAGTATGAAACTGTGCCACCATGCAGTAACAAAAAACTCGGGCAGTTGAATAACCTTGTCGGTTGTTTTTGAGTTGGCCAGTTTAATGTTGAAGTTGATATCCTCGTCGCCGGGATTCAGTTTATGGGCCTTTTCAAAATATAATACTGCCGAGGGGATATCGTCTATCTTATAATAAGCGTTGCCCAGGTTAAAATATATGGTTGCCGACTGGTAGCCATCATTCAATATCTGTTGATAGCTTTGAACGGCCTGTTGATATTGACCTTTGGCGTATTGTTGGTTTCCTTTTTGAAAAAGCGCAGTTGTGGCATCGCTGCCATAGGAAAATACGGGCAGCGCCAAAAACAAAAGCAGGTACAACCCGCCCTTTAGCCGGTTATATTTTATCTTCAATTTCATTTATCGTATTTTTTGCCTTGTCGAATACCTGTTGTTGCGATATGCCTGTTACCGGGGCAAAGCGCGCCATCTCGCATAGGTCGATGGTATCTGACAACTGGTTAATAGTTCCTTCATCCAATGCCCTTGCTTTTAGCTGGTCGGTGATGTTTTCCTTGTTCAGGTCAGCAATCGGGATGTTCAGCTTATCGCTTAAATAACCGTACAGGCCGCGGGCAACAGCCTCATAAAATTCATTTTTATTGCCTGCCGATAATTGTTTGGCTGCATTGGCCAAATGTTTGGCTGCAACTTTATTAGCCTTGCGGCTTTTTAGTTTAACTATGTCGCTGTTTTGTTTGTCGTCCCAACGGCGATATAATAGTGCTCCTGTAAATGCCAGCGGGCCCAATAACATTAACAGGTAAAAGCTTGCCGAGCCGTAAAAACCTTCACCGTCTTTATACAGGTCGGGCGAATCAGTTTTGATGTAGCGGATATCCTTGCCAAGCATTTTTATATCCTGCTGGCTGCTCATGTTGTAGGCAGTAGGGTTTGCCTGCGGGTCGCCTTTATTAACCTTTATGGCGAATGATTTGGCGGGCAATGTTACGTATCTTCTTGTAGCCGGATTGAAGTACGAGAAGCCCGGCGGACTAAGTGTGAAATCGCCCAGGTGGCGCGGGATAAGCAGGTAGGTAAATTCCCTGCTGCCTGAAACGCCGCCGGGGTTTACTGCTATATTATCGGTTGTCTTCGGGTCATATTTTTCGAAATCGGCAGGCGGGTTAATGTTGGGCGCATTTATCAGCGCCAAATTACCGGTGCCTGTGATTTTAAGGTTGTAATTAAGCGTTTCGTTGGCCTTTAATTCTTTTTTATCGACGTTCGATGCAACCGAGAATGACCCTACAGCGCCGCTAAAATCGGCCGGTTTACCTGCTTCGGGTAGTGGCATAGCATGGATAATAACTGGCGGACTGCTTATTTTATAATTTATGTCCTTAAAGCTGCCGCCGCCAAAAACCTGGTCGAAAATATCGCCTGAACTTTGCTGCTGCAAGCGAACGGCCAGTGTTAATGATATCGGATCGATGGTCAGGTCGCCGGCATGCTCAGGGAATAATACAGTTTGTTTTATGGTAGCTACATTAAAGCGCTCACCTTTGTAATCTTCAATTTTCCATTGCACCTGTTGGCCATTTTTCATTATATCCTGGTTCCAGAAACCATTCAGGTCGGGGGCCTTATCCAACCCGCTGCCAAGTATAGCCACGCGAGTGTATAACTTATAGTTCACGGTTAATTGTTCGCCCTGGTAAACGCGGGTTTTATCAACTTCGGCCCGGATGAATAATGATTTTGCAATGCTTTGCGAATTACCCACAGACGCACTGCCAGGGGCGTTTTGTTGCTGTGCCTGTTGTGTTTGCTGCCGCTGGACGGGTTGCCCTTTTACTACCGTTATTTTTAAGGGATTTGACTTTACCCCGCGCATACCTACATTAATGGTTGCGGGGCCAATAATAAACGTACCTTCTTTTACCGCTTGCAGTATGTAACTGAACCCCGTAGTATAGGTTGTCACACCATTTACCGATGTCATGCTTTGGGACGGGTTCGGTCCCGATAATACCTGGAAATTTGAGAGATCTGGCGGATTAAAATCATCGCCATTGCCCTGTACGGTAAAATCAACTTCGAACTGTTCGCCTGTACCCACCTGTGTACTGCTGGCAGTGGCGGTAAATTTAATCTGCGCAAAAAGCAGTGTCGGCAATAACACTAAAAATGATAATATGTAGTATCCTTTTTTCATTTATCAATTAACCACAATGGTATAATGTTTTTTGATTGACCCATCGGGTCAACCCCTTTGTAGAATATGTGTAGCTTTTATTTTTTGCCCCGTAGAGGCTACCCTTCATCCGTCTAATAAGTTGTGAAAAAGGTATTGTTCATCATATTCAATTGCGTAATCTTTTAAAATTCCAATATATTCTTCATTAAATGTTTGTTTGGCATGATGCTCTTTTTGATTTAAAATATACTTAACTACTCCATCAATCTGTGAACGGCTGTTGCTAAACGCGCCGTATCCTTCCTGCCAATAAAATTTCCTTTTGGTCAACCTTTCTTTATTTATAAATTCCGAACTATCGCCCTTTACAAGTTTCATCAATTCCGAAATTGATTGTTTCGGATTAAGACCTGCAAATAAGTGCAAATGGTCGGGCATTGTATTTATCGCCAATAATTTATGCCCATTGTTTTGAACTACACCCGTAATGTATTTTTGAAGGCGTTCTTCCCATTCTTGCTGAATTATTGCCTCCCGGTATTTTACAGCAAATACAAAATGGATATATAATTGTGTGTATGTATTTGCCATCCGCAAAAATAATATATGTTGGTTAAGGGTAGCCTCTACGAGGCAAAATTATTGTTCTGTTTTTTTTCTACAAAGGGGCTGACCCTATGGGTCATTTTCTTTATAATGTTTGTTAAATAATTCGCCCTTTGTTTGCAAATGTGTCAACCCTGCGGGTCACTTTAATGGCATTTAATCACCTTCGCCTAATTTATTACCAATCCTTATCAATGTGCATTTTACCAGCCTTCGCTTTTTTGTTTTTCAGCTTGTCCTGGGTGTTCTTTTCATTATTGTTCAGCGCATCCAGCATCCGTTGGGCATCTTCTTTCGATAGCTTATCGGGATTTTGTTGCTGTTGATTTTGCTTGTCTTTATCCTGCTGATCCTTATTGTTCTGATTGTTTTTATCCTGGTTTTTCTTGTCCTGATCCTTTTTATTCTGATCCTGTTTGTTTTGGTTATTTTTGTTGTTTTGGTTATTCTTATCGTTCTTTTTGTTTTGTTGTTGCTGCTGTTTCAGCTTTTCCTGGGCGTAAGCAAGGTTATACCTTGTTTGGTCGTCCTTCGGGTTGGCCAGTAACGATTTTTGATAGGCGTCAATACTCTCCTGGTATTTTTTCGATTCCATCAACGAATTACCCAAGTTATGATAAGCACCAGCTTTTATTGCATTATTTGTTGCCGATGAACCAATATCGGTAAAATGCTGCGCTGCATCATCAAACTTTTTTTGTTTAAATAATGCATCGCCCAAATTAAAATTACCCTCGACAGGCATACCCTTTTTCTCAACCGATTTGCTGTACTCGGCGGCGGCATCCTCGTATTTTTTCTGGCTGTAAAGCTGGTTACCTTTATGGATATGGCTCTTTGCATCCTGTGCATAGAGCCATTCGCCGCTTAACAACATCAATATAATTATAATAAATTGCTTCATGGCTTCTTCACTTCAAACAATTTCAACTTGCTTAACCTTAAACTCTTACGGTTCGATATAAAAAACTCCACTACTAATAATAAAAACGCTATCACGAAAAAGAACTGAAATCTGTCCTCAAAATCCTTGAATTGCTTGCTATCGTATCCTTTTTGCTGCATTTTGTTCACCTGGTCCATCACAATGTTTAGCCCGCTGCCAGCGTTGCTGGCCCGTACAAATACACCGTTGCCTGCGGCAGCTATCTCCTTACACATATCCTCATTTAGTTTACTGATAACGGTATGCCCCGCACTATCTACATGGAAACCTGCCTGCTTTCCATTTAAATAAACCGGAATAGGCGAGCCCTGCGGCGAACCAAAGCCGATAACATGTATCGCAACCTTTTTATCGGCGGCGGCTTCGGCGGCTTTAACCGCGTCGTCCTCGTGATTCTCGCCATCGGTCATTAATATCATGGCTTTGGCAGTATTGTTTTTAAAATCGAGCGATTGCATACCCATATCAATGGCTGCACCAATAGCGGTACCCTGTGTAGGCACCATGCCGGGGCTTATTTCGTTCAAAAATAATTTTGCTGCCGAGTAGTCGGTAGTCATAGGCAACTGCACGTAAGGTTCGCCGGCAAATACAACAATGCCTATGCGGTCGTTATGCAAACTGCTTATCAACTGGTCGAGCGCTCGTTTAGCATTCTCCAGCCGATTAGGTGCAAGGTCCTGCGATAGCATACTGTTCGATACATCCAACAATATCATAATATCCGCGCCGTCGCGTTTTATATCTTCTGTCCGGGTACCTATCTGCGGGTCGGCAAGGCCGATGATGATCAGCCCGTAAGCAATAATATATAGGATGAATTTTAGCGTTGGCCTGCTAAACGATACATCAGGCATAATGCGGACGATCACTTCTTTATCACCCAAACGGGCAAGCGCTCTTTTTTTCCAGGTGCGTACGCCCGCGAACAAAATGATGAGCAACGGTACGGCTGCCAATCCCCATAAGATCCATATGTGTGCAAAACGTAACATCAGGTTAAAGCTCCTTTAAAAATGGTACTACTTAATATAAACTCGAGCGATAACAGTATGATCGCCGCCAGGGCAAAAGGTAAAAACCGCTCTGTTTTTTTATGAAATTGAGTAACCGAAATTTTTACTTTTTCCAGCTTATCTATCTGTTGATAAATGCCTTTTAATTCCTGGTTATTGTGTGCCCTGAAATATTTTCCGCCTGTAATGGCCGATATTTTGCTGAGGGTAGCCTCATCAATTTGTACCGGTATGTTTTGGTAATGGATATTGCCAAATTGGTCTTTAAACGGATATGGTGCCGACCCATTTGTGCCGATGCCAACGGTATATACACGTATGCCAAATTGCTTGGCAATCTCGGCAGCGGTAATAGGCGGAATGGAGCCGGTATTGTTAACGCCATCCGTAAGTAAAATAACCACTTTGCTTTTTGCTTCGCTATCCTTAAGGCGATTTACCGCGGTAGCCAGGCCCATACCTATGGCGGTGCCATCGTCTATCATGCCGTTTTGTATGCCCTGGAATAAATTGATGAGCACATCATGATCGATAGTTAACGGGCATTGCGTAAAGCTTTCGCCGCTGAATATCACCAGCCCGATACGGTCGTTAGGGCGGGCCTTTATAAAATCAATGGCTATTTGTTTGCCGGCTTCCAAACGGTTAGGCACAAAATCCTCGGAAAGCATACTGCCCGAAATATCGCTGGCTATTACAATATCAATGCCTTCGGTGGTTTCATTTTCCCAGCTTAAAGCGGTTTGCGGCCTTGCCAATGCAATAATTAATAGTGACAATGCCAATACCCGAAGCACAATGCTATAATGCCTGAAATAATAATACGCGTTTTTTTTGCCCGATGAAAACCCGCTGGTGGTCGACATGCTGAGCGTGCCCTGCAACACTTTATTTTTCCAGATATACCAGCCTATCATCAGCGGGATGATGATGAATAGCCAGAAGAAACCGGGGTAAGCAAATTCTATTCCGTGAAACCAGCTCATTTCGGTAACTCCTCCTTATCAGCAGGCGCTTGTGGTTCCTGCTTGGTTTGCATTACAAAGCTGATGGCATTCTCCATGCTGAACTCGTTGTCTTCGGGTAGCGGCTTTTCCTTGGCAAATTTTACCAAATCGGCCAAAAGCAACGTGCGCCTTAATTTTTCGCGGGCATCGGCAGATATTTGAGCCGATCTTAAACCCGCAAATATTTCATCCGATGTTTGCTCAAGCGCGTTAATGTGATACCTGTTTTCAAGATATTCGCGCAGCGTATCACTCAACTCGCTATGGTATAATTTCACCTCATCGCTTTGCCAAAGTTTTTTATCGCGCAGGGCGCTTAATTTATTTAAGGCGATGCTATGCGGCGGAATCTCAGGTACTTTGTTTATAGGAACAAACTTTTTATTAGGCCGTGTAGCAATGTAAATAGTCAGCCCTATGATAAACAAAACAGCCAACAGTGGGAACACCACCCATTGCCAATGGTCTTTCAACCAATCCAGCCAGGTGTAGGTTACAGCCAAAGGTTGTTTAATGTCATAAATAGCTTTAGTGGTATCAATAGCTACCGGGGTAAACTGCAGCATGAGGCTATCAGTAGTGTACGATGCTGTTTTTGTTTTGAACGTAAACGGCGGGATAGAATATGTGCCAGGCGTAAATGATGTTACCGTATAGTTGCGGGTTATGGTTTCGTTTTGTACGTTATCCTTGTCAAAAGAGGTGTCAGGCTTGGCAACGCTTACTATCTGTATCTTGCCAATGCTGTCGGCCAGTTGCGGAAAAGTTATCTCGTCTTTAGCCTGTATATGCGCTATAATGTGCAGGCGCGTTTGATCGCCCATGGGGATGCTCACTTTATCAAGCGTAGCTTCAACCTTAATGTTTTGCGCGTTGGTTCTGTAAGCAAAACAGGTTAAAAGTAATATCAGTACTAATGTATAATTAAAGTATCGTTTCATTTTTATCACCGCCTGCTTTCACGTTTTTTAAATAGTGTCATTAGTGGTTTTACGTATGATTCATGGGTGCCTATGCCGGTAAAATCAACCCCCGATTTTTTGAAGACGTTTGCCAATTCTGCGTTTCTTTTAAGCGCCGTCGCCTTGTAGGCATTTCGCACATCCTTATTGCTGGTATTCACCCATTGCAATTCCCCGGTTTCTTCATCTACCATTGGCACCAAACCTAAATCCGGAAATTCTTCCTCATGCCTGTCGTATAATTTAAGAGCAATAATGTCATGCTTTTTGTTGGCTATCTTTAACTGATCTTCGAACGGTCCGCTGATAAAATCGGATATGATAAACGCCGTGCTACGCTTTTTAATAGCGCTGGTAAAGTAGCGCAATGCTTCGGCAACGTTTGTCCCTTTATTTTCGGGTGTAAAATCTATCAGCTCGCGGATGATCATTAAAATATGGCTGCGGCCTTTTTTTGGCGGGATGAATTTTTCTATCTTATCGCTAAAAAATATAACGCCCACCTTGTCATTATTTTGTATCGCCGAAAATGCCAGCACGGCACAAAGCTCAGTCGCAAGATCTTGCTTTTGCTGAACTACGGTACCGAAGTTTTCCGAGCCGCTTACGTCAATCAATACCATTACGGTAAGCTCGCGCTCTTCCTCAAAACTTTTAACGTAGGGGTGATTAAAGCGCGCGGTAACATTCCAGTCGATGGTGCGAATTTCATCGCCCACCTGGTATTCGCGTACCTCACTAAAAGCCATACCACGCCCCTTGAAAGCCGAATGATATTCGCCCGAAAATAAGTGGTTGCTTAACCCCCGGGTTTTTATCTCGATCTTTCTTACCTTTTTTAGCAGTTCTTTGGTATCCTTTGCCATAGCGGCTAGCCCCCTCTAAATCTCCCCCGGTAGGGGAGACTTTTGATTATTTAATTATTTTTTCCTGAATATAATCCACTATATTTTTAAAGCCCTCCCTCCCGGGGAGGGTTTGGGTGGGGCTTATTAAGGTACTTCTACCGCATTCAATATCCCGGTTACAATATCTTCCGAAGTGATGTTTTCGGCTTCAGCTTCGTAGCTTAGGCCGATACGATGGCGTAATACATCATGACAAATTGCCCTCACATCTTCGGGGATTACATAGCCACGGCGTTTGATGAACGCGTAGGCTTTTGCGGCCAAAGCCAAATTTATACTTGCCCTTGGTGATGCGCCAAAGCTTACCAGGCTCTTGTATTTCGATAGTTTGTATTGCTCGGGGAAACGGGTGGCAAAAACAATATCGATAATGTATTGCTCTATCTTCTCGTCCATATAAACCTCGCGCACTACTTTGCGGGCTTTGATGATGTCATCAGTGCTGATAACCGGGTTAACCTTTGGAAATCCCTGCGGAGAGATGTTAGCTCGGATAATGCGTTTTTCATCTTCCTTATTTGGATACCCGATAACCACTTTCAGCATAAAACGGTCAACCTGTGCTTCGGGAAGCGGGTAGGTACCTTCCTGCTCAATAGGGTTTTGGGTAGCCAGTACCAAAAACGGCTGTGGCAGCGGGAAAGTGTTATCGCCAATGGTTACCTGCCTTTCCTGCATTGATTCAAGCAGCGCACTCTGCACCTTTGCCGGGGCACGGTTGATTTCATCGGCCAAAATAAAGTTTGAGAATAAAGGCCCTTTACGAACAATAAACTCTTCCTTTTTCTGGTTGTAGATCATGGTTCCCAGTAAGTCGGCAGGCAGCAGGTCGGGCGTAAATTGTATACGACTGAAACCGGCGTCAATAGCTTTGGCCAATGTGTTGATGGCCAATGTTTTTGCCAGTCCCGGTACACCTTCCAGCAGGATATGACCGTCGGCCAGTAAACCTATCAGCAGTCGCTCCACCATGTATTTTTGGCCCACTATCACCTTATCCATCTCCATTTTCAGCACATCGATAAAGGCGCTTTCCTTTTGTATCATTTCATTGATAGCGCGGATATCCGTTTCGTATGATGAACTTCCCGCTACCGTATCAGTTGTAACTGGTTGTGTACCACTATTTATTTCTTCCATGAGTTTACATTTGAGGGTGCGAAGTTAAAAAGACCTGTATTTTTAAGCAACCCTTTTGCCCTGTGTTTTTGTTAAAAATTGTTAAATTATAGCTAAAGTGATCCCGGCAGCGCCAATATCTTTATTCAAAACCATATTTTCCGCAAGTTGGTATTATTGTAGTGATATTCAAATATAAAATTGAATAAAATTGCACCTGCGGAAATACCTGTAAAGCCAATCAGTTTATCTTTTTAAACGGATATTTTCCCTTGATATTTTGATTGAGGAATGTGCCTTTGGAAAATGCATCCTTCATATCGAGGTAAACCTGTTCGGGTACGTTTTTGTAGGCGTACTTTTTGCCGGATAAGTAAACCACATTCAGCGTATGATGCGGTGCATCGTAATTAAAGGCTGCTACAACGGATGAAGGCATGGCAAATGTTTACTGAGTAAACAACAAACATTGTGCCCGTTAATTATCCTTTTAAATAGTGCCAGATGATATTGAATACATCAGTCGCTATGATATTACCATGTGTTTTACCATCCGTAATTAAAACCGGCTTGTATTGTTCTTCCACGCCAACACGACCATGTGAACCTTTAATAAGCGTTGCATCCAGCGGGATAACATCCATCACATAACGAAAGCCTGCCTTTTTGCGCAGCAGCTTATAACCTGCACGCAGTTTGGAACTCATAAACATTTCAACGGGGTCGTAGCCGGGTTTTTTATGGATGTCGACACAGCGGGCGTAATCTGGTGCTTTGGCATCATCCAGCCAAAAATAATAGGTGAACCAACTTTGCGCATCAGCCATCAAAACCAAATCGCCGGAGCGTTCGTGATTGATGTGGTATTTGGCCTGTTGTTCTTTGCCGAGGATAAGCTCGATACCCTGAACCGTTTTTAACAGGGCTTTAACCTGTTCAGTAACCGATGGATCGTTGATATAAACGTGAGCTATCTGGTGATCGGCAACTACAAAGGCTTTTGAGGTGCCGGGATCTAACAATTCCAAACCTCTTTCTTCGCGTATAGCCAACAAACCATGCTGCCTTAACAGGCGGTTCAGGTGGATGGGGTTGTTTACGGGTGATATGCCGTATTCGGATAGCAGGATGATCTTCGCGCCTTTCTTTTCATAAAAGGTGACGAGTTGTTCAACCACTCTGTCTATCTCATTTAACTCCTTACTAATAACCGGCAGATCGGGCCCAAACTTTTGCAGGCAATAATCCAGGTGCGGCAGGTAGATGAGCGTGAGGGTTGGGTTATGCAGGTCATCGGTCATCATGGCCGAATCGGCAATCCACTGAGTTGATTTAATATTCGCGCCCGGCCCCCAGAATTGGAATAGGGGGAATTGCCCCAACTTGTCTTGCAAAGTGTCCCTTAATTCAGCAGGGTGCGAATAGCAATCCGGCATTTTACGACCGTCGGCTAAATAATTGGGGCGGGGGGTAACCGAGTAATCGGCACTGGAATACATATTGTACCACCAGAACATCATGGCGCTGGTGAATGATGGGTCTTCTTTTTTTGCCTTATCCCAAATCTTTTCGCCTTCAACCAGTTTGTTTGATTGCTTCCAGAACTTTACCTCGCAATCGGTACGGTCGTACCAGCCGTTGCCTACTATGCCGTTATCCGTAGGGAACTTGCCCGTTAAATAAGCCGATTGCACTGATGTGGTAACGGCAGGTAACATCGGTTCAATGGTAGCTATATTCCGTTCGGCGATATATTTTTGGATGAACGGGGTGTGCTCGCCAATTACTGATTTGGACAGGCCTACAATGTCGATTACTACGGTTTTGTTCATTTCTTGATTCTATTTAAAACCCACTCCAACTCCCTTACTATCGATTCATCCAACGGCGCTTTTAACTCCTCTGGCAGTACTTCCCATGTATAAGTTTCCACTTCCAAATGATTGGTGAACGGGTTGTTTTTTTGTATATCCAGTACCTGCACAATATCACTCTGTGTCGATTTCACCAGGCCCATATCTTCAATAAATATAGGCACATGGAAATGCGCGCGCCATTCTTTCACTGCCGGGTTTGTACTGTCGGCTAAAGCTTCGGGTAGGTCGGGGTAGCGAATGAGGCTGCCATCGCTGCACCGGGCAATTACCTGGTGCAGGTAGGTCGGTTCGTTATATTTTGAAATAGCATCAATTAATTCCGACCGCTTATCAACAGCATACATATGCGCTTTCAATGCCGCGCTGATCTGTATTTTGCCAATTTTTATCCCTTTTTCAGTCAGTTCATTTATGATCTTGGAATGCGGCTCATAACCTATTGCAAAATGGCAAACGTCGTAACATAAATTAATATGCTGTTTAAGTTGTTCTTCGGATAAACTTGTTTCAGCCTTTAACAAGTCACCTTCAAACCAATCCATAAATTCCCTGCCCGACTCTAAAAACCCGTCTGGTTCAGGTTCAATATCTAAATGCAATAAAATGCCTGTCGATTGCCTTATTTTATACAATTCTTCCGCAACCTTAATTATATTTTTTGTGGCGATGGTGGTCGCTTGTTTTCTATCTCTCTCGTTAGCAAACCAGGGTTTGTAGCTTAATGGCGATGTGGATATGCCGCCGTCCATTCCTTCAGGTAATAATTTGGCTAAAATATTGAATAAGCGGAGGGTATAGTTTAAACGGTCTTCGGTTGTCCAATCGGGCGCATGAACCTGGTCCTTTACTATTGTATGATGAAATCCGCCATAGGGAAAGCCATTCATGGTGAATACATAAGCGTCGTTTGCTTTTAGCCATTGTTGAAATTCCTGCAATTTGCTATCATCCTGGAGGTCAATACTCGCGATGTTTGACAATCGTAATCCTATACCCATTGGCGCATCAGGCGATAACGCCTTTTTTATCTGAGGGAAGTTTCTTTGCAGCGCGATGAAATGTTCCGCCCAGGTTTCACCGGCGTGGATGTTGGTGCAGTAGGTTAAGTGGGCGGTGCGTGTTTTCATAAATATATCGAATTGGAAACCTCGTCGAAATGACAATTGGGTTATTTCTGCACCGCAAACTGCATATCCAACAACAACTTGCCGGCCTGTTTTAGTATATCTGTGTCAATTTCGTGTACTTCTTCGCCTTTCCCAATTTTGTTTAATAGCATAATTGTCAGCTCACCGCCCAGGTGCTCACGGAATTCCTGCAAGCCCAGCAATATCGGGCTATCCGGGCCATCAACCTGTAATAGCGGATGAGTTATCTCGAATCCAAGCTGTTGTAAAAGCTGTATAATTCGCTGGCAATCCCCAGCAGATAATCTGCCTGATAAATGCGAATAAACCGTATCCAAAGCTATGCCCATGGCAACAGCTTCACCATGGCGAATCTCGAAATTGGTTAAATATTCCAGCTTGTGCGCGCTCCAATGTCCAAAGTCAAGCGGGCGCGATGAGCCGCTTTCAAATGGGTCGGCACCGGCAATATGTTCCAGGTGCAGTTTGGCGCAGCGCCAAATCAGTAAGTTCATCACGGTCAAATCCCGCTGACCGAGTTCAACTGCATTATATGTGATCCACTCAAAAAAATCGCTGTCTTTTATCAGCGCTACTTTTATCGCTTCGGATATGCCTGAGCGCCAGTCGCGGTCGCTTAGCGTGGTTAAAAATAGTTCATCATTAAACACGGCAACAGGCGGCGCGAAGGTGCCAAGGAAGTTCTTTTTATCGAAATAATTTATTCCGTTCTTAACCCCAATGCCCGAATCATTTTGCGACAATACCGTAGTGGGTATGCGGATATGTTTAACCCCACGATGCGCAACAGCGGCGGCATAGCCTACCATATCGAGCACTGCGCCGCCACCGATAGCCGCTATATATGAATGGCGGTCGATGCCATGGGTATTTACGGCTTGTACCATTTGTTCAAAATATTTGGTGTCATTCTTCACTACTTCGCCGCCGGGAACAATGAGTATATCGTTTATTAATTGCGCGGAATTATTTTGTTGGAAATAGGCCTTGATTTGATTTATAAGATTTGGGTTTGTGTTAACCACTCCTTCATCTACCACAAATAATATTTTTTTAACGGATGCTGATTTGGAAGTTGATAAAAAGTCGTTCAGCAGCGGGTTATTAACAGCGAAAAGACCCGATGTAAAAAAAACATTGTATTCGTATTTTATCGTAAAGGATTGGTGCAAGTGTTCCATTATAAACTATAACGCTGTTTTGTAAAAATAATTAAGTAACGGCAAAAATTTTTGCCAGCCATATAGATATGGGCAACAGGCAGGCGATAACCAATGCAGGTATCCATGTGCTGAAAGTAACCGCCCAGGCGGCATCCATCAATATTAATGATATTACGCCCGCCTTAACCGCCGCGCCAATGTTTTTTCCTATCGGATTTTGTATGGCTTTTATAAGGGGCCTGAATATCATAACCGCGAAAGGAATGATAAAAATGAGCGACAATAATAGCCGCCCCGTAAGGTTTGCAAAGTATAAAATAGCACCTATAACTATTGTATATAATATTGAGCCAATGTATAGATTTTGTCTATTGCTGCCATGGACCTCGCCACGGCTGATCATGGTGATTGAATAAATATAGATAATTGGCACTATCCCCAGCAAATACCATTCGTGCAATGATATGGATACAATGCTCATGCCCAGCAGTAAATTCAACCCGCGACAGATGCCCATGTTAAGTGGCCCGAGCAGGTTATTGTGTTTCCCCCACTTATCATACAATAAGGCAAAAAAGGTAATGCCTATGGCTACAAAGCCTGATTCCTCACCGCAAATGCCGGCAAGTGTTATGCCTATTACCAATAACAGAAAACCGAATTGTTTGGCTTGGGCCAATGAAATAGCCCCACTGGGGATTGCCCGTTCGGGGCGTTCGATGGCATCAAGATCAGCGTCAAAAACATCGTTATAAACTATGCCCCCGGCATACAGGCATGCTGTTGAAAGGCACAGTAATACTATTTGATGCAAGTAGCTAATGGCCAGGAAACGATAGGCAAAAGCGCCTGAAATGGCAACACCGGCCAATACGTCGGCAACCGAGGTTACAACGTTAGCCGGGCGAACCATGCGCAGGTAAACAAATGCCTTTTTCAATTTAGCTGATAATTATGGATGATTTGTCGATGCGTGGTTGTTGACCGCCGCGTAATATGGTATTACCTTCAAACTTTTCACTTTGGTCGATATTTTTTACCGCTGCAAAATCGGCTGTATCTATCTGCCCGCTTTGGCCGAAAGCGGTTATGGCGTTGCCATAAGTGATCAATTCAATATCGGCATCACTCAGGCCGCGCATTTTCATTAAAGCGGCGGTTTTCGGTACAGCCAACGGATCGCTGATACCCCAGTCGGCGGCAGAGTTTACCATGATGCGTTCGGGGCCGTATTGTTTAGCGACTTCCACCATACGTTCATTACCCATTTTGGTAAAGGGGTATATGGTAAATGCCGCCCAAAATCCACGGTCTAAAACTTCCTTTACCGTTTCTTCATTGTTATGGTCGATGATAACCATAGCCGGATCAATGCCATGTTCAATGGCTATGTCCATACTGCGCTGCGTGCCCTTCTTTTTGTCGCGGTGCGGTGTGTGGATCTGCACGGGCAGGCCGGCTTCCTTTGCCAGTTCCAGTTGCAGACGATAGTATTTTTCCTCGGCAGCGGTTTGGTCGTCGAAGCCAATTTCGCCAATACCTACTACGCCCTCTTTATAAACAAATAATGGCAGCAATTCCATTACCTGTTCGGCTAAAGCTTCATTGTTGGCCTCGCGGGAGTTTAGCCCGATGGTGCAATAATGTTTAATGCCAAACTGCGATGAGCGGAACCTTTCCCACCCTATCAAACTGCTGTAATAATCCCTGAAACTATCCAAACCCGTGCGCGGCTGACCAAGCCAAAAAGCAGGTTCTATAAGCGCCACAATGCCGGCATCGGCCATGGCCTGGTAATCGTCGGTAGTGCGCGATGTCATGTGCACATGCGGGTCGAAAAACTTCATCCCCTTTACGGCATCCAGGTTAAAAGCTACCGGGTCGCCAAATGTTTCCTTCCTGTTCTCAATCGAATTGCAACACATCTTTTTAAGCTAAAAGTTGAAAGCAAAAAGCTGAAAGCAGCTTTGCTTTTAGTTGTTCAAAAATATTAAATAATAAAACTATCCCAGTTCAATACACCGGTGTCGCCTTTAAAAAGGTCTTTAGCAGGTTGATGGCTTGATTCGTTAGCAGCTAACGCGATGGCATTTTTTTCAACCGCGTCATCGTGAGTCAGGCCTATCAGTATGTCGTTAAAAATTCTTTCATCAATAAATTTGCCTACCAGTCGCCAAAGCATAGGGTTTACTTTGCGCCCCGCGGCCCAGCGCTCTTTAGCATAATCGACTAATGTGTATGCTAATTCTTTGTTAGCACGGACATCCAGCCCGGTTATTAATTGCACAGGTTTTTCGGTAAAAAATGCTTTTAATACTAATTGGTTCCAGGCGGCTTGTTCCAAATTTTCAGCGGGGTAAGCATTGCGCAGCATTATCGCTTCCAATACCCCTGCAATATTACTGCGGATGCCTTCAGCACATCTTTTAACCCAAATTTCGGGATAGGCCAATAGTGGTAACGCTGAATATAATGCCACCAACTCATTCATCTCCGCCGCTAAAAATAAGTTCTCTATCGTGCGGAAATATTTGTCTTTATCCGTGGCATCTAACTGCAATAACAGCCAAACGCGGCACAGCCTGTCTATCGCCCAGCCATCAACCGACAACCCGGGCCGTATAGCGGAAAGTTCTTCTTTTTCAGCTTTGCTAAAATGTATAATTGCCTTACCTATTTTACGCGGGGCAAGGATAAATGCTGTATTAAAATTAGCCGTGCTGTTTTGGGTGCCGCCCAATTTTTGCAGCCATTCCTGTGTTTCAGCGGATGTATTTTTTACGATAACTTCCCATATCAAACCCTTCATTTTCGTTGCATCGTACCCAAACATCTTACAAAATATTTATAGCGGCCAAATAGTTAATTATTAACGCCCCGGTAATGATCAGCAGACCAAAAAACTCGCGGGTTTGCTCAATGTAGGGCTTAGTAGCCTGCATTTCCTGTACCAGGCTTTCCTTTTTATACTTGAAAATCCAGTCTCGCACACCGTCTTTAGCAAAAAATAGTATGCCGGCGTAGATCAAATAAAACAGCATCAGCAAAATGTAAACCGATGGATAATACATTTCGAAAATTGCCAGCCCACAGCAAATTGCGGCACTCATGTATATAGGTACCCAAAGCCATGGATCTACGTCGTTTAAGTTAAGGTAAGCAAATACCACGAACGAGAGGCAAAAAATACAATTCAGAATAAGAAGTATCATAAAATGGGGTAAATGATCAAGAAATCGATTGCATAGGCGAATTTAGGAAATTTTTGCCCCCCTGCCCCCTAAAGGGGGAGTTTTTTGGTGTAAATTTATTGTTAGAATTTCTTCACTGTTTCGGTTATATGTGCCAAATGGTGTTTGCCATGCCACGCGTACAGGCCAAGCGCACGTTTAAGCGGCAGGGTTTGGCCCGATTCGGGATTGGTAAAAGTGCGGTTCCATTCATTTTCAGTAAAACTCTCCAATAATGCCACCCAATGTATATGTACACCTTCCAGTATCCTTAATGATGATTCCACCGGCAGGCGGTAATCGGGCTGTAACGCCCAGTAGGCTTCTTCGTATGGTTTTATGGTAGGGTTATCTTCGGTTAAAGCCAGTTTAAAACGGATAAGCGAATTAAGGTGACTGTCGGCCACGTGATGCACCACCTGGCGCAGTGTCCAGCCGCCGGTACGGTATTGGGTGTCCAGTTTCTTTTCATTCAGGCTGATAACGGCCTGTCGCATTTTGCCGGGCAGCACTTTGATATCATTAATCCAACGAAGAAGGTCGTCGGTGGTGTATGATGCCGGGGGTACAAATTTACCGGCCGGGTATTTCATTAGGTCTTCAGTCATGGCGCTTAAAAAAGTTAAATTAGATATAATTTTAATGTTCAGCAAGCTTTAGGTTATTTTAGCGTTCTGTATATTTTAAATTGATGATAAAAAGGTTAACCGCGTTATTGCTTTTTCTGCATTTCTCCGTTGCGTATTCTCAAACCATCAAAACCGATGTATTGGTTATCGGCGGTACACCAAGCGGTGTGGCAGCGGCGATACAGAGCGCGAGGAGTAAGGTGAAGACGGTGTTAGTGGAACAAGGCAGAATTGTTACACAAAATGCCGACACAGTTAAAAATCTCACCATAGACACCAATACAAAATTTATATCGATAAAAAAAGATAATGACCGATGGAACGTAATTATAAGCAGGAATGGCAAGACGGAAACCTTAAAGTCGCGGGTTGTTATTGATGCGACTAATGATGGTGTAGTTATTACAGCGGCAGGCGCGAAAATTGTACCTTTTGATGGCAGAGTAAGTACACAAGGTTTAAATAAGTACCGGACATCAATTGCTGCTGGTCATAGTTTTCCGGGCTGCACCGATGATACCATCTCGCCGGAGCACAATTACCCGCCATATCCTAATTATTATGTTCCTGTAAAGGCATTAATTTCTACAGGAGTGGATAATATTTTGGGGACTGAAAAATTTCTTCACACCAGTAATGATGCCTCATATTTACAGAGTGGCTTGGCACTTGGACAGGGTGCAGGTGTTGTCGCCGCTTATTGCGCCTTTTTTAAAACCACCACCGCCAATTTAAATATAAGAGCTATACAGGTTGAGCTGTTAGATTTTAAGGGCTACCTGTTGCCCATTGGAGATATAAACACCGACCCCTATTGGCGCGCCATACAACAGGTTTGTGCCACAGGCATGTTAAAAGGCAAGCAAAAAATGATAGACGAAAAACCGCAGTTTGTCTTCATGCCCGATTCCATCGTCACCACAGCCGAAATAAAACCTGTTTTAACTGAAATTTACACCCGCGCCTTTTTATGGTTCAACATGACAAAACCCGGTAAGGAATTTACGGTAGGTAACCTGCTATCCTTCATCAGCGAGCTTACGCTTACCGACCCGGATAATTTGCAAAGGAAGATAGAAAAGGAATGGTCGGCGCAGTATAAATTCAAATCGGCTTTTGATATGGAACGCCCTATTACGCGTCGCGAATTTGCTATCCTGGCTAATAAATATTTAAACCCGTTTGCAAGGGCGGTGGATATGGATGGCAGAATAGTGAATTAGGTTAGATGAATCCCGGTGGAATGGAATTACAGAAGTGTACAAGGTTAACATAACTTAACACAATTTCAAGCTACTGATAATCAACTAGCTGATTATCAGTAGCTTGGAAAATAAACATGTTAACCCAAAATTCTGGCTTTCACCATTGCCTGTTTCCCCGCAGCAATCTTCACTATCACTTCGCTTTTATTACCACCGAAGCGCTTTGCAATCCTTTAGCGGTAGCTGTGAGGCTGATGTCGCCAGGTGTTTCTTTAGCCTGCACTATAGCTAATGCCAGCCCGTGAAAGGCCTTGCGGTAATCCGCTTTGAACGGGTCGTGGCTAACCGGGTCGCCATTATCAACACCAGCAATAAATGCTTTGCCATTCAATTTAAAGTTCACCAGGTTATCGGCATCAGGCACTACGTTGCCATCCTTATCCAATATTTTAACGGTAATGAATGACAGGTCCTTGCCGTCTGCTTTAATGAGTTTTCGGTCGGCTACCAATTCAATTTTGGCTGGTTTGCCGGCTGTATGTATCTCGCGGGTTAATACCACTTTGCCGTCTTTGCGCGATACTGCTTTCAATGTTCCCGGCTCAAACGGAACACGCCACATGATATGCAGATCGTCGCCTGTTTTCTTTTTTATGCCCAATGATTTGCCGTTCAGGTAAAGTTCTACCTCATCGGCATTGTTGTAATAGGCCCAAACGTCAATCAGCTTACCCGGCGTCCAGTTCCAATGCGGGAAGATGTGCAGCACTGGCTTATCAGTCCACTCGCTTTGGTACATGTAATACACGTCCTTAGGGAATCCCGCCAGGTCGATAATACCAAAATACGAACTGCGCGATGGCCACGAATACGGTGTAGGTTCGCCTAAATAATCAAAGCCGGTCCATATAAACATACCCGAAAGGAAATCATACTTTTTCATAACCTTCCAGGTCATTTCATGGGTCGATCCCCATGGTGGACGGGTGTTATCATAGGCTGAAACGTTATGTTCGTCATTACCAAATTTTTTGCTGTTGAAATCAGGCCATATCCTAATGCTGTCCGAAGGCATTTCATACCATCCCCGTGTTTCAAGCCCCGAAGTTGTTTCGGTAGCAATGAATTTTTTGCCGGGGTACCTGTCGTGAAAAGTGGCATAACTATACTCATGGTAATTGTATCCTATCAGGTCAATAGCGCCCGATTTGATGATCTGGTTGCCAGTGCCCGGGTTGTCATTTGCCGTGGTTATAGGGCGCGTGGTGTCTAAGCTATGTACTATAGCCGCCAGTTCTGGGGCTATGCGCAGGGCGCTGGTATCGCCTTGTTGTGGTATCTCGTTGCCAATGCTCCATATAATTACACTGGGGTGGTTGCGGTCGCGCAGGATTTGATCTTCCAAATCGCGTTTATGCCATTCTTTAAAATACAGGTGATAATCATATTTTGCTTTTTTCCATTCCCAGCAGTCAAAGGCTTCATCCATCACGATAAAACCCATTTTATCGGCAAGGTCGAGCAATTCAGGGGCGGGCGGATTGTGCGAGGTGCGTATGCCGTTACAACCCATGGCCTTTAATATTTGCAGTTGGCGTTCCAAAGCACGCGTGTTAACTGCCGCACCCAAACTACCCAAATCGTGGTGATCGCAAATGCCTAATATTTTTAAATGCTTTCCGTTGAGAGAGAAGCCTTTATCAGCATCGAAGCTAAAATAGCGGATGCCAAGTGGAGTGGTGTAAGTATCAACAACTTTGCCCTTAACTGAAATTTCGCTAACAATTTTATATAGGTAAGGATGTTCAACAGACCATAATATAGGATTATTGACAGAAATATCTATTTCTACGAGCGAGGAATCCAAATTTGTTTCTGATTTTACAAATGCAGTTTTAATCAAATTATTTTTTCCATCATAAATAGATGTTTTTAGCACAAATACATTTGTATTTAAGTGAATCTTGGTTTTGATATGTACTAAGGCAGAAGCCTCAGTAACGTTTGGTGTAGTTACATAAGTTCCCCAATGATCAATAGCAGTTTTATTGGTTGTCACCAGCCAAACATTTCTGTATATACCGGATCCCGAATACCATCTTGAATTCGGCTGCACCGAGTTATCAACCTTAACTGCAATAGTGTTTTTGCCGCCGAAATTTAAATATGGGGTAAGCTCGTAACGAAATGAAATATATCCGTTTGGCCTAAAACCCAACTCGTGCCCGTTTATATAAACCGTGCTTTTTTGGTATACGCCGTCAAAATCAATATAAACCTTCTTATCTTTTGATGATGCAGGCACCGTAAATGTTTTGCGGTACCAGCCGATGCCGCCCGGTAAAGCGCCGCCTTCGGGTGTTGCCGGGTTGTCCTTGCTGAATTTGCCTTCAATGCTCCAGTCGTGCGGTAAATTAAGCGTGCGCCAACCTGCATCGGCAAATTTTGGTTGTTGCGCATCGCTTACATCGCCTAAATGGAAATGCCAGCCTTTATCAAAATCGGCAATAGTACGTTGCCCGAAGCTTTTATGAGTAAATAACAACGCGATGGCGAGCACGAAGAAAACTTTCCCCGCTCCACGCAAAAAGGGTTTGGTAGATGGCATAACTGGTTTATTTTTTGAATTAATGTAAAACAGACAGTAAATATAAAGATATAAAAACCAACTTATCAAAAATAAAAATGCCCAGGTAATAACCCCGGGCATTTTGCATTACTATTTCGTTAATAATTTATACTACAGGCGATGCTGTAAACAGGCCTGCATAATATTTGCGGTAGGCATAGCCCAAAAATAAATTGATGATAAGCATTGGTGCGGCCATTGTTAAGCCCGATGGTTCTAAAAAAGCGTGGAACAAAAATATATTTACCGTTACAGGGAATATCATCACCAGGAATAAAGGCGTGTATTTGTTTAAGATCAAAAATAAGCCGCATAAGGTTTCAACACCTTTTAAAAAGCCAAAGAAATAACCAGTTGCGAAAAGCCCTTTATCAAATTCGCCGGCAGGCCCCGGGGGGACCGTACTGGGTAAAAGTTTTAAAAAATACGCCAGTCCAAATCCAAAAAATATCAGGCCCAACAATGTTCGTGTGATCAATACTGCAATTTTCATAATATGTAAACTTTTAATGTATGTTTGAACACCTAATTTCAATAATACTTTTGACATAATCAAATATCTGCCGTCCCGCTAAATCAAAAACAGGTTTTTGGGGTTAATATTACAATGAACATACAAAAAATCACATTTGGATCGGGGTGCTTTTGGTGTACCGAGGCTATATTTCAAACGGTTAAGGGCGTGCAAAAGGTTGTTTCGGGCTATACGGGCGGGCAGACCGAAAACCCTACCTATAAGGATATTTGCACCGGGACAACGGGCCATGCTGAGGTTACCGAACTGGATTATGATGCCGATATCGTATCGTTTGATGAGTTATTGCTTATGTTTTTCAACACACATAACCCAACTACATTGAACCGGCAGGGTAACGATGAGGGCACACAATACCGGTCGGTAATTTTTTACCATACTGACGAACAAAGGGCACGGGCTGAAGCCATGATAAATTGGCTAACCACGGAAAAGCTTTTTGACCGCCCCATAGTTACCGAAATAGCGCAGGTAAGCAAGTTTTACCCGGCCGAAAACGATCATCAGAATTATTTTAACAATAACCCGCGCCAGCCATATTGCTCGTTTGTGATACAGCCTAAGCTTAACAAATTCGCCAGGGATTTCACCGAAAAAATAAGGCCGGAATTATTGCAATAAGCGCTAAATTCGCCTAATTTGTGTTTATGAAATACATCTATAGCGGTTTTATTATTTCTGCAATATTATTTACTGCTTGTTCATCGGCCAAAAAAACCACGGCTGACACAGTAGTAAATAATGGCAAAGTATGGGCACTGCTTTGGCAGCAACAGGCTGCCGAGTACAAGGCGCTGTGTTTTCAGGCCTATAACGTTGCCAGGCTGCGTGTGGATGAAGCTTTAAAGCAGCCCGCCGCTAAACCTTATGCCATCGTTACCGATATTGACGAAACGTTGTTAGATAACAGCCCATACGACGCCAAACGCGCCAAAAACAACCAGGACTTTACCAACCAAACCTGGAAAGCATGGACCGCCAAAGGCATAGCCGATACCGTACCAGGCGCACCTGCCTTTTTCAAATATGCAGCATCGAAAGGTGTAGAGGTGTTCTATATCACCAACCGCGATGAAGATGAACGAGCAGGTACTTTGAAAAATTTGCAATTATATAGTTTGCCGAATGCGGACAACGCGCACCTGGTATTAAAAACAGGATCATCATCAAGCAAAGAGAGCCGTAGACAGCAGGTATTGTCAACGCATACTATTATTTTGCTTTGCGGCGATAATTTTTCGGATTTTGACGCCTTGTATGATAATAAGCCAACGCTGCAAGGCCGCGCAGAGGTTACACAAAAGCTAAAACAGGAATTTGGAAGTCGTTATATTGTATTGCCGAATCCATCCTATGGCGATTTTGAAGCCGCCTGGTACAATTTTAACTACAAGCTAACGCAGGCGCAAAAGGATTCGATAATAAAAGCTAACCTGAAGCTGGATAATTAAGATGTATTAAGTTTTTGTTAACCGCGAGGTTTCACGTAAGCATTGCCTATTTTTGGATCGGTTTTTTAGTTTCGCCCATGAAAAAGATAATTTTTTGCAGCTTATATTTATTGATGAGCGTTGCGCGTATAAACGCGCAGTTACCCGGTAAAATAGCCGAAACCCAGCAGGTTTTATTACCCAACGGCTGGAAGCTGAGCCCCGCAGGCCGGTATTTACCTTTAGGCGACCTGCCTTTAAATCTGCAGCTTTCGCGCTCGGGTAAATTACTGGCCGTTACCAACAACGGGCAAAGTAGCCAATCCATTCAACTGATAGACCTAGTGAATGAAAAGGTGCTGGATGAAAAGATCATAGGCAAATCATGGTATGGTTTGGCATTTAGTCGCGATGAAAAAACCTTGTATGCTGCCGGGGGTAATGATAATATTATCCTTTGCTATGCCATCAACAATGATAAAATAGGCAAAGCCGATACCATAACCTTAGGAAAACCCTGGCCCAACCCCATTTGCCCAACCGGTATAGCGGTTAACCGCGGCAATACTTTGCTGTACACGGTTACTAAGGAAGATAGCTCGTTATATATAGTCGACCTGCGTACCCGACAGGTTATTTCTAAAACTAAACTCGCTGCCGAGGCTTACAGTTGTATACTGTCGCCTGACGAGAAAACTTTATACATATCCATCTGGGGCGGTGAAAAGATTGGTTTTTATAATACGGATTCCAAAAGCATCAATTACATTAAAAGCGGCAGCCATCCTAACGAAATGCTGTTGAATAAAAAAGGTACGCGGCTTTTCGTAGCTAATGCTAACGATAATTCGGTTTCTATCATCAATACCCAATTAAATAAGGTAACTGAAACCATTTCAACGTCGCTTTATCCAACCCAATTAACAGGGTCGACCACCAACGGACTGGCGCTTTCGGCAAATGAAAGCACTTTATTTATAGCCAACGCGGATAATAATTGTCTGGCAGTTTTTGATGTGAGCAAACCCGATAACAGCAAAAGCATGGGTTTCATCCCGGTAGGCTGGTACCCCACAAATGTTAAGGTGGCAGGTAATAAAATAATTGTGGCCAATGGGAAAGGCTTCACCTCAATGGCTAACCCGCTTGGCCCGCAGCCGGTAAAAAAGGCCGATAATAATGGTTACCAAAAAGGGTTTGCTGATAAAAAGGTGCAATACATAGGCGGTTTGTTTAAAGGGACGCTATCATTTATTGATATCCCCGCCGCCGTGCAATTAAAGTTGTATACCAAACAGGTGTACGCTAATACGCCTTATAATAAAAAGGAAGAAACAGTAGCCGCCGGTGAGCAGGGCAACCCCATACCACGTAGTAAAGGCGATATTTCACCCATAAAATATGTATTCTATATTATTAAAGAGAACCGGACTTACGACCAGGTTTTGGGTGATATAGCCAAAGGCAACGGTGACACTTCGCTTTGCATATTTGGCGAGAAAGTAACGCCTAATAACCACGCTATAGTTAACCAGTTTGCACTGCTGGATAATTTTTATGTAGATGCCGAGGTTAGCGCCGACGGCCATAATTGGAGTATGGCAGCTTATGCAACAGATTTCACCGAAAAAACCTGGCCTACCAGCTACGGTGGGCGGGGCGGCAATTATGACTCAGAGGGTGAGCGCCCGGCGGCTTATCCCCGCGATGGTTTTATATGGGATTATTGTAAGCGTGCCGGTGTAAGTTACCGCACTTACGGCGAGTTTACCGAGAGCGGAAAACCGATGCTTAAATCGCTGGTAGGGCATTTTTGCCCCCCTTCGCCGGATTTTGATTTAAGTGTAACCGATATTAAACGCGAGCAAATATGGGCGCATGATTTTGATTCGTTACTGGCTATAAATGCGGTTCCTCATTTTAACTCCTTACGCATATGTAATGACCATACCAGCGGGCAGCATAAAGGTGCTATTTCACCAATAGCTGCGGTGGCTGATAACGACCAGGGCGTAGGGCTGATGATAGATCATCTGTCAAAAAGTTCAATTTGGAAGGAATCGGTAGTGTTTGTACTGGAGGATGATGCACAGGATGGCCCCGACCATGTGGATGCGCACCGTTCGCCGGTATACCTGGCCGGGCCGTATGTGAAGCACAATGCCGTTATTCATGATATGTACTCAACATCGGGTGTATTGCGCACTATCGAGCTGATATTAGGCCTGCCGCCCATGAGTCAGTACGATGCCGCGGCATTGCCCATGTATAATTGCTTTACCAATAAACCCGATCTTACGCCTTACAATGTAAAACCACCGCAGGTTAACCTCGAACAGCGTAATGTAGCAGTAAACGAAAGCAGCAAACGGTCCGAATCATTTAACCTGGCAAAGGAAGACAAGGTACCCGACCTGGACCTGAATGAAGTGATATGGAAGTATTTAAAGGGCGAAAATTCAGAAATGCCGGCACCCAAACGTAGCGCGTTTGTGATATTAGAACAAAAAAAGAAACAGGATGATGATTGATTTGTTAAAATTGTCAATAGTTTTAGTCCTGAAAAACCACAACCAATGACAATTTTAGAGAATGACCTTTTAAGAGTCGCTATTGACACAAAAGGAGCGCAGATCACCTCACTTTACAATAAAACTACCGGCGTTGAACAAATGTGGCAGGCCGACCCGAACATATGGCCATGGCACGCGCCAAACCTGTTTCCAATAGTTGGCGGTTTAATTAACGATGAGTTGTTGATTGACGGTAAGGCATATCCCATGAAAAGACATGGTTTTGCAAGGCAGTCGGAGTTTGTTTTGTTAAAAAGCGACGACCAGCAGGCGGTATTTTCATTGCCTAATTCAGAAAAAGTTAAGGATGTTTATCCTTACCGATTTGATTTTGAGTTAATGTACATGCTAATTGATAATGCCCTGCGGATAACTTATAAGGTCATTAATCTCGATAAAAAAGCCGTCTACTTTTCGGTAGGGGGCCACCCGGCATTTAATGTGCCATTCCATAAAGACGAGAATTACGAGGATTATTACCTGGAGTTTGAAACCGGCGAAAAACTGGTAACGCATTTGTTGGATGAGAAGGGCTATTTTTCGGGCGAAACCAAACCGGTTAAACTGGATGGCAACAAGTTATGGTTAACAAACGATATGTTTAATAACGACGCGCTGGTATTCAAGAACATTGGTACGCGCGAGGTAACCATCCGCAGTAAAAACCATGATGAATCGCTTTCGGTTGAGTTCCCGCATTTTAATTACCTGGGCATATGGGCTAAAACGGGTGCACCATTCATTTGCATTGAACCATGGCTGGGTGTTACCGATACTGCCGGCGAACCTAAAGACATCAGCCAAAAAGAAAATATACAAAAATTAAGCGCCGGCCATGTTTTCGAGGCCGCCTTTTTTATAAGTATATAGCGCAATAGTAATCCCAAAATCATTTTTTTTTGAAATTCTTAAAACATTATTCGTCGTTTAAACTTATATTGTGAGAACAACTAACTCTTAAAAACATGAAAAAGAAATTTTATCTATTAGCTACAACTATGTTATTATGCTTCGCTGCCTTTAACAGCAACGCTGCAACCGTTACTGATAATAACAATGCCACAACAAAAGAGGCTGCTGCAAACATGACTGCTGACCAAAAACAGGCCCGTTTGGAGGAGATAAACGCCCGTGTGCAGGAAATTAAAGCGATGGATAAATCGCAGCTTACTAAGGAAGACCGCAGGGAATTGCGCGACGAATTAAAAAGCATGAAAAAGGAATCACGTGCTATGGGCGGTGGTATTTATCTTTCAGTAGGCGCTATCATCATTATTATTTTAGTATTGATACTGTAATCATTCAGAAGTAAAAATTTTTTTTAAAAAAGGGGCACCAGTATACCTATACCGATGCCCCTTTTTAATTTAGTTAGTTGTTACGAATTCAAATGCTATTTACACCAATGGCAGATAATAATACTGTGCCGTTTGCGTGTAATAAACGCGCTGTTTTGTGCAGAAGATATAAAATATTTTTATGGAAGCTGATCCTACTAAGAGATTTTCGGGCCGGGTTGATAATTACGTAAAATACAGGCCAACTTACCCTAACAAAGTACTCGACTATTTAAGAGATAAATGTAACCTGTCGCTGGCCTCGGTTATTGCCGATGTAGGTGCAGGTACGGGCATTTTTACCAAATTATTGCTTAATAAAGGCTACATAGTTTATGCAGTTGAACCTAACGAGCCAATGCTCGAAGCGGCGGTTGAACAACTGTCAGCCTATAATAATTTTATAGCAGTTGATGGCACTGCCGACGCTACAAAGCTGGCAAGGCACAGTGTTGACCTTATTGTTTGCGCCCAGGCCTTCCACTGGTTCAGCAACGAGCAGACGCGTATTGAATTTAGCCGCATATTGGCCCCGGACGGAAAAGTGGCGCTGATATGGAATAATCGCCTGGTAAACAGCGACGAATTTGCCAGGGCTTATGATGCACTTTTAAAAAACGACTCGGTTGATTACAACAAAGTTAACCACCAGAATATAAGCGATATTGATTTTAAGGTCTTTTTTAAGAATGGGGATTACTCGGTAAAAAGGATACCAAACTCGCAGGTGTTTGATGAAGAAGGGTTGATAGGCAGGGCATTCTCATCATCATACGTACCGCCGCAGGATAGCGATGAAGGCAAAGCATTTTTAAGATTGCTGAAAGAAGTATTCAATAAATACAATCATAACGGCAAGGTTACTTTTCATTACCAAACCGAGATCTATTTGGGGGAGGTTTGATGCCAGCCTGTTATTCTTTTTTGTAAAAAATTAAAATACACCGAAAGCAAAGCAGCAATAAAAAATCCGGCTGCTGTAAGGGTATCAATAAGCCCCGCATCAACTGATCTGCCTGCGATTATATCAGCATAATATTTTATGAACGAATTGGGCAGGTTTTGTTCGCCCAGTTTGGTTTTTATTTGCCAGTCCCAGTCGGTTATAGGGCAATAGCCTATCCCGAACCATATACCCAAAATAAACCAACAGGCCGCGGTAGCGCACACCACAATAAAGTGCGCCCGGCGTAGCGGTTTCCATACCCAGCCAAACAGGTTGAAACCTATGATGGCAAAGTGTAAGATGGTTAATAACAGGTCGAGTATTTTTAGTCCTGCCATTTATAATTCAATTAAAATAAGCCCAATTGCCCTTTGTCGTCAATCTCTATATCATTTGGGTTGGTTATTTCAAAGTCTACTTTTTTGTGTTGAACGGGTTCTTCTTCTTTTGGTGATTCCACCGATTCTGTTTTTGATTCCACTGATTTTTCAGGGGATTTCGCCGATTCTGTTGTTGGAGATTGCCCTGATTTTGCAGGAGGTTCTACCGATTTTGGTTTTGGCGGTTCAATAACCTCCTTTTCTATTTCTGCGGATGGTTCGGTTTCTTCTGTTGCAACTGTTTCGGCTACTTCGTCACCGGCTTCATCTGCAACAGCTTCTTCTATTGTAACTTCCTCTTCCGGTTCTTCACTTGCCAATAGCGTTATTGCTTGTACAGTATGCTGGCTAACGCGGTTACCCATCGCCTTCATGCCTTTTACATCAATCAGTTCGGCAAGGTTCACCTCAATGGTTTCGGGTATTTGTGTTTTGCCTTTAAGCTGGTCTATCTTAGCTAAAGGCTGGGTCGCGCCTGAAATGAACGTCAATTTCGAGCCGTTTTCATCACTAATGATACTGGTTTCTTTTCCCGGCGGCGTGTTCTCAAAAGTAAAGCGCTTAACCAGGTAATTTTTTGATTTGCCCTCATAATGCACAACCGTATAAACTTTCTCAGGGTTGTATTTTTCAATAAGAATCATGTTATCAAAAAAGTGGTTGTTCAGGTCGAAGCTGGTCAGCTCATAAATGCCGTTGCTCATCACCGAAAGTATGCGGTCGTCGCCGTCAAATTCGCCCAGGTACTTTCCGCGACTATCCACGTTTAAACGCTTCAATATCTCGTCATACCATATCTTTCGTCCCGATAAGGTTGAAATACCCTTACTTTTCAATACGATTTTTTTAACCGGGTATTTGGTTACAATGTTACCCATTGATCCACGGCCCTTGATCGCTATCCCTGCAAAATCTTCGTCGAACTGTAGTTTTTTAAGTTTTGAGTGCGGCTTAAGCTGTATATTTATGATCTCCGCCTCGCCATTAGGATTAGCGCTGAAATATAATGTTTTCGATCCCTTAGAACCTTTGGTAAGGTCGTATTCCTTATCGCGCGTAACGCCGGTAACCGCAAAGCGTTTAATATAGCTAACGCCGCTGGTACCGTCTTTATAAATCATGTTATATACGGTGCGTTCATCATTTTTCTTGAACACAGCTACATGGATGATCTCTTTACCAACAAAAACCTTATCCTGCACCTTGGTTATAATACACCTGCCATCGGCACGGAAAACGATGATCTCGTCGATATCAGAACAATCGCCAACAAATTCGTCCTTTTTAAGTCCTGTGCCAATAAACCCATCCTCCCGGTTAACATATAGCTTAACATTAGCCAATGCCACCTGTGCTGCTTCAACCTTATCAAATGTGCGCAGCTCGGTTTTGCGCTCGCGGCCCTTGCCATATTTCTCTTTTAGTTTGGTGAACCAATCAATGGTGTAATCGGTAAGGTGTTTCAGGTGATGTTTTACCGTTTTTATTTCATTTTCCAGGTTCTTTATCTGTTCATCCGTTTTCTTTACGTCAAAGCGGGTGATGCTGCTCATCGGCTTATCGATCAGCTTTTTGTAATCATCGGGCAGTATCTCGCGGTAAAATTGCGGGAAGAACGGTTCGAACAATTTGTTCAGCACTTCAAGCACCTGTTCAAAATTTGATGAACCTTCATAGTCAGGGTGTTTGTACATCCCTTCCTGTATAAATATTTTAAGCAGCGAACTGAAGAATATCTTCTCCATCAGTTCCTTTAGCTTTATCTGTAATTCCTGTTTCAGCAGCTCGCGGGTAAAGTGCGTGCTTTCCGAAAGCATATCGTTCACGCTCATAAAGCGCGGCTTATCATCCTGTATTACGCAGGTGTTGGGCGATATGGATAATTCGCAATCGGTAAAAGCATATAACGCGTCGATAGTTACGTCAGGAGATATACCTGGAGCAAGATGAATGATTATTTCCGGATCCCAGGTAGTATTATCTTCAATCTTTTTTATTTTGATCTTACCCTTTTCATTGGCGTTAATAATGCTATCAATTAACCCGCCAGATGTTGTAGAAAAAGGAATCTCTGTAATAACCAGTGTTTTTTTGTCTCGCTCAATGATCCTTGCTCTAATTCGTACTTTGCCGCCCCGCTGGCCTTCATTATAGGCAGTAGCATCAGCATAACCACCAGTGGGGAAATCGGGCATAAGGTTTGGCCTCTCACCCTTTAGCACCGCGATGGATGCATCAAGCAACTCAATGAAATTATGCGGTAATATCTTAGTGGCCAAACCTACGGCAATACCATCGGCGCCCTGTGCCAACAATAATGGGAATTTGACAGGAAGCGTAATGGGTTCACGGTTACGGCCGTCATAACTGGCTTGCCAAACGGTAGTATCGGGGTTAAAAACTACATCAAGCGCGAATTTTGATAAACGCGCCTCGATATAACGGGGAGCTGCAGCTGAGTCACCGGTGATAGGATGACCCCAGTTGCCCTGGCAGTCTATCAGCAGGTTTTTTTGCCCTATCTGCACCATGGCGTCACCTATGGAAGCATCACCGTGCGGGTGGTACTTCATGGTGTTACCAATAACGTTGGCAGCCTTATTAAAGCGCCCGTCGTCCATCTCCTTTAGCGAGTGCAAAATGCGGCGCTGTACAGGCTTTAAACCATCGTTTATATGTGGTACGGCGCGGTCGAGTATTACATACGATGCATAGTCAAGGAACCAGTTTTCGTACAGGCCGTCAAGGGAGGTAATGTTGTGTAATTTTTCTTCGCTATTTGCTGGTATATCGTTCGGTGTTAAATCTTCGCTCATTATTAGCTGTAAAAATTATGGATGGGTAAATATATAGATAATGTGCAGATGTGCGGATGTGCAGGTGGGCAGATTTTTTGAACATCTGGCGTATATTGTGAAGAATGTGACCGTTACTCAATATTGTTTATTATAAATATTTAGTAAATTTGGTAGTATGACAACGGTGACAATAGAAATAGATAAAAAAAAGGACCTGCCCGCATTGGAAGCGGTACTGGGTAAGATGGGGTTGAAGTTTCATGTAGGTGAAGATGATGAGGATTGGGGTGACCTTTCTGAAGCAGAAATTGAAGGAATAAAAGCAGGTATTGCTGATTCGGAAGCTGGAAGGGTACATACGCATGAATATGTAATGGCTGAAATGAATAAAACCATAGAAGGATTGCGTAAAAAAAATGCCCGATAAAGATTTAAAGTGGTCAGATAGATCTTTAGAGGAAAACAGGAAACTCACTGTATATTTATATAATGAATGGGGCGAAGAAATCGCTCTTAGGATTCAAGAACAAATTAATAAAGCGGTAACCAGGATTCAACGGTCACCGGAACATTTCCCAATATTTTTAAAACGAAAAAACATACGCCGTTGCGTATTATCACCTCAAACCTCTATCTTTTTCCGGGTGCTTAAACAGGATATCTTAATAATTTCTATATTCGATAACAGGCAAAACCCTAAAAAGCGCAAATTGTAACTTACTCTTTCCTCATCTCCCTTATCATTACATTATACCCCCACTTGCGCAACATCGCATTAACCGTATTTACAATGCGCTTGTTACGGGTTTCAGCGGTTTTGGCATCGTTTATCCACTTTAAAAAATATTCGCGGTGTGATTTAGGAAGGCTGTTGTAAAATTCCAAAGCATCGGGTTCAAAATCAAAACAGTCCTGTAGCTCGGCGGGTATTTCAACTTTGTAATCGGTATCAACTTCAAGCCGGGCCTGCAGCATGGCACCGGCGCTTTTACGTATGCCTTTCCGCACTTCGGCTTTAAGGGCCATAATAAAATTACCCTCGCCCATAGGCATAAGCGCCATACCCGCAACCGCAAAACCATCCAGCATCCCCCGCACACGGAACGATTTTTTGTTGCCTGGGTTTAGCTGCTGTGCAATATCGGCAGGCACTTCAATATAGGTCCAGCCGGTCTTTTCGCCCTGGTCGGCAAACTGTAAAATAATGGTGGTAAACTCAACCATTTAAAAGCCTGGTATAATGTTAAATGATAAATAAAGGCGCTTTTTCTTGTAACACATCGAATGCCACGGGCGTCATATGGGCATAAATCTATTAAATAAATCAAGATCATGAAAACCTTAAAATTAACTATCGCCGTTTTGGCTTTCCTATTTGTAGGAGTAACAGCTAATGCAGCCACAAAAAAAATAACAAAAACTGATGTAGTGAATATTTACATTGATGCCATAGCCAACGGAAAGACCCAGGGCCTTGACAATGTGCTTGACAACGATATGCAATTTAATACCAAACGCGGAGAGAATATTACCACTATTGATAAAAATACCTTCCTTGATTTTTTAACAAAGAACGGAACCGGCGGTGCACCGCTTAATACTTCAACCACCGTGATCCAGGATGATGAAAACACGCAGAAAATAAAAGTTGATTTTAAATATGATGGTTTTGTACGTTCGGATGTGTTAACATTAAGCCGTACTACCGGTTGGGTTATTACCAATGTAACAAGCACCACCAAATAAGCTTTTAGTGCATCAATAATGGAAGCCTTCACCCATGTGGAGGCTTTTTTATTGCCGTATATTGTGTTAAATGTTAAAAGCTTGTTAAATGTAAATAATTTATATAAAAAGCTGTAACGTATTGCATGGGAGCAAGTCTTATAGGTATAAAACTTATTATTGAAATTAAATCAAAATATTATGAAAACGCTGAGAACATTAATGATCGGTGTTGCCTTATTCACAGTTTGCACAGCAGCTAAAGCAACAATCCATACCGATGAAGAAAACATGTCAAAAAACTTTGCTATCAACACTTATATTGATGCCATGACCCGCGGTAAAGCCGCAGGGATGAACGAAGTGCTCGACCCAACAGTAAAATTCACCATTTTGCGTGGAAAAAACGTATTGAGCTTTTCAAAAAAGCAAATGCTTGATTATTTGAAAGCCGACAAAAATGTTGAGCAAGACTGCACAACCGACACTGAGATTTTACAAAACGACGCTGACCAAAGCGTGGTAAAAGTTGATATGAAATACAACGGCTTTGTACGCAGTAACTACGTAACCGTTGCCAACACCGGTAATGGCTGGAAAATTATAAACGTGTATAGCGTATTTAAGTAAAGAAGAGCTTAGGTTTATGTTTATTGTTTATGTATGAAGGCTCCCGGTTTACCGGGGGCTTTTTTGTTTTAGGGGGATGAATTGCAAACCCCGCATCATGTTTTCGTACATACAGCGTTCGTTTTCGAACAGCTTTTAAGTTGAATATAATATTAGTGAGTTGATTTTAAACAAGTTATATATTTGGCATGTTGCTTGAATACCAATTTGAATAGTTTTAGCTAAAATTCAACTACCCGCCATGATAAAAAATTACATTCGTACCGCTTTACGCTATTTTCGCAGAAGCAAGCTCACCGCCGTGATCAATATATTGGGGCTTTCCATAGGAATAAGTGCCGCTTTGGTTATTTTTATAATGGTGAAATACGATTACAGTTTTGATCGGTTTGAGCCGGGCCGGGAGCGTATTTACCGAGTAGTAACAGATGGTGATGGTTGGAAGAACCAGGGTGTGCCCGTGCCTTTTCCTGAAGCGCTGAAACAAAATACCGGTGGCGTGGAAACAGTAGCATCCTTGTTCGATTACAATGATTGGAATACCAAGGTAACCATACCCGAAAGTGCAGGCAAACCGGATAAGCAATTAAAAAAACAATTGGGGATAGCATTTGCCGACGAGGGCTATTTTAAAATCATCCCGCACCGCTGGCTTGCGGGGCATGCCGCTTCGGCTTTCAAAAACCCTTACAACCTGGTATTGACTGAAAGCAGGGCAAAATTATATTTTCCGGGCGTAGCTATTGACCAGATAGTTGGCAGAACGGTAACATTTAGTGATACCGTGAGGACAACGGTAACAGGAGTAGTGGCCGACCTGGCAACCAATAGCGATTTTGACCGTCAGTGCTTTATTTCACTGCCTACTGTATATCATACATCGCTTAAAAAAGCCTACCAGGCCGAGCAATGGGGCAGTACAAATTCAGATAATCAAGTGCTTGTTAAATTGTCGCCAAATGTACAGGCTGCTACTGTAAACCGGGAGATCAAATCTATTTTTAAAATGCATTTGCCCGGGAAAGGCGATTCCAAAACAGTTCACTTCCTTCAAGCTTTGGCCGACGTGCATACCAACCCTGATTTTGGCGGCAACGTTAACCCGGGTGTCATTCGTAATTTAAGTATACTGGCTATGTTTTTACTGGCGCTGGGTGCTATCAATTTCATCAATCTATCTACCGCCCATGCTTCGGAACGTGCCAGGGAAATAGGCATACGTAAAACATTGGGCAGTGGCAGGGGGCAACTCATAGCACAGTTTCTGTCTGAAGCATTTTTATTAACGCTTACAGCAGCCATATTGTCCATAGGGTTGTTACCGCTTTTGCTGAAAGTTTTCGGCAGTTTTATTCCTGATGGGCTGAACGCAGGTTATTTATTTAAGGAGCCGCTGGTATGGGTGTTTTTGCTGGCGCTAACTATTGTTGTAAGCCTGGCAGCCGGGCTTTACCCGGCGTTTATTCTTGCAAGGTTCCGCCCGGTGTTGGTGCTTAAAAATATAACCACGGGCAATGGCACCAATACGCGAAGTGCCTGGTTACGTAAATCATTAATTGTATCACAATTTGTTATTGCACAGGTATTTGTAATTGGTGTTTTAGTGGTAGATAAACAACTGCATTTTGCTGAGACCAAAGAC